>JBDKKE010000271.1:0-6420 GCA_039796255.1 Verrucomicrobiota bacterium | reverse complement strand
CGTTCCACACTCTGTCATGCCTTCCACCTCAGCCATCCCCATGCCAATACCCTTGCCACCACGGCTTGAAATCAACCTCTTCCACTCCTTCTGCTCTCCCTCTATGAAATATCCGGGCTAGCTCTGGTCATTGCATTTCCCTTCCCCGGATTTCCCGGAACTGGGAGCTGCGGACAATGGTCTCCACAGCGACTCCAAGTCGGTCGCCGTTCGCCGCCAATTGCTGCTGCATGTCCTTAAGCAGGGGCTTGTCAGAAAGTATGACACTCCGACCGAGTGCATATCCGAGCAGCTTTCGGTTGAACTGGCGGAGCACCACGTCCCGCTTCTTGGTCAGCAGGTATTGCTGCAGGCCGCGGGCGCCGTCCACTTCGGTGCCGTCGAGCAGGCGGGAATGGGTCTCGACCGGACGCCCCCCCAGGTCCTGGGTGCGGGCGCGTCCGATCGCATCGAATCCCTCCAGGGCGAAGCCGAAGCCATCAATGCGCAGGTGGCAGCCGGAACAGCGCGGGTCGCTGCTGTGCTTCTCGGTGAGCTGACGCATGGTCAGGGTGTCGGTGGATTCATCCTCGGGCAGGCGCGGGACGTCCTTGGGCGGACGCGGGAGCTTGTCGCCGAGCAGCACTTCGGAAACCCAGTTACCGCGCAGAATGGGACTGGTCCGCGAGGCACCGGACTGCTTGGACAGCGTCGCGCCCATTCCCAGAAGACCACCGCGTCCGTAGACGCTCACGCCACTCACCCGACGCCATGCGTCGCCGGTGACGTTGGGGATGCCATAGTGCTGTGCCAGCGCGGCATTGAGGAAGGTGTGGTCCGAGGCGAACCAGGTCGTCACCGGGGCATCGGACTGGATGGCGTCGGTAAAGTAGCGAATGGCCTCCTCATACATCGGCCCACGCAACGCTGCGAAGGTGGGGAAGTGACGTTCGCTCTTTTCGTCCAGCTCGTCGAAGCCGTGGATGTGCAGCCAGGCGCAGGCGAACTCCACCGCCATGCGCCGGACGCGCGGGTCCTTCATCATCCGGCGGGACTGCGCCGCGAGGACGTTGGGATCCTTCAACCGACCGGCATCCGCCGCCGCGCGCAATTCGGCGTCCGGAAGTGAGGACCACAGGAAATAGCTGAGACGGGTTGCGAGTTCCCAGTCGGTGACCGGACCCGCCTGCGTTCCCGCAGGCGCCGTCTCCATCCGGTAAAGGAACGCCGGTGACACCCACACCCTCGCCAGGGTGAGGCGCAACGACTCATCGTGGGGAAGCTCCTTGCTCCGCAGTTCGGCGTAGAGGGCGCGAAGTTCAGCGCCTTCGGACGCCGTCAACGGACGCCGGAAAGAACGTCCAGCGAACTCCAGCACCGCGTCCAACTGGCGCGGTTCTGCTTCCACCAGTTCCGTGCGGAAGGCCTTCGCCCGGTCCAGAATCGGCTGGCGCATGGGCTCGAAGACCTTGGGATCCGCATCCTGCGTCGCGTACTGCCAGAGCTGTTCAAAGGCGTCCACCAACGCCAGCGCGTCCTGGCTCACAAACCGCAGCTCCGACCACAGTCGTTCCAGCTCCATCCGTTCCGCGTCCGTGAGCATCAATCGGATAAGCGGGGCGTCCTCCCGATGGTACAGGGTGAGCGTGACGACCTCATCCACGGGCACGATCTTGGTATAGCAGAGCGCGGCGGGGAACCATTGGCGGAAGTCGTCCAATCCCTGATCCAGACGCTGCCGCGCCGGACTTCCGTCGGCAGCCAGCAGCGGCGCCGAGTTCACCACCGCTCCCGGCGGACCCGTCCACGGGCCCTGAGTCGCCGCGACGGCGGAGGTTCCCGGACGCAGCATCACCCGCTCCGCAGGACGGGTCAGGGTCACCTCGGGCTGGGTAATACCGCCGGCACCGTGGAGGGGATCGGGAACCGCGGTCACCACCAACTCGGCGCCCGCCACCAGGTCGGCCGGAAGATGAATCTCCACCACCGAAGGCGCCAACACGCAGAGGCTGTCCGGGTCCACCGTGCCGCCGGAGGGATGGCGTCCAAAGCGCGCGGGATCCAGTCCCCAGTCCGGACCGGTATTTGCCGTCGCAGAGACCGGACGGGCATTCCCCTCCGATGGCGTCTTCCCGCGGAAAAGCAGGGGTCCCCCGAGCGCGGACAACTCGCGGTACAACGCGGCGTCAGGTCCCGACGAAGCCGGCGGCGGCCCCGCGAGCAGCAAGGTCTGGAGCGCGGTGGCGAGTTCCTGGCGTTCTGCTGCGGACTCGGCCACCTGCCAGCGGGCGAGCAGCGAACCGGCGGGAATCGGGGAACGGGCGTCCTGTCCGGACACCGCCTCGGTGTAGAAGTGCCAGACGTCCGGATGACCCAGGCGATCCGGGCGGGGATTGGCGGCCAGAATGTCCGGCGACACCTCGCGGGTGAGGTTCCACTCCGGTCCGTCGATTGCCGTACTCCGGATGACCAATTCCACATCGGTCAGATCACAGGAGTGATTGCTGTCGCGGGGGCCGACGAGCAGGGACACCAGATCGCCGCGACGGAGGGCGAGATTCTCAATCGGGGGCATGGCCACCGGTTTTCCTCCCTGCGCCGTGCCGGCCGCCAAGCGCTGCCGGGTTGAGCCCCGGCGCAACTCCAGCGCCCAGGTGACCCCATTGCCACACTCCGGATGGGCATGGGTGACCTGGGCGGTGATGCGGACCGGTCCCGCTATCGGACTCCGCCAACCCACGGCCGTATTGAGGGTCGGCGAGGGATGCATCACCACCCCGTGGGCCTTCATGTTTCCGGGAATGCGCACCGATTCACCGGAGCTGCTGGCCATCACACTGGGCGTCTCGCCCGAGCCCCAGCCGTTCACAAAATCATGTCCAGCCACCGAACGCAGCGTGTTGGTGAGCAGGTCCAGTCGCGGCGGGATCGCGGGTCCGATGCCCAGATAGCCCAGCCAGGCGTCCAGTGATTCGGTGTCCACCGCGTGGCGCTGGGCCAGCGCCGCAATGTCCGCGGATTCCGTCGCCGCCGCGGCCTCGGCAGCGCCGGCGAGGGCGGCCCGGGTGGAGGCAAAGATTCGTTCGCGTCGCATCGCCAGCTCGCGGGCCACCCCGCGCAGATCCCGGAGCGGCAGTGGAGGACGACCCGGCGCCTCAATGCGCGGCTGCTGCCAGAGCACGAAGTCATGATCCGCACCGTCCCCGGCATCCCCGGCCACCCAGTACACGACGATGTCCTGTCCGTTGGTGGGGGCCGCCAACTTCAGTCGAAACTCCTGCCGGGCCACCACCGGGTTGACCGGTTCCATCCAGGCCTTGGGCCCACCGGCCTTGCCAATATGACCAATGCTGTTGAAGCGCCAGACCGCACGTTGCCACGACTGCACCTCCGACACCAGTGACGCCACCGCGTTGGTGTCCCCTGCCCCGGCCGCACGCCAATGGGTCCGCAGCGGATCCAGTAGGAACGACGGGGTGGAGTCACTGAGCATTCCGTAGAGTCCAGCGAGATACCGGGGGTTCAGGCCACGTCGGGACGCCAGTTCTGGAATGCCGGACGGGGCGTTTCGGGCCTCCAGGGTTGCCGCGAGATATTGGTCCAGAGGCAGCACACCACCGTCGCGCGTGTCGAATCTGATTCCCTGCAGGTTCACCGCGCTGCCGCCGCCGTTGACGGTGTAGCGCGCGTAGAATTCCCGAATCTGCCCCAGCAACTCCTCGGTCCAGTCCCGCCGGGTCACCCCCGAAGAGAAGCGGATGCCGTCGGGAACCAGAACGGCGTGGCGGGTGACCTCCTTGGCGGCGTCGAGGTACTTCACCAGCAGGGAGGGCGACATCACCAGGGCATTGCCCACGTTCATGAACCCCTCGCCCGCGGCGGAATCGGCGGGGAACTCGCGGGCCGGATCCAGGGAGTCCAATGCAGTCAGGTCGCGCAGGGTGTAGGTGTACTCGGCGTTGGAGAGGCGGCGGAGCACCACCGGACCCGGATCGCCGGCGTGCTCCAGCGCAATGGAGTCCAGAAGACTGTTGGCCCAGGTCAGCAATCGCTCGCGGTCGGCGGCGGCCAGCGGCTTCTCCTCCTTGGGCGGCATCTCGCCGGTGCCGACCTGCTCAATCAGCCCCTGCCAGATCTCCGGATGCTTCCGCACCTCGGCGGGCGCGGCCAGACGCTCCAGGTCGAGATCCCCCTTGTGTTTCTCGGTGGAGTGACAATTCAGGCAATGCTCCTGCAACAGCGGCCTAATCGTGTTCCCATACTCCGCGGATTCCTGACCGCGGAGGGGAAACACCGCGAGAGCGAGAACCGCAGGGAGAGCGATGAAACCACGGAGAGGGAGGGGAGTTTTAACCACGGATAGCACGGATAACACGGATGGGAGAAAACCGAGAAAGACTTGCTGAAAAGGCAGTGACAGGAGGGAGGAACGGGCTTGAAGCCCGGAGTTTAAATTTCTCTTAAAAAAGAATCCCTCTCCTCCGTTCCCCCTATCCGTGCCATCCGAGCTATCCGTGGTCAAAACCTCTCCTTCTCTATCCGCAGTGTGCACCGATCGAAGGAACGAACGATCTCGAAGCTCGAAGTCTGAACTTCTCTGAAAAGAGCATTTCTCTCCTCTGTTCCCCCTATCCGTGCCATCCGTGCTATCCGTGGTTAAAACCTCTCCTTCCCCATCCGCGGTGTGCACCGATCGAAGGAACGAACGATCTCGAAGCTCGAAGTCTGAACTTCTCTGAAAGGAGCATCTCTCTTCTCCGTTCCCCCTATCCGTGCCATCCGTGCTATCCGTGGTCAAAACCCCTCCTTCTCCATCCGTGGTGTTCAACGATCGGGGATTCATGACAGGATTCCGCACGGATAACACGGATGGGAGAAAACCAAGAAAGACTTGCTGAAGAGGCAGTGATTGGGGGGGCGAAAGGGCTCGAAGCCCGGAGTCCAAACTTTTCAGAAAAGAGCACTTCTCTCCTCCGCTCCCCCTATCCGTGCCATCCGCGCTATCCGTGGTTAAAACCTCTCCGTCTCTATCCGTGGTGTTCAACGATCGGGGGTTCATGACAGGATTCCGCGGATCACCTCGGTCTCGACGACGCCGGTGAGCTTGTTGTTCAAGCCGCCGTAGAAATAGGTCAGGCGGTCATGGTCGAGTCCCATCAGGTGGAGGATGGTGGCGTGCAGGTCGCGCAGGTGATGCCGGTTGATGGCGGCGCCCTCACCCAGTTCGTCGGTTTCCCCGTAGCTCGTGCCCGGCTTCACGCCGGCTCCGGCCATCCAGTAGGTGAATCCCTTGGGATTGTGGTCTCGACCGCCCGTCTTGCCGCCGGTGTTGAAGGTTTCCGACACCGGCATGCGCCCGAATTCCCCACCCCACACCACCAGCGTCTCGTCCAGCAGTCCCCGTCGCTCCAGATCGGTCAGGAGGGCGGCGATCGGACGGTCTATCTCCGGGCAATGCAGCTTCAGGTTCTCCTCAATGCCGTGATGCCCGTCCCAAGTGTTCTGTCCGCCCGCCGCGCCACCGCCGGAATAGATCTGCACAAACCGCACCCCACGCTCAACCAAACGCCGGGCCGTGAGACATTGCCTTCCAAAGGGCGCCGGCCCCTGTGCCAGGGTATGCCAGTCGGGTTTGGGTTCGTTGATGCCGTACATCTCCAGGGTGCGGGGATCCTCCCGGGTGAGATCCAGTGCCTCCGGCGCCGTGGCCTGCAGTTGGAACGCCAGTTCATAACTGGCAATGCGGGCCGCGAGTTCGGAGTTCCCGGGATGCGCGGTCAGGTGCTCCGCGTTCAGGGCGTTGATGGCGTCAATCTCCCGGCGCTGCGCCGCGCGGCTGAGTCCGGCGGGCGGCTGCAGGTTGAGCACCGGCTGGCCGGTGGTGCGCAGAAGAGTACCCTGGTGCACGGCGGGCATGTAGCCGCTGGACCAGTTGGGGGCGCCGGTGGTCGGGCCGCCGCGCGGATCCAGCATCACCACGAAGCCCGGCAGATTCTCATTGCGGCTGCCCAGACCATAGCTGAGCCAGGCGCCCAGCGAGGGATGCCCCTGCAGGATGCGTCCGCTGTTCATCTGCAGCACCGCACTGCCGTGGGCGAAGGAATCGCTGTAAAGCGACTTGATCACCGCCAGTTTGTCCATGTGCTGCGCCAGATGCGGCAGCGCGTCGGAACACCACAGTCCGGAAGCACCGTGTTGACGGAAGGTCCGCCGACTGGCCTGCAGGACGGCCTGGGTCTTGGTCCCGCGGCGAAACTCGTTGTCCACCGTCTGCCCGTCACGCCGCTGCAGCTCCGGCTTGTAGTCGAACAAATCCACCTGCGACGGCCCGCCGAACATGAACAGGAAGATGCAGGACTTCGCCCGCGTGACCCGATGCGGCAGCGGCAGTGGCAGTGCGGGAGCGATCACGGGTGCCGCCGCCGCGCGCGGCACAAAAAA
>JBDKKE010000270.1:0-2781 GCA_039796255.1 Verrucomicrobiota bacterium | reverse complement strand
ACCTCCTGCCCGGGGATGACAATGGAGCGCCTGACGTGTTTCTCCAGGACCGCCAGGAGGCCTTTCCCCGACTTGTGAGCGTCCGTGCGGATGGTTTGGGAAGCGGGGACGGTCCTTCCGGGCAACCGGCGCTATCCGACGATGGCCGCTACGCCGCGTTCATCAGTGGAGCAACGAATCTGGTCACTGAGGACGCCAATGGCCGCCCGGATTTGTTCCGCCGCGATTTGGTCTCGGGGATCACCACATTGGTGCCCTCGGGATTTCCGTCCTCCGGAGCGGTAGCCGCCGCCGCAACGTTTGCCATGAGTCGAAATGGACAACGATTCGTCTGGCTTCAGCGCGAATCGGGATCGACCCGCATCGTATTCCGCGACATGACAGAAGCCTCGGCACGGAGCCTGGCCAACGGCCCGGCGTGTGCCGCTCCGGCCATCAGCGGTGATGGTTCCACTGCGGGTTTCGTTCGTCAGGGGAATGCGTTCGTCTATTCCATCGCCCAGGATCGCCTCAGCCCGGCATTATCCGGGGGGAATGCAGTGGTCTCGATCCTTCTCACGACCGATGCGTCGCGAGTTTTGGTGTTTCGATTGACCGGAGGCCCGTCGGTCTTCGAGAAGAGTTCGGATGGTTTGTGGGTGCCGATCGCCTATCCCGGCCAATCGATAGAGTTTCGGACATCGACAGATGGCGTACTGAGCGCCGACGACCGATGGCTGGCCTTCGCGGGTGTGATGGCCGGAACGCCGCGGCCTTCGACAAACGGCAATCTTGGCTTGCAGACCTTCGTCATGAATCTCACGACCGGGCAAACAACCCAGGTTTCGCGGACCGCCTTCGGCGACGTCCCCGACGGGGATTCAGACCGCCCAGCCTTCAGTCCAGACGGGCGGCATCTGATCTATCGAAGTGCGGCGGGTAATCTGGTGGCGGACGATGATAATCAGGTCTCCGATCTTTTCCTCGTTGATCGAACCACTGGAGTCACCCGGTTGGCGTCGCGGTCACCGATCACGGGCGTTCCGTGGGAGTCCAGGTCAGTCCGTGGGCGGTTTGGCATGGGGAACGGTGAGCTATGGATGCAGACATTTGCGACAAGTCCTTTGGCCGGGGATTTCAACGGCGCGCCGGAATCGGTCCGGTGGAACCTTCCGCCGGATACGGATGGTGATGGGTTGAATGACCGACTGGAGCAAGAGTGGTTCGGCGGGCTCGGACAAAAGGGTTCCGGGGATCTGGATCAGGACGGAATGTCCAATGCCGATGAATTGGCCGCGGGGACCGACCCCACGCGCTCAGATTCGGTGTTGGCGGTGCGGATTCTGGAAGAGCCGAATGGTGGCTGGACCATAGCATGGCCATCTGTTGCAGGTCGCCGCTACCGCGTGCTGACTGCGGAAAGTCTGGTTTTTGGCTCATTCGCAACTTGGGAACCGCAGGGCGGGGTGCTTACAGCGACGGGGCCGCTTCTAGAGACCCGGGTCGATCAAAGCGATAGGGAGACTGGCCGATACTTCCGTCTTTCAGTGGCGGATTGAGTCGTCGCTATCCTTGTTTTGGTCCCAAGACCGTTCTTGATTCCTCCCCGAGAGACACCCTGAGACCAGCGCCTGCCCTCCTGAATCCATCGCATCGGCATGGCCACCGTTGCTGGGGCAAACTTCGGTCGAATACCGACCGACCTTCCCACGTTTTGACTTCGCGCTGACTCTGTCCAGAGTTTGAGCAATCGCCAATCGATGACCGTTCGCCAATTCCAACCACGCCACCGCCGATGGATGCCTTTCCTGTGGGGTATCCTCTCGGCATCGATGCTCCGGTCCGCAGCGTTGGAGCCGGCGCAGGTGGAGTTCTTTGAGAACCGCATCCGACCGCTGTTGGCCGATCACTGCTACGAGTGTCACAGCGCCCGGGCAGAGAAACTGAAGGGCGGATTGCGACTCGACACCAAGGCGGACCTGCTCAAGGGCGGCGCGTCCGGCCCAGTGTTGGTGGCGGGACATCCGGAGCAGAGTCTGATCGTCCAGGTGCTGCGCGGAACTGCCGTGGATGTGAAGGCCATGCCGCCCAAGGATGCCCAAGGGCCCCTGACGGCGGAGCAGATTGCCATCGTCGAGGAATGGATTCGCATGGGGGCCCCGGATCCGCGTGAATCCGGTCCGGTGGCGGCGACCGCTGCCGAGCGTCACTGGGCCTTCCAGAAGCCCGTCGCTCCGCCGGTGCCGGCACCGACTGCGTTCGTCCCTCCCGCTGAACGCGTGAATGCGGTCGACGATTTCATCCAGACCCGACTGGCCTCCCAGGGGCTGCGTCCGCTCCCCGCCACCGACCGCCGGACCCTGCTGCGCCGGGTCACCTTTGATCTCACCGGACTCCCCCCCACGCCGGAGGAAACGGCGGAGTTCCTGTCCGATCCCTCCCCGAAGGCCTTCGAGCACGTGGTGGACCGCCTGCTCGCCTCACCGCGCTACGGCGAACGCTGGGGACGCCACTGGCTGGACGTCGCCCGCTATGCCGATTCCAAGGGATACGTCTTCGAACAGGAGCGGCGATTCAGTCACAGCTTCACCTACCGCGACTGGGTGGTGAACGCGCTTAACCGCGACCTGCCCTACGATCAGTTCCTGATTCAACAGATCGCCGGGGATCAGGTGGCCACACCGGAGGATCCCTGGCCGATGGCAGCCCTGGGATTTCTCACCCTGGGACGCCGTTTCCTGGACAACGGACACGACATCATTGACGACCGCATCGACGTCGTGTTCCGCGGCACGCAGGGTC
>JBDKKE010000269.1:0-2640 GCA_039796255.1 Verrucomicrobiota bacterium | reverse complement strand
CCTCCGGCGCGAAGCTGATCGATTTGCACGGACCGGTTCCTCCAACCCTCAGCCTCACTCGTCATCCAAATTTCGCAGCTTCTTGATCGCATCACCCAACGGCTTCTGGTCGAGCTTGGTGTAGCGGTCGTTCATCGCGTTCGAGGAATGGCCAGTGAACTTGACGCGGATTTCCTGCCTCACACCTGCGTTCGCCAAAGCCGAGTTGAAGCTGTAGCGCAGGGAGTGGAAGGTGCGCTTGCTGAACTGGTGTGATCCTTTTCCCTTCACCGTCATCGTGTCCAAGCCGGCCCGCACAACTACCCGTTGCCGGTCAATTCTCCGACTGACGCAAACCACCTGAACTCCGGCCACCCGCTCCTCGCACAGAATCGCTTGTCAGCCCTGCCAAACCTCAGCATCGTGCCCACGACCACCGGCTTTGAACACCGGGGGCGGCTCTGCCTGGTGCAGGGCCTTTTCTTCACAGCCTCAGTTGGCTGTGACAGTGAATGGTTCGTTCCTGACAACGCAAGTTGCCGGGATGGGCCTGGGGTAACGGAGAAGGGCCTTGCTCAACTCCGGGCACCCGGGCCGGAGACAGTAAAATGCCTCTCGACACCATCGATCCTTCAAAGCGGATATTCTTGTCCGTGGAGGAGGTCGCCCAGCTCTTTGGGCTCAGCAAGAAGACCGTTTATCGGTTGCTGGATCGTGGGTTGCTGAAGTCCTCGAACGCCGTAAGGCACAAGATGATTTTGCGCGCCTCGGTGGATGAGTTCGTCGCGAAGACCGTGAACAACGGCTGACCGGCGCGCTCGTCTCCAACGAAAACAGAATGGTCCCATGGTAGCGGCAGGCTGTTTCGACGGCCTGCTTGTTCTCCGCTGAAAAGCGGTGGGTGTCAGGCGCAAGCCTGGCACCCTTTCCATTGTCAGGGATGCTGGGGCTTGCGTGCCTTCCGCTTTTTGTCTGCTGGCTTCGCGGCGTCTTCGGCCGGCTGGGGAGCCTTGGGGACGGCAAAGGTGACCTTCTGAGCCATCGCGCTGGAATGAGCGTCGCGGAGGTGTCCGTAAACTTTCATCGCCAATGCACCCCCGTCTTTGTGCCCGAGCCAGCGAGAAACGGTCGGGATGTCCACGCCGCTCTCAATGCAGCGGGTAGCGAAGAGGTGCCGCAGGTCGTGGTGGGTGATCCGGGTCATGCCCACAAGTTTTGCCGCACGGTCCATCGAAGTCTGACATTCGCCGATGGGCATGACCCTCGCCTGGGGTTCAATGGTTTCCTGCCGCGCGCGCAAACTGGTCAGCAGTTCCACCATGTCAGGAATCATGGGGACCACCCTCGTCTGACTGTTCTTGGTGCCGGTCTCGGGATCTCCTTGCACGGTGATTTCCTGCTTGGTGAAGTCGCAGTCCGCCCAGGTGACGTTTCTGGCTTCAGACTTACGGAACCCTCCGAAGGCGAGGAAGCGCACGAGGTCGGCCGCCTGATAGCAGGAGCACACGCCGGCGGTCTGAATCGTCTCCACGAACTCCTCGAACTGAACCTGGGTGGGCAGGTGCAGTCGCTTTGGGCGCTCCCGCTGCCGTTTGATGAATCGGACGGGGTTGTCGTAAAGCGTCCCGGTCTCGATCGCCATTTCCAAGATGCGCTTGAGGGTGCCGACCGTGTGATTGAAAACTGACGGGCAGGCCTCCTTGCCCAGCCGTGCTGCCCAGTCCAGGCAGGCGGTCTTGTTGACCAGGCGGACATCCGTGGCCTCGATTTTTGGCCAGGTGCGCAGAAGCTTGCTGATGCACTCCTCGCGATAGGCCTTGGTCCGGGGCTTGAGTGAACGATCACCATGGAGCCGCGTGCGGTAGGTTTTCAACGCATCCCCGACGGTCATTTTTCCACCCGCAACCGCCGTGGCATTTTCGGCCAGCAGGCGCTCGGCTTTCTCCAAATCGGCAAGCCGCAGGTTGGCGACTGAGATCACCTTGGTCTTCAGGCTTTGGCGAATCAGCTTGCCGCGCACGCGAATCCTCGCAAAATACTTCCCTGATGGAACGTATCGGACCAAATTTGCATACGGCGTCTTCTGCCACGCATCCAACGTGGCAGGCGGGGCTGGTATGCGCTTTTGCGGTTTCATGCAACCAGTATCAGATTGCAGTATCAGATCGTCAAGTTGCGGGTTTCAAAAGTGATGTAAGTAGTTGCAGTTAAACGGTTGGAGAGGTGGCTGAGTGGTTTAAGGCACACGCCTGGAAAGCGTGCGTGGGTAACACCACCGTGGGTTCGAATCCCTCCCTCTCCGCCAACCTTCAGCAGCCCACCCTCAGCCCGACCCGAAACCGACAACACTAGTTCGTGGGCGAACGGGCCGACTCAACACCCAGAGCGCGGGCCCGCGCCCCGCAGCGGCTCGCAATCACCGGGGAGGGACCAAGCCCAGCAGTTACGCCCGCCCCTATGCGGTGTAGCGCACAGTGGCTTGCTTGCTTGGGGCCTGCTCCCCGTCAACGACAACTATTTCTCCTTGTGGCGACAACTATTAATTCCCCAGTGGGCATGAGGTGTTTGGCTTGAGGGTGGTGAGGATTGCCCCTGGCTGGTGGAGTGGAGCCAGGCGGGCGTAGCCCGACTGGCGGAACGGAACCAGCCAGGGGCTGGCGA
>JBDKKE010000268.1:0-3637 GCA_039796255.1 Verrucomicrobiota bacterium | reverse complement strand
CCAGAAACAGGCGCGTCGTGTGGCTGTACCGCTCCACGGTTGTGGGAGCATTAGTCCTCGGGAGATAGCTCAGCCACTCCTCAAAATACTGGCGGATGGACATCGAGGGCAGGGCCTCCCCCATCACCTTCTCCGAGATGTCGCTCATGACCTTTTGGAAGGTCGCGATGCTGGCATGGCCCTCACGGGCGGACTGTTCGGCGTGTTCCCACTCCAGGGACATCCGGGTGGCGGCAGCCCGGTCGGAAGTCTTGGTGCTTTTCCGGATGGTCTTGCCGTTCCGGTCGGGGTAGCAGGCGAACCAGAACGGAGACCCGTCGCGCTTGAAAACGGTGGCCATAGAAACGCCCATCAGGAGGCGCCGTCACTGTGCAGTAAAGTGGGAAGACTTCCCACTAAAACTTCCCACTTTCCATGCAGAAATGCCAATGAATATGCACTTTTAAAGAGGTGTATCGTGACGAGGGTTCGATTCCCTTCACCCGCTCCATCAATTGCCAAGCACTTACGAAGACGTGTAAGTAAAGTGCAGGTGATTTCGATGGGCGGAATTCCCACGACAATGCTTCGTTTGTTCACTCCTTCACGACTTCAACCACGGGCTTTCCACCAATGTTCGGTTCGTGGGCGGGCGCAAAAGCGGCGGGTTGTGCTCTAGAGCTTATCGCAGACTCATCCAAGTCTGGCCACCGCGCGGGGTGGAGTGCCGTAACATTCGCGCCGTGACTCGCCGTTCCGCCTCTGATCATGTCAGTCCTTCCATATGCTTGGACCGGGGGAAGCTTTGCTGGCGCTGTTCGACTGCATCGAAAGCGTGCAGTTTTGGGTGAAGGATCGGGCGGGGCGTTACCGGGCGATGAACCGGACCTGCCTGCTGGATTACTCGCTCGCCTCGTTCGCCGAGGCGGAGGGCAGGACTGATTTCGATCTATCGCCCGCGCACATCGCCACGCAGTTTCGCCTCGACGACGAGCGGGTACTCCAGGGCGCCAAGGTGGTGAATCGCGTGGAGCTGGTGGGGCGATTCGATCACACCGCCGTCTGGTGTGTGACAGACAAGGTGCCGCTCCGCGACCCGTGCGGACGCATCGTGGGGTCGGCGGGCGTGGCGCGGCGGCTGGCGAAGGGGGGCGAGCTCCCCGACACGGGAGACACATCCCTGGCCCGGGCGGTGGCATTCATGCGCCAGCACCTGGGCGAACCGCTGGACAACGCGACGGTGGCCCGGCACGCCGGCCTGTCGGCCCGCGTGCTGGAACGCCGGTTTCGCGACTCGTTCCAGCTCGCGCCGCAGCAGTATCTACGGCGGCTGCGCGTGCGGCTCGCCTGCCATCCACTGGTGTACTCGGAACTGAAGCTGGCCGACATCGCCACCAAGCACGGCTTTTGTGACCAAAGCCATTTCGGCCGCGAGTTCCGGCAGGAGACCGGGATGACTCCGCGGGAGTACCGGGAACGCTTCCGCGTTGGTTCGGGTGCCTGACGCGATTCTTCCAAAACCTGCCGCTGTCGCTCTATCTTGAAAGTGGGCTCGCCGGCCTGATGGAGGAATGCACGAGGGACAGATTCAACCGGCTCAACCGCTGTACCCCGCCGGAACACGGCGACCCTGGAACCTGTTCCGGCCAGCGCGCCGGCGCGCCTTTACGCTCATCGAGCTCCTCGTGGTGATCGCGATCATCGCGATCCTGGCCGGCATGCTACTGCCCGCCCTCGGCAAGGCGAAGGCCAAGGCGCTTCGCATCAATTGCCTGAACAACCTGCGGCAGGTGGGGCTTTCCGCGCACATGTACGGGGGCGACAACCGCGACTTCGTGCCGATGCATTCCGAAGCCGGGACCTGGCTGTGGGACATCAAAAAGGAGACCGCCAACGCCCTGATCGATTCCGTTGCCTCCACCAACACCAGCACCGCTGGCCGCCGAAAGATCCTCTATTGCCCGGGGTTCTCCACCATCAAGTACGACAACGAGGCGCTGTGGAATCGCGGGCCCAATGCCATCATCGGCTACGGCTGGCTGGGCCGGCGGCTGGGCCAGGGTGAGACGACCCTGAACGGGGGAAAACTCCAGTTCGGCAAGCGGTTCATCAGCCGGCTGACCGACACGGGCACGAACTCGCCGACCGAGACCGAGCTGACCGTCGATGCCATTCCCTCGATCGGCCTGAAAAACTTCAGCGCGCCCAACGACACGATGGGCATGGGCAAGACGCCCTCCCGGGCCGGCCACTGGCAGAACAACGGGCCCGCGGGCGGCAACATCCTGTTTGTGGACGGCCATGTTTCTTGGCGCCGCCTGCAGGAAATCCGGGACTGCTACCTCACCAACGAACGCGACGTGCGTTTCTGGTTCTAGCCCCGCCGCGTTTCGCAGAACGGGGGCCCGACCGGTTGCGCTTCTCGATCCTAGGAACGCCCAGTAGTTTGAGCCCAACCTTCCGATGAGCACATCGCCCCCCGCTTCGTTCGTCCGCCTCGGCACTCTGAAGTCGCTGGCGGAGTTTCAGGCGGCCTGTGCTTCCCTCGGCGTCGAGCTTCCTGTCGAGGCGCCCAGCGCCGGGCCTTCGCCACTGGCCGAATCCTCGACGGTGGCAATCAATGGAAAACGTCCCGGCAACCGCATCGTCATCCACCCGATGGAAGGCTGGGACGGCACGACGACGGGCGGGGTGAGCGACGAGATGCGGCGACGCTGGCGGCGCTTCGGTGAGAGCGGGGCCAAGATGATTTGCGGGGCGGAAGCGATGGCCGTGCGCCCGGATGGTCGCGCGAACCCAAACCAGCTCATCATCACCGAGGAGAACCAGGCGGGCATCGCCGAGTTGGTGGGCATCTTGAAGGGCGCCCACGCGGAACGCTATGGGACGGCGGATGATCTCGTGATCGGTTTCCAGCTCACGCACTCCGGGCGCTTCTGTAGGCCGCACGACAAGGCCCGCTGGGAACCGCGTGTGGCGTTCCGTCACCCGCTGCTGGACCGGAGGTTCAACGTCACCAGCAACGAGCAGGTGTTCACCGACGCCGGAGTGGAGGAACTGATCGCGGACTATGTGCGCGCG
Organism: Verrucomicrobiota bacterium; assembly: GCA_039796255.1. Taxonomy (GTDB): domain Bacteria; phylum Verrucomicrobiota; class Verrucomicrobiia; order Limisphaerales; family UBA9464; genus UBA9464. Next base: position 577 of record JBDKKE010000268.1, on the reverse strand, counting down.
GCACGGGTGGCGTGGGAGGCCGGGGCGGACTTCGTGGATCTCAAGCACTGCCATGGCTACCTGCTGCACGAGTTTCTCGGCGCGCACACGCGACCGGGCAGGTATGGCGGGAGCTTCGAGAACCGCACCCGCATCCTGCGCGAACTCATCGCGGGCATTCGCGACGACGGGAACCTGATCGACTTCGGCGTGCGGCTAAGCCTCTTCGACAAGGTGCCGCACCGGCCGGATCCCGCCCGCGCCCAGCCGGGCAAGCTCGGCCCCGGCATCCCGGAGGACTTCTCCGCTTGCCTGCCGTATCGCTACGGCTTCGGCGTGAATCAGGGGAACCCGACGGAGATCGACCTCACCGAGACGTTCGCCTTCGTCGCGCTGTGCGGCGAGCTGGGCGTCAAGGTGCTGAACACCACCGCGGGTTCGCCCTACTACACGCCGCATCTGCAGCGGCCGGCGGCGTTCCCACCGAGCGATGGATACCAGCCTGCATATGATCCGCTCATTGACGTCGTGCGGCAGATTCAGGCCGTGCGCCAGGTGAAGGCGCGCGCGCCGCAGGGGCTGTATGTCATTGGCTCGG
>JBDKKE010000267.1:0-28952 GCA_039796255.1 Verrucomicrobiota bacterium | reverse complement strand
GCCGGCACCCCTTTTGGAGTTCCCGGCCGATCCCGACTGCAATTCGCCATGCTTCTGGCATGACGGACAGTTGCATCTGTTCACCTCGAATCAGAAGCCCTCCCGCAGCGTGGGACCGGACCTGGAACGGCTCGGGGGCCCGGTGCCCAGCGTGTTTGACGACGGCGCGAAGAAGCTCCGATGGATCGAGGCGGTGCACCTGCGCGAGGATGGCATCCTGTTCGGCCTCTATCACCGGGAGGAGTACCTCGGCGAATGTCCTGGGCGGGAGTACTTCACCGTCCCGGACATCGGGGTGGCGCGTTCAAGGGACCAGGGGCGCACGTGGACGGATTTGGGGATCGTGCTGCAGGACCACGGGGTGAAGCGTTCGTGCGACACGCCCAACCAGTTCTTCGCCGGTGGCGTGGGGGATCCCAGTTGGGCCATCGACCGTGGGGGAGGTCATGCCTACATTTTCTTCTCTTCGTACACCGACCCATTGTCCAATCAGGGCGTGCAGGTGGCGCGGGTGGCCCTGGCCGACTTGGAATCCCCGGTGGGGAAGGTGTGGCGTTGGAGCGGGACTGAATGGGATGCCCCGGGCCTGGGAGGCAGGGGCAAGCCCGCGGTCGCGGCGCGGGTGTCGTGGTCGGATCCGAAGGCCGACGCGTTCTGGGGGCCGTCCGTGCACTGGAACACTCATCTGGGGCAGCATGTGGTGCTGATGAACCGGGCCTCGGACGCCCGTTGGACCCAGGAGGGTGTCTACGTGCTTTTTGCCCGGGACCTCTCGCATCCGGAGACCTTCACGACCCCGCGGAAACTGCACGAGGGCGGTTCCTGGTATTGTCAGGTCATCGGGGATGCGTCGATGCAGGGAACGGATTCCAAGGCGGGCCAGAGCGCCCGGTTCTTCATGAAGGGCAAGTCGCGGCACCGCGTGGTGTTTGAGCGCTGACCCGTATTGCGGTGCGGGCGATGCAGCGGGATTCAGAGGGCACCCGTTTTGTGGCTCGCTACCGCCGACAACTCGCCAAAGGATCGAACCATGAACTTCGACCTTATCGGTTCATGAGACTGCATTCGCTCATCGAGTTCTGCCGCCTCTCGATGCTTGCCCTGCTGCTGGGATTTGTGGCCGTCCAGGCGCGGGCCGCTCGTCCACCGAACATCGTCCTCCTCTACGCCGATGACATGGGCTACGGCGACCTTGGGGCGAACAACCCCGCGTCGAAGATCCCTACGCCGAACCTTGACCGCCTCGCCGCGCAGGGCATGCGGTTCACCGACGCGCACAGTTCGTCGGGCATCTGCACGCCCAGCCGCTACGCGATGCTCACCGGGCGGTTTCACTGGCGGAAATTTCATGGGATTGTGAATGCCTTCGATCCACCGGTGCTGGACGCGGCGGAGCTGACCCTCCCAGAAATGCTCCGCCAGCACGGCTATCGCACCGCCTGCTTGGGCAAGTGGCATCTGGGCTGGAACTGGAGTGACATCCGAAAGCGCGTTGCCCGGCTTGATTTGGACGTTACAGGCCAGAGCCGGGGCTTCGCGCCCGATGCCTTTGACTGGTCGAAGCCGGTGTCCGGCGGCCCGCTCTCGCACGGTTTCGACCATTACTTCGGCGATGATGTGCCGAACTTCCCGCCCTACGCCTGGTTTGAGGACGACCGGGTGATCACCGTTCCGAGCGAGCCATTGAATCTCCCAAAGCAGACGAAGGAAGGCTCATGGGAGGCCCGGCCCGGCCCGATGACCCCCGGTTGGGACTTTTATGCCGTCGTTCCCCGCATCACGGACCGAGCTGTGGAGTGGATCGGCCGGCAGCGCGGACAGGCCGCCCCCTTCTTTCTCTACGTGCCGTTTAATTCGCCGCACGCGCCCATCGTGCCTTCGGATGCCTTCACCGGCGCGTCGCAGGCAGGTGGATTCGGCGACTTCATGGCGCAGACGGACTCCGAAGCGGGCCGCATCCTCCGCGCGCTCGACGAGAATGGCTTCGCGGAGAACACCCTGGTCCTCTTCAGCGCGGACAACGGTCCGGAGCACTATGCCTACGAGCGCATCCGCAGGTTCCAGCACCGCAGTTCCGGACCGCTGCGCGGGTTGAAGCGCGATCTCTACGAAGGCGGTCACCGCGTGCCGTTCATCGTCAAGTGGCCCGGCGTGGTGCCGCCGGGCAGCGTCAGCGACGCGCTCATCAGTCAGGTGGACCTCCTGGCCACGCTCGCCGCCATCGTCGGGCACGTCCTGCCTGCCGGCATCGCGGAAGACAGCCACAATCTGCTTTCCGTGTGGAAGACGAACGCTCCCAGCCCGCGCCGCAGCATCGTCCACAACACCATGGCGGGTGTTTACGCTATGCGTCACGACCACTGGCTGCTCATCGCCCACGGCACCGGGGCGCACACCACTGTGCCGGCGTGGTTCGATGAGGAGAATGGCTATACCCGGAACGAGCTTCCCGGCGAACTCTATGATCTCCGCGCCGACCTCGCCCAGAAGCACAACCTTTATGCCCAAGAGCCCGGCAAGGTCAGGGAACTCTCGGCCCTGCTGCAAACCCTCCGCGCCCGAGGACAGGTGAGGTGACGACTGAGCTCGGATCCGAATGAACCCACAAGACCGCGAGGCGCTCCTGCAGGCGGGTGTCGACTCCTTCGAAGAGATGTTGCGCCGACCCTGGGAGTGTTCGGAGTTGGACATGGAATTGAAGACCGCGATCGAGCGGAAGGATGTGGATCGCTGCCGCGGGCTGCTTCGGGAGCAGGGAAGGTGGCTCGCCCGGTTCAAGGGCCATGAGCTTGCGGAACTCATGGATGCCGCCATCCATAGCGGCGAAACGGCGGGTGAGTTGGTCTCCCTACTGTTGGAGTCTGGAGTTCCGGCGCACAGTGTTTTTGACCACCTTGGCCCGGAGTATCAGCACACGCCGCTGGTGAGCGCGGCCCGGATCGGTCGTCTCGATCTGGTGCAGAAGCTGGCTGCGGCTGGTGCTGATGTCTTCTGGGCGAGTCCGACTGGCGCCAATGCGCTGAGCGCAATCTTCCCGGCCAGGGCGCCGCAGGACCCCGTGGCGGATTCGCCGGACCGGGCACGTGTCCGCGAATGGCTGACGCAGCAGGGCCTTCGGATGGATCCCCTTTGCGCGGACAGTCGGAGGAAGCTGCGGTGGGCATCCGCACAGCCGGCCTCCTGGCCGGACGTACCTGCATTGCTCGCCCTGGGTATTCCGCGCGACGAGACGGGCTGGACACCGCTGATGCTGGATCTCGCCCTGGGTATCGCCGATGTGTGCTCGGCGAGCGGTCTGGCATTCGGTGAACTGCATCATCGGGACGCCCTGAACCGAACGCCCTTCCTGCTCGCGGTCGCCGCCGGCAGCCTGGAATGGGCGCGGGCTCTGTTGACTCGGGGCAGTGATCTTCACGCGAAAGGCCACTGTGGAGCCACGGCGCTCCATCTGGCGGCGGAATACAATCACTGTCCGTTGCTCGAATGGTTGCTGGCCACCGGCCTCTCCCTGGAGGTGCAGGATGACCACGGCGACTCAGCACTCCATGCCGCGGTCAGCAGCCATTGCGTGGAGGCTGCGTCGTGGCTTCTGGGGCGGGGAGCCGACGTCCATGAGCGGGATGGCAACGGCTACGCGCTTATCCACGACGTATCCTTCGCGGAGGACCTGGCAATGCTCCAGTTGCTGCTCCGGGCGGGCGGGGACGTGAATGACGTTTCCGGCGGCGGAAGCTGGCCCCTGCATGATGCCTGCGAGGCGGGCAACGCGGATGCGGTGGTGTTTCTCCTCCAGGCGGGGGCGAATCCCAACCTCACCTCGAGCGGCGAGACGGCGCTCTTCGCGGCGGTCTCCAGGGACAACCTGGACTGTGTGCGCCGGTTGCTGGATGCCGGGGCGGACGTGAACGCCATGGATTGCGATGGCTGGACGTGCCTGTTCCATCTCCGGTCGGAGCGTGTCGCTGAATGCCTGCTCGCACACGGGGCCAATCCCGGGCTGTCCGACCAATGCGGTGGCCTGCCGGAGGACTGGAAGGGTATTCCGGGAACCGTTCGGCGGATGCTTCGTGAGCGTCGAATCAGTGGCCGATGATTCGTCTCTTCTCCCGGTGAAGCGAAGAGAACCGACTCCCATCATGGACGATGCCCGGACAGGAAGGGGATTCGACCCCCTTCGACCATTATGAAGAATCGTTTGGGATGCGGATGCACCGATCCGTGCCGCCGGAGCCGTCGGAATTGACCCTGCCTTGATGAAAGGGGTGTTGGGCTTTGGTGCCTATTGAACCGCGATCAGGGGCACGGCCGAGTCCCACCGGAACGGGCTCCTTCGGGTCGGCAGCCACTTTCTTTGGTAATGTCGCCGGAGTCGCTACCCGGACATCGCGGTCAAGGCCAGGACGTGGCGGCCCCGGCTGCACAAATTCCTCCGGGAAATGAGGAGGCGATCAACACCGCACTGGGTGTGAGACTGGAAGAAATCCTGACACTGGCACCACCGGCCGCACCGCAATCGCCTCCCATGAACTTGATGCGTCGGTCAAACGACGCCGTTCTGGGAGAACCATGCCAGCATCCGCTTCCAGCCGTCTTCCGCAGCCTCTTTCCGGTAGCTCGGACGGTAGTCGGCGTGAAAGGCGTGCGGCATGTCGGGATACACGTACACCAGGGACTCCTTGTCTTTGCCGGCCGCCTTCAGCGCCGCGTTGAGCCGATCCACCGCCGCCGGCGGAATGCCGGTATCGGCCCCGCCGTACAGGCCCAGGACCGGCGCATGGAGCTGGCCGGCGACCTCCACCGGGGTCTTCGCCTGCGCCGGCGGATTGGGATTCAACCCGCCATACCAGGCCACCCCGGCCTTGATGCGCGGATTGTGCGCCGTATACATCCAGGTCGTCCGTCCGCCCCGGCAGAATCCGGTGATGGCCAGCCGGCGGGTGTCCGCCTTGGGCTGCGTCTCCGCCCAGGCCACTGCGGCATCCAGGTCGGCGAAGCACTGTTCGTCGGTCAACTGGTTCGCGCCGGCCAGGACATCCTTGATCTCCGGCAGCTTGGTCAGGTCCCCGATGCGTGTGTACGGCTCCACCACCAGGGCGAAATAGCCGGCCTTCGCCAGGCGCCGCGCCACGTCCTTGATGTGTTCGTGTGCACCCCAGATCTCGGGGACGACCAGGACGGTGGCAAACTTCCCGGCGCGTTGCGGCGCCGCGAAGTACACCGGGATCTTCGTGCCGTCCTTCGCCGTGATCCGTGTCTCGCCGGTGTCCAGCCCCTCCGCCGGGGTCACGATCAGGGTTTGGGCGCACACAGGCCACATGGAGACGGCGATGCCGGCGGCGGCTGAGGCGACCAGAAATTCTCTCCGGGACTTCAGGGAATCCAATGCGGTGTTCATAGGGAATCAGAATGGCTCCGCACGAACATCCATTCCACCCAAATTGACCGGATTGGCGTCAGCGGCCGCTCAATACCTCAGCACCAGCACGTCGTGAAGGTCAGTGATCGTGACGCGGACCCGACGGCCCTCGCGCCGGAGTTCTGTGGCGGGTTTCAAAGCCGTGGCCTCCTTCACGGGTTCCTGCGTGAGAATGCTCGCGCGAAACATCGGCGCATCCTCGATCAGGCCGGAAAGCACGGAAGGTCGATCGTTCACGGGCAGGGTCTGAGGCGTCGGGTTGTAGGCAATGAAGTGAACCCGCAGTGTGCGGTTCGCCGGGTCGTCGGTTGAAGCGCAACTGAACCACTGCCGCCGTTGCCGTCCCGAAGGCGATGTATCTGGTCGTGCCTGCATTTCTGAAGGCGGCACCTCTCTCCGGTTCAATAAGGCCCCGGTTTGCATCGGCCGTTGAACCAGGTGCGGCTCAATCCCCCGGCATCGTCAGCGGCTCGTTCTCCACGCGATAGCGGTAGAAGCGGGTCGCCGACTCCTCGGTGGAATCCCAGGTCGACTGCTGCGAATTGTTGCCATCCAGGGTGGTGAGGACGGTCCACGACTCCGCCGCCGGTGCGTTGGCATATTCGATCACATAGCGGAACCCGCGCACGGTGTTGAAGGTCACGTAAAGACCGAAGCGAGCATCGAAATCATAACGTTCGACGCTCTGCGGCTCGGCGGAGGGGGGGCTTTCGTCGTCGCGGACCAACAGCGTGCCATTCGTGATCGCTCCGAGGGTCAGGCCTCCCTGCGGATCCGAGAGGCTGACCAACAGTTTGCGCAGGCCCTGAACCTGGTCGTCATTGAGCAGGGGCAAGCGAATCGCGGTTTGCGATTCACCGCGGCCGAATTGCGCCACGCCGGTGCGGGCGGTACCGAGGAAATTCACCAACGACTCGTCGCCCTCGACCCGGTAGGCCACGGAGCCCTCGACCGCTGTGTTGCCACGGCGGTAAAGGCGGAGAGCAGCCTCACCGGCCGCTTCATTCGCGACGAACGAGCTGGCGATGAACTGCGCGGCTCCGGACGACTCATTGTCCTCGATGCGAATCTCGACGGCCACCGGGGCATTGGCGGAATCCGCTCCCTCAATGGAGGCCTCGAAGAGAATCGTTTCCTCCGGCTCGATTTCCGCGTCGTCGATCAATTCGAAGCGAAAGGCACTGAAATACTCCCCCGGGGCAAGCACCACGACGTTGGTCTCGATCCGGTAGTCCAAACCGGCGGTGGCGGTGCCTCCGACCACCTGGAACCGCACCCGGGTTTCTGCGGAAGGATTTGGCGGATCCACCTTGAAGGAAATCCACACCGGCGGCGTGCCTTCGTCACGGGTCTGAACAACGTCCGGAATCGAAAGGAAGCCCCCGATCGGAGGGTTGGTGGACCCTTCCCCGGCAATGCGTGCGTTCAGAATAGCCACGTTGCCAGCAACGTCCGTGGCATTGAGAATCAACTCGATCTCCCGGCCGGTGGGCAGGTCCACGTCGGCAATGACAAATCGGGAATCGGGCCCCACGGAAACGTCCTCGGACCGAAGCTGCACGGAGGTGTTGCTGCCGGGAGCCCCGGACTTGTCGGGCAGCAAGACTTCGGTGAACCGCAGCGTTGCGCCCGGGGTCTGGTCGGTAATGGATCCCGTAAGTGTCACGCGGTTGGTGTCGGGCCTGAACACGGACCTGCCTCCGGTAAATGCCGTGGCGAGCCAGACAGGTGAATCCACGGTGACCACCGGGGCGAAAAAGTCGCCCTTCAAGCCGATGACCAGACCTTGGTACACCCGTCCATCGGTCGCGGTCACCAGGACGGTGATGGTGACCTTGCCCCGCAGCAGATTGGTCACGCTCAGCTCGAACCGGTTATCGGCCCCGTACGTCAAGGGACCGCCGGCCCCGGTGCTGGAACTCCATTCGGCAGAAACCGGCTGGGCGGATTCGGGCAGCACGATTTGGCCGCGGATCAGCAGGTCGGACCCCAGGATTTCGAGAAAGGCGATTCCCGGAACTTCCAGGCCGACCACGTTGGTGGCGCCGCGTGGGTCCGTCCCGTCCGACTGGGCGACGCTTCGCGAGGACAGGCCCAGCAGGGCCAGCACCAACAAGAGGAGACGCAGCGTCACGGGCGCGCTCATCCGGTCGAGCGAGGGCCGGAACTGAAAGGCAACCCACTTCGGTTTCAAGCAAGCGCGGAGCTGAATTGGGTCAAGAAGCCGTTTCAAAAAGGAACCCTCCGGAATTGCGGTGGTTTTCATATTGAGATTTGCGTTGTTGTCAGGCTCAAGGCCGTGGACTTCCCTCCGGATTCGCTGCTTCCAGCGCTCCGGTGCCGATGAAATGAATGGCCGTTTCAGACGGCCCAGCGTCTCGACCGGGCCATGTTGAGGGTGCCGATGGAGAACGCTCCGAAAATCGTGATCACGCTGATGAGTGCCGGCTGCAGCGCATAGACGGCCACCAAGCCAGGGGCGAAATCCGGCTGCAACAGCAGGCCCAGCGTTACCGCGGTCAGCGCCGCGGAGGCACCCAGCGCCAGCCGCCACACCTCCCTCCGAGCCCGCAGCAACGCCATGCCCAGCCCAACCGAGCCGAGACCCAAAGCGATACACAAGGCGATGGACGCGGTATCGGGATCTTGAGCGGCGCAGATGCGGCTGATGAAGAGGATTCCCAGCGCCATCCAGCCGCCGATGACGGCCTTCAGTTCGTGCGGCATTCCCCGCCGGAGCCACCAGTCACTGCGGACCGCTTGCAGGCAGGCTTTTCCTACCGCTCCGGGATCGCCCAGGCGAAGGAGGGCAATCTTCTCGGCTTCGGCGCTGGGGGCTCCGCTCCGCCTCGCTGCCTCGGCCGCTTCGTTTAAGTGGTCTTCCAATTCGGCCGCTATTTGGGGCGGCAGGCCGGAGAGGGCTTGGCGCAGCGCGTTCGGGGAAATCAGGCCTTCTTTGGATCCCATAGTCGTGTGAGAATTTCGTTGATGGTCGTCCATTGGCGGCGCGTATCGTCGAACACCGGCAGTGCGGCGGGTTCGAGATGGTAATACTTTCGCTTCCGCCCAGTCTCAGATTCACCCCACCGGGCCGAAATCAGCCCGTCCGCTTCCAGCCGATGCAGAATGGGATAGAGCATCCCGTCGGTCCACTCGACCTCCTCGGACGAAAGGTCGCGCACACGCTGGATGATGGCGTAGCCGTAGCTCTCGCCCTCGCGGAGAATACCCAGGACAATGGCAGTGGCTGAAGCCGCATTGAGGTCTTTGCTGATCTTTACTGAGATCAATATGCATAGCGATTCTGTGTATGCAAGCCGGCACGAAAAATTTCTCCCGCCACGCGCTGCCGGATGTTTTGCCCGTACCGGCGCCAATTAAGGAAACCTGCGCTCAGCAATACGCTCCACGCCGATCACGTTGGTCGAGGCGATTCCGCTACGGCCTTGGACACCGACCGGTCAATCGGAGTTTCCAGGAAGAGCAGGGTGAAACCTTGGGCGATTTCAGCTTCGATTGGGTCAACGTCCGTCGTGTCACACTGGACCGTATCGATTCGGTCCTTCGGCAGGTATTCCGTGAGGATCGCACTGGTTCCCCCGTAGGTGTCCTTGACTGACACGACCCGATTGCCCGAGGCCAGAAGGGCGAAGAGGGTGGAACTGATGACTCGCATACCGGAGGCGGCACTCGTGGCGGCCTCCGCATCTTCCAGCAGGCGCACCTTCTCCTTGAAAACAGCGACCGTCGGATTGCTGTTCCGCGTATAGATATGCCCCTTGGCCTTACCCCGGGCCACTCCTCCAAATTCCGGTAGCCAAACGCCGCACTCAAAACCACCGGCACCTGGGTTGCCCCCAGCAAATACTCTTCCTCTCCGGCCCAAACCGCGCGTGTTCCCTGCCGTGTCTTGGTGTTCATTGCAAGGTTCTGACCGGCGACCAGGGGAAAGGAGAGCAGGGGTCTCGAAGAGGCTTTAATGGCTTTGTTGGGACCTACTGGGATTTGCCCAGATTCACAATCGCTGCTGCAAACGCCTTGCCCATCTGCGCAAAGATCTTCGCACTGCCAAAATAGTGGTAACCGCCGTTGGAAGCGCCTTTCAGGGCTTCCTTGTCTTTGGGGGGAAGCACTTCTTCCAAGGCGAGGTCGAGCTTTTCCTGGTCCGCTTTGGTGATTCCCTCAATCCGTACATCCAACGCGGCATAGCGATCCGGGGCGGCGGGATCATATTGGTCATTGGCATAGACCGCCAAGACGTTCTTCCCCTTCTGCAAATGCTTGATCTGCTCCTCTTCGAGAACGATGGAGCCGTATTGCGGCTTATCCTGCCACCAGATGTAGGTGTGTATCTCGTGTCCGTTCAAGTACAGATGGAATCCCTGTCTTGCCAGAACCGCGATCCGATACGAGGCAAAGTTAAAATCCTCGACTTCAAACGTCGTCCGCATCAGTAGGAATTCGCCCTCTCCCCATTTTGAAGGGAATGTGTCCAGGGTGATTCCGCTATGTTTCCAGGTGCCCTTTCCGATGGGGGACTTGCCTTCAGTCCACTTGCGGTCATCGAAGTCGGGCGTGTACCAGTTCTCCATCCCCGCAGGCAGCGTGATGTCGCGGAAACGCCGGTCATCATACTTATCCAGCTTGTCCTTCTTTTCGGTGGCATCCACCGCCACAAAGCGCCAGATCCGCTCCTCCGGCAGAGGCTTGCCCACGGGCTTCCAGTAACGATCCCACTTCCGTTCCCTTTCGAGCGCGCCATCCTCCTTCAATACGTGAGCCGTGCCGACGATCGTATTGTACTCGTCCTGCTTGGGTTCTGCTGCGGCAATGTCGTCGTCCCAGAAGGGAGCGGTTTCGACGGCAACTACATTGCCTTTGAACTCGGGCAGGTCGGCCGGCGCGGCCATGGCCTTACGGAAAACCTCATTTTCCCTGTCTCCGCCCACTCCGAGCACACCGATCACGAATGGCATCTTCGGGGCTGACAGATCTTTGCGAACATCGCGAATAAACTTGGCCAGCAGGTCTGAATAGACATCGTATTTTCCGGGCTTGTCAGGGCCTGGATAAGTCGTCCCATCAACCAGATCGTTAAATCCCTGAAGCCAGACAAAACCGGCAAGTTCATAGCCGGCCTTCTCGTCATAGTTCGGACAAACCCGCTTTGGATCTGCCAATACCCTCCCCACATGATCAATCATCATGCGGTAAAACACACCCGAGGCGGCATCCTTTTCTTCCTGCCATTTCTGCCGGTCTTCAAGTCTGGGAATCCCGTGGGCACCTCCGGGGTGCTTGTCCCACTCCTCCTGAATCATTTTAGGCAGCTTGTAGGGCCCGGCACTAGGCGGACGAAACTCGGTGTTGAGCGACCTGCCGCCCCAGGCGGTCTTGATGATCAGAATGGGTTCCTTCAGCTGCTTCTCCATGTAGATTCCGAAGGTGAACTCAGGACCAATATTGTCACACATCTCGGTGGGACGCTCTCCACGTGCGCCAAAGCCGGCGGTCAGTTTTCCCAACCCCTCACCATTGGCGCTACCATCGTAGGGTCCAGTCAAATAGGACATCCAGACGTGGTCACACACGCGCGGGGTTCCATCAGGGTTGCGCATTTCCCGGAGTAGGGGTGCCGTTAGCGGGTCCTTGCCGATATAGTCAAACGTGCTGATCGCGGCGTGTCCCTCCATGTTGGACTGGCCCGCGAGAATGAATACCTTAAGCGGCTCAGCGAAGGATTCCGGAGTGAGGGCGCACAGTAACGCTGCGGTAAGGAGCAGAATGGGTTTCATGGGAAATTACTGGCTGAAAATGTTTCCACCGGGACTGCGACTTTGGATGTCTTCGATGATGACTTGGGCCTATCTCAGACGATTCAGTTCAGGCGAGTCCGTCGAGGCCTCAATCGCACGGATGGTTTCACGAACGCTCTTGGCCTTCCGGAGCATGAGCTCCTTGGGAAAGTCCTTTTCGTCCTTTTCAAAGTAGTTCGCGATCTGGGTCAGGTCCGGAACGACCGACTCGGCATTAGTCCCGTAGCTGAGCAGGATCTCCATCAGCTCCGGGGTCCGATGCTCGCTTGCCCAGGGATTCTGATCGCGCGTGTAGTTCACGCAGGCGCGGATGCCTTCCTCAATCCGATGCTTGGCCAGGAGGCGGAGACCCTCCACGCGAATCGAATCGGCAAACATTTCGCCGCTCGGGGCGGGTTCGATGATCGCCTGATAGATGGCCGGCAAGAGGGGTCGGATGTCTTCGGCTGAGAGATGGCGATAGACCGAACCGATGCTGCCGCGGGCGCGGCCGTCCTGGTTCTTGAGTCCAGCCCGCACGGCTTGATAGAGCGCCTCGCGATCCACGCCCTCGATCGACCGGCTTAACATTCCGCCGCTATCGAAAAGGGCGAAGGACAGATACCGCTGCTGCATGCCGCGCGGATCGCTCTGCGGATTCACCTGAGCCAGCAGTTCGAGCAGTATGGGCACCGTCGTCATGGCGGGTGCGCCGATCGCTGCGAGTGCTTCAGCGGCCTTGATCCGCAGCCAGAGGTCCGGGTCCGCCAATGCGCTCCGCAGTGGTTCGAGGGCCGGCGCTCCCCGCTCGCGCAAGGCGATCAGGGCCTGGCAGGCACCGTACCGCGAATTCAGGGCGCTCGACTCCAACAGGGTCACCACGGGTGAAACGGACACTTCCTTGCGCCGGCCCAAGGCCATCGCGGCCCGCTCGCGGACCACGGGCGACCAACTGCCGAGACGCGCCAACAGTTCCTCGGCGCTGAGTTTGTCGTAGGCGCTATAGCGGTCCTTGTTGTCCCAGCCCCGACCCTCTTGAACGAGCGCCTGGGCCGCAGCGGCGTCCAACTGCGGGATGACGGCCGGTCGCTTGCCCGTCACATAGAGCTTCTTCAGCGGCGTTGCGTAAGCCAGCAGGTAAGCGCCAGTGGCGTCCCAACCCTCGTAACTATCGTTGTCCGGCTCGGGTGGCCCTTGATGGGCGAACGTGCCGTCCCAGCGGCGGGCGAAGTCGAAGTACCACGCGCCAAACTCCTGCATCCAAGCTCCCGTGGCCTGGGGGCCGGACTGGGCGATGCCGGGCATGGCCCAGAGGATGTTGAAGTAGTTGCCGGTATGTCCTGTGTCGCGCTCCGGTCCATGGGAAGCGACACTCATGCGGGAAAAGAACTCGGCGCCGTTGGCTTCGCCCAGCAGGTTGAACAGAACGGCGGCCATTCCGCATTTGCCGTTGTCTTCGTGGTTCTCAATCCACGGGTGATGGTCGCCATAGGGAATCGCCCCTTTGCCGATGTAGAACCGTAATAAACGGGCGCTCAGCTCGATGGCGCGAGACACCTCCGGGTCTTTCACGCCAGCCTCGCGCGCCAGCACCAGGCCGATGGTCAGCGGCACTCCCGGCGAATTCATCATCCCGTAGCCGCCGAGGCGGCCGTCGGGCTTCGCGAATCCATGGCCCCACGAACCCACCGCGCTCTGACCCTTGGCGGCTTCCAGGGCGAGACGCCGCAGTCCCGGCATCACGGACGGGTCGCCAGTCGCCAGCACATACTCGGAGACGAGCATCATGACGTAGCCGTAGTACCAGGTCTGCATCGAGTTCTCCGAGAAGCCCGCCGCCCACTGGGCTTCCTTTTTGATCAGCGGCAGGTAGGCCGGATCGCCGCTGGCCAGGAGGGCAAGCGCATTGAGGGAGCGCACGATGGGATCGTCTTGACTCGGAGATTGGGCCACTGTCTTGGCCAACGTTTGGCACCCCTGTTCCAGGATTCGTTTGGATTTCGGACAGTTGTCAGGGGCGGTGGCGCCGTAACTGCCGAGCACCGGGAGTTTGACCGTGACGGGCTCCACCTGGCCCGCTCGCCAGCGGGTCACGGTAAGTCTTCCTCCGCCCGCTTCCGACTCGGCGGTGGTGACTGCCCGGCCGAACTCGGTGCGCGGGTCGTGGGAGAACAGCTTACCGCCGACTCCCAGGAGGACGTCACCAACTTGGAAAATGCCCTCGGCAGGAGAACCCTTGTCCACTTGGGTAATGAAAATCTGCCGCGCATCGGTGGTCACCATCTGGTCGCAGAACATCCACCCGCGCAGCCCCGTTGGCCCGAGGTTCCAATCATGCTTGGCGCCTGCTGGAATGGCCTCGCCTTGGGTGAAGTCGGGGATCTTCAAGGGCTGGCTCTTGGCCGCGGAAACGGTGGAAGCTGGCGCACCGAGCAGAGCCACGAGAAAGAACATGAAGAGACGAATCGTCATAAATCAGACCTCTTGAGTTGTTGGAATTCCGTCCTCGCTTCGAAGAGGCTTCTACGGGCGCTTAGCTTGCGAATATGCCCCGGCGTGGTGCCGCAACAGCCGCCCACAATCTGCGCCGGCCACGTTTGGGCATGTTGCAGGTAACTCTCCGGATCGACGGCATCTGTGTTGATCCAGCCGTAGTTCTCGTCGGCGTAGCCAATGTTGCCGTAGGCGATGAGCGGAAAATCGGGGCCGCAGATCGCCCGCAACTCGGCCAGCGGTTTGGCCAGCGTGTGGGCCGGGCCGCAATTGACGCCCAGGGCATTCACCCCCAGCGGCATCAACATCTCAGCAGCAACCGCCACTGACTCGCCCGACAGGATTCGGCCTTCGCGGTCGCACACAAAACTGACCCAGGTGGGCCGGCCGGTGCTCTTTGCCAGTTCGGTCGCAATGACGGCTTCCCGAATTGAAGTCATCGTCTCGATCAACAGCAGGTCAACGCCCGCTTCCACGAGATGCTGAATGCGTTCCGAGTGCTCGGCGCGGCATTCGTCATCGGGCGGCACCAGGTCGGGGCGATAACAATCCTCCAGCGGGGCCACCGAACCGGCCACCCGGGCGGGTTGGCCAAATTCAGCGACAGCCTCCAGGGCGGTCACCACCGCGCGCCGGGTCAATTCGCGCGCGTCGTGTCCGGTGCCAGCCAGCACCCGGCGATGAGTGCGAAAGGTATTGGTGGTGAGGACATCTGCGCCGGCCTTCAGGTAGTCCAGGTGTATCTCGCGCAATGTCTTCAACCCGGTGTCACTGGTCAGCGCATTCGCCGACCACAACGGCAAGCCAGTGTCCACTCCGCGCCGGTTCAATTCCGTGCCGGTCGCGCCATCCCGCAAGAGAAGTTCACTCTTCATGGGTTTCCCCTTCCTGCGGGGTTTTGGTTAGCCTGGGCGGCTTTCGCAGCGGATAGAAGTTGCGGGCGAAGTCGCAGGGTGACGTTAGAGCCCACTGCCGGCAAATTCGCGGGGTTCACCTGCCACAGGAGCGCTTCTGCGTCCTGACTATGAATCGCGGGCAGGCACAACAATTCGTCCCCGAAGGTCGAGAGCGAGATCACGTTTCCGCTTTCGTCGCTCAGATAACGGCGCGGTCCCGGTCCGTCGCCATCCAAGACGGACCCGGCGAAGAGAAAGGTGTGCGTCGGGAACTTGGCCGGTTTGTCCGCAGAAGAGGAGGCACCGGACCTCTTGGCGGAAGGCGCGATGAAATCGCTGATGGGGTGCTCGACTAATTTCCCCTCGGAGTCTTTGAGCACCAGAAAAACATCCACCGGCCCGCCCCTGGGTGGAACATCAAACCAGCGCTCCGCTTGATCCCCCAGTTGCTGGCGCGTCGCTGGACTTCCCGGTTTGGCGCCCAGCAGCAGGAGCGCTGCGTGCAGGTGTTTCGGCTTGGCCTCAATCGCGACAATCGACTCATGCTCCTTGGTGCCCTTGGTGCAGGCCACCAACTCCAACGTACCTCGATGAAGGCAGACGGACCCATCCACATCCACGCAGCGCTCCGGCACGTTGATCGTCACCCCGGGGAACTTGAGTTTCTCCACGGCAGCTTGAAGCGAGGCGTTCGTGGCGCCCCCGGCTGCTCCTGGCCGGTCGGTGGAAAGGGTCTCGGAGGAGGACTCGGCCGCGGCCAGCGCCACGAAGAACATCGTCAGCACCGCCCGCCACCGAAGGGGACCCGCTGGCTTCTTGGTGCCTGCTTGAGCAGCCATACATTTCTCAAGCGCCCCGTCCCGTGGGTCGATGATCCTCACGGCATCCTCCATTCAATCAGCTCCAGTGCCATCACGGCATAGCTCGTGACGAGTACGGAGTCCGCTTCCCACCACCGCGGTTCGGGATTCGCCCAGGAACCATCCGCTCGTTGAAGCTGCAGCAAGCGCCCGGCGACCTCATCCCGCCAAAGGATCTCCGCGCCTTTGGCCTGCGGGAGACGATCCTCCCCAGCAGCGGTCAGCGCCTTGGTCAGCAAATAGAGGTAATAGAAGTAACCCTGCTTCCCCATCCCGGGGTTTTCTTCCAGGGTGTAGTTGGAACGAAGCCAGTCCTTTACCGCCACGACCCGCGGATCCTCTTGGCTCAACTTGGCGTAGATGAAGCTGAGCAGTCCGCCATAGCTCATGCTGCCGTAACTCCGGAGAGCCACTCTGCCCGTCTGCGAGTTGGTGATGGCTCCAGCCATGCTGTGGCCGGGGTAATAGAAGAAGCCGCCCCGATCCTTTGGGTCGGTCGAAACTCGGTCCGAAGTGTTCGTGCCGGGCAAGTTTTGGCAGTTCTCCAGGAAGCGCACTACCGCCTTCCAGTCCAAGTCCGCCACCGGGGAGACGGTCGAGGGGAAATCCTTCGGGAAAAGGGACTCGGAAGCCCGCATCGCCTCGATGGCCACGAGGGTGTTGTTCATGTCGGAGTGGTCATACTTGCTGCCATAGCCCACTCCCCCGTCAAACGGCGTGTCATTCGTCCCTTTGACGCCCCTGTCAATCTGGGTGCTGGCGAGGAACTCTCGAGCCTTCAAGACCACCGGGATGAAGTTGGTGTCCGCGGCCGAGGTCAGCGCCATCAGTGCCAGTGAGGTGTTGTAGTTCGCCAGACCGGCTTTCTGGATGGAACCATCCGGTCTCACACAGGAGAGGAGGTAATCAACCCCCCGATTCATCTCGGAGGTGCGGCTCCGTTGAAATCTTTGGGTTGGTTCCAGATTCATGGCCGTCAAGACCAAGGCGGTGACCGCAGGTTGATCCGGTGTGGACCACCAACCGTTTGAATTCTGGGCCTTTTGCAGGAAGGTCAGTCCACGCTCAATGGCGTCGCGCACCTCCTGCCGCGTCGGCGCATTGGTACTCACGGAGGGGGTGGTCGGCCGGGCTTTCAAACCCAGGCAGAATCCGCAGAACAAGCCGGCAGCCAGAACGGTTGTTTGAGTTCGCTTGTATCTCATCTGGAAATTTAGAATAGGCGAGGTGGTGTCACAATTTAAACGTGGTTGAGCCTCGAAATTGTAACGTGTCCACGATGCCCAACGCCGTTTGGGAGTCTCCATTTAGTGAAGTGGTGTCCGGTCATTGATACGCCGAGACGGGTTTCGGGACGACGCCCAGTCGCGGGTAATCGAACCCGCTGCCGAGCGGCTGGTAGTCGCCCACGACTTCCACGCTGCGGGTGACGCCGATGGCGGATTCCAGGCCCAGGCCCCAGTAGGTGGCGTTGATGATCAGTCGGCGCAAGCCGGCGCTCTTCAAGTCGGAGGCGCTGCCCATGGTGGAGTGGAAGACCCGGGCGGTCTTGCCTCTGCTGGTCTGCCAATGCTTTACCCACGCCACCGGCAACGGTTCGAGCTTCTCGTTCGGCGGGTCCTCGGGCCGGCGGCCCAGGAGCGGCTGTCCCCAGACGAGCGCCGTGCAACCTGCCGGCAGACTCTTGCCTTCCTCGTACGTTCGATAGACGTCGGAGTCACCCCAGATATCGGTGACGCCGGCGAGGACGGGGTAGCCCCTTTGCTCCCTGACGAGGATGCCTCGAGTGGAGTCGGCCATCCATTCTCCGTGGTGGTTGAGAAACGTGCCACCCAGAACGTCCTCCCCCCAGCGCACCGGCTGGCCATTGATCCGGTAAGGCAACGGACCGCTAAAGCCATGATTCGCGGTGCGGAGCGCGATGATGGGTCGGCCGGAGTCCACATACTTCACGATGAGCTCCAGCTCGGACTTTGGCAGCGTGAGCAGACGGGTGAAGAAGACGACGAGATCGGCGGACGCGAGGTGTTCCAGACCGGGGATGTGGTGCTGCCGGAACTCGGCATCTTTCCCCTTCTCAGGATACACCGGCAGGGTCGGATCCACTTCGCCGCGCTCGTTGACGCCGAAGAGCACGGTGCAGTCGAATCCATGACGCGCGCTCAGAATCTTCGCCATCATGGGCATCGCCTGCTCACTGCGATACTCCTGGTCGGCGGCAATCAGGAGGATGTGCTTGCCTTTCCCGGGGCCGTCGCTGCCGGGATAGGTCAGCCACTGCGGATTCTCTGGCAGGGGATGCGCGAGGAGTCGGACGCTGAATGCGAGGAAAGTGCTGAGGAGGATCGTCTTCATTTGGTGGCTGGTACACCCCAAAGGGTTTCGAGCAGGGTGAACATGCCAGGGTCATGCGTTTTCAGCTCGGCGCGATTGAAGGGGAAGAAGTCGTTGCGCGTGAAATAGGCCTCGGTGGTTTCGGCGAAGTACTCCATCGGGCTGGTCAGAGCATAGGCACGCTCGAAGGTGTTGGCCCGGCCGTTACCCACCCCAAAGGAGCGTTCGACCCGCTCGTAGCTGCCGCTGGCCTTGGCGCGACCATAGGCGGCCTTGATCTCGGCGTTGTCGAAGCCGTTCGCCAGTACCCGGAAGTGATACGCGTGGGCCAGTTCGTGAAGGGCGAAGTTCGGCATTCTCCGCATCTCCGCCTCAAAGTCATTCACACCGGAAAACTCCACACCCCGCGCCATCAGCGGATCGCGACCGTTGGCGCCCAGCCAACCCGCATCAGGATGGAACTCCGCGCCGCTGCGGCCGGGCTGGTAGGCGGGGGAGAAATACAGGGGCACCTTCTTCAGTTCGGCCACAGCAGGCGCCGGCAAATCGCGCACAATCTCATCAAGCATCTTCTTCAACCCAGCCAGGGCGCGCACGGTGTCTTCCGCCTCGGTCTCAAGCAACTTCTGGTGGAGGTGAACCTGCCAGCCGGAGACGTCGCGCGTCTCCCGCGGAACGACCACGCGCTCGGGCGTCTTGGGTTCGGCAGCGCGGGCCGCCGTGAGGCTCGTCAGCAGGACGATCAGGTAAACGACGGTGAAGCGGAGGAGTGGAATCGCTGACAGAGGGTACTTCATACCGTTCATTCTGGGATTTCGTTCAGCGTGTAGTAGGCGCGGTCGTGCAACAGCCGCTCGCCGTCCTGGGACTTGAAATCCGCCAGGTGGAAGTCGTGAACGTGTCCCTGCACGAGACCCTTCACCCGCAGTCGAACGCTGCTTCGGTCTGCTGCGACCTCGGCGGCGGCAATGGTGGGGCGAGTGTGATCCACCTCGGGGCTGCCATAGTCCTCCTGGTAAATGTGCGTGTAGGTCTGGAGCGAATAGCTCTCCGGACGGGCGGCGAGCGCGGGATCCACAGGGCGGGTAAAGCGCAGCACGAAGCCGTCCGACTGGGCCCGGATGTCGAGGATTTCGAACGGCGTTTTGCCGGTCCAGTCGAGACGCTGGAGCAGGTTGTCCTTCATGCCCCGCACGGGCCAGCCGCGGTTCGTGCCGCCAACGATCAACTTTCCTTCCGGCGTGAAATGCACCGCCAGGATCCCGGTGCCCAACCCTTCGCGGAAGGGATAACACGCGCCCTGCCACACGCCGTTGACCCGCTCTGTCGTCACGCGCATCACGACGCACAACGAATAGTCACCGACGAAGATCTGATGATCGAACGGACCGAACAACCCACCCGCGCGGCAAACCTCGAACCCGGAAATCGACCGGCCCATCTTTTTGTAGGGGAACACCACCGCGTAGGGGACCAGTTCCTTCACGCGCGTGCGCTCCACTTCCATGCGCGACGGGGAGTTTGGCATCACCGGGGTCGCGCCCATGTTGGTCGCAAACGGATACCAGTTGAAGCTGATGGGATGTCCCATGAAGCCACCGGGCTTCAGGTGCTTGAGCGAACACGAGCCGTTCCAAGGCCCCTGGCTTTCGACGTAAAACATCTCACCCTGGTCGTTGGGGCCCACGCCGAGCGGACTCCGGAGGCCACTGCACAACGGGATGGTCTTTCCGTCCGGCGTGATCTTGAGGGCCCAGCCCCGGAAGAGTTCCTTCGAGTGGTAGGATTCGGACAGCCCCAGCGCGACGTAGAGATTCCCGGCCGCGTCAAACTTCGATCCGAGCGCAAACTCATGATAATGTCCGAAGCCCCAGGCATCGCTGATCGTGTCATACCGGTCCGCCCGACCGTCGCCATTCGTATCGGCGATCCGCGTAACCTCGGTTGCATGGGTCGCATAGAACGCGCCGTCGCGCCAAGCCAGCCCGAGTGCTTCATCCAACCCGCTGGCAAACGTGCTCACCTTCGGACTCGGGTTTTCCTCGCCCACGCCGCTGAAGAGCAGGATTTCCCCGCGTCGCGTCCCGACCGCGAGTCGTCCGTCCGGCAGCGAAACGAAGCTGCCGGACTCCAGATACACGCCCTCCGGCATCGGAACATTGACCAGTCGGTAGTACGCTGCCTCCCGTTCCGCCGTGCCCCACGAATCGCCGAACTCCTCGGCAGCCGCGACGAGGAACGGGAGCAGGCAGAGGAGGGTGAGAAGAAAACGACTCATGGCTTGGAGTTGAAGTGATACTCCAGTTTCAACTCGCCGCCAGTCACCGGCACCAGGAGTTCCTGGGCGTCTCCTGTGCCCCGCAACGTGCCCGGCCCGGAAAGGCGCACCACCAGACTCCTGCCAATGGCAAACTCGTTCGCTCCCCGTGGCTCGATGGAAGTGTCGACGGCAACGCGGAAGTACAGGCCGGCCGGCGGGGCACTAGGAAACTTCAGGGTGCGTTCGAGACGGAGACGGTCGACGCCGGGACGTTCGATGAAGAAATCCTCCACAAAAAAGCCGTCCACGACATAGCGGAACGTGGGGCGTTGCCGGTCGTCCAGCGTGTAGCCCTTGAACGAATCTGGTCGTGGTCTGGGGGTTGGATCCGGAATGGGCCAGGACATGTCGGGCTGTGGGAGCACGGCGAAGGCCGGCCCAGGAGGAAACTTGACGGTGTCTTGGCCGAGGATGCGCGCCTGCCCGGCGCCCTGGCCGCGCCAGAGTCCGGAAGCCTCAATGAACCCTCCACTCCAAATGGAAGCCAGTCGCATCTGCTCCGCATCAAAAGAGAGATTGATGCCACCAGGGTATCCAACTCCGATGCCCCGTTTGCCAATACCGGGAAACGCGCGGCGAATGATGATGGCCTCGTCCTTCACCGTGATGACGAGCGGCTCCAGCACCAACCCGTCGGGTTCGCTCGCATCAGGCCCTTGCTCGAGATATTGCCACAGCGCATCCCGCTGCTGGCCGGGGTCACCGTCGAGCACACGGGGCAGCGGTGATTTTCCATCCGGCCAGAACCCGGGCATGATCGTCAGTGGCGAAAACCGCTCCGGTTGCTCGAGGTAACGATGAAACCAGTTCTCCTCCAACCGCTCCGTCATCGTCATCAAGTCCAAGGCCTGTATGGCCCCGGTGCTCTTCTGACGGAAGGTGTGGCAGGCAATGCAGTTGAATCCTTTGCTGCCCACGAGGTCCCGGCCGACCTCGCGTGGCCGGCCGCTTTCGCCGACGCGGGTGAAGACGGCCAGCGGCAACGTATCGAGGGCCTTCAAATGGGCCACGAGCGGCCCGGCGTTTTCCGGGCCAAACTTCGGCATCCGCGTATGCAGATACGGTCGAGCGGACGCGCCGTTCGCGATGACTTCGTGCAGCCACCGGGTCTTGAGCTTGGCCCCCACGCCGGTGAGGGACGGCGGTAGGCGGCCTTGTTCACCGAGATTTCCGTCACTGCCGGTGAAGTACTCGTTGCGATCGGCCCCGACTCCGCCCAATTGATCACGTTGGTGGCAGGCGACGCAGTTCAGCTGCGCGAGCGCCAGCGACACCTCCTCCGCGGGCGTCCAGATCTTCGCGTCCTCGGATAACACCGCCCGCAGCAAAGCGCGTTGATTCTCCGCGAGCGGATAATGCGGCCATGCGCCGCGAGTTCCCGACAGGCAACCCTCATCCGCGCGCAGCTTGCCAAAGGCCGTGAGCACTGGTGGAGCGAGCTTCTCGTCCGTGCGGTGGCAGGCGTGGCACCGATGCTCGGCAAACAGCGCCTTGCCCCGCACCGCGAGCAGGGGGTTTGGTGAAAACGCCGGTGGTGGCGTCTTCTGTTCGCGCAGCAGGTAGCTCGCAAGGTCTGTCGCCTCCGCCCGTTCGAGCTGACAATCCGGCATCCGCCCGCTGGGTCGGATGTCGAGCGGTCGTTCCAGGAACGCCGCCAGGCTCGCTACGGTATATTTTTCCGCCAACGGTCCCAGCGGCACCGAGTCGGACAGCGTCTTCTCCGGTGAATGACAGGCCACGCATCCGACCGAATGATACAACTTCCTGCCGCGCTCCACGGCATCCGGTCGGGGCAGTTCGGATGCCTTGGGCCGACCCAACGTGGCGAGGTAATGCGCGAGCGCTTTGGCCGCGTCCTCACGCTGCGCCTCGGGCAAGTGCGCCAGCACGTCCGGCATGGTCGTCCCCGGCTTCACCCCGGAAGGCGACGCGAGGAACCGGCGCAGGTGTGCTCCATTGACCCGGGCTCCGACCTCCGAGAGGTCCGGCCCCGGTTTCGCGAGAAACGCCTTCTGGCCGCTGGCGTGACAGGAGGTGCAACCGAATTCGCTCACGAGCACGGCGCCCGCGAACGGCTGCACGCCTTCGCGCTGCAACCCGGCGATGAACGGCGATTGGACGTGAACAAATCCGATGAGGGCCGCCGCGCAGAAGAGCCACAGAACAGCCTTCATCGTTCGTCCTTTCCTTGTTCGGGGCCTCTCGGACTCGGACCGGTGGGCAAATGCTCGTGCAGGTAATGGGTCAGCGTGCGGTAGAAGTGCACGACCGTGTTGGTCCCTTCCGAGATGCTGTGCGAGCGGTTCGGATAGGGCATGACGGTGAACGGCTTGTCTCGCGCAATGAGTTCGTTCATCAGCATCTCCGTGCCCTGATAGTGGCCGTTGTCGTCGCCGGTGCCATGGACCAGGAGCAGGTTGCCCCGCAGATGTTGCGCATGCGTCAGCGGCGAGCCGTCGCGATAACCTTCGGCGTTATCGCCCGGCAAGCCCATGTAGCGCTCCTGGTAAATGGTGTCGTAAAGAAGTTGATTCGCATTCGGAGCAACGGCAATCGCCGTGGAATACAGGTCGGGATAACGGAAGATCGCGTTCAGGCTCATGCTGCCGCCGCCACTCCAGCCCCAGACCCCCACGAGCCCGGCATCGGCCTCCGGCCAGCGTCCCAGCATCGCGCGCACGGCGGCAGCCTGGTCGTGCGTCGCGAGAATGCCAATCTGCCGATACACGCTGCGTCGCCACTCTCGTCCGCGCGGCGTGGGTGTGCCGCGATTGTCAACGCTCGCCACGAGGTAGCCCTGTTGTGCGAGCATCCAGTGCCACAGCCCGGTCACCCCGTCCCACGAATCCTTCACGGTCTGCCCCGCCGGCTCGCCGTAGACGTAGATCAACAACGGATGTTGCCCCACGCCAGCCAGTGCCGGAGGACGAATTCTCCAAGCATCCAGCAAAACGTTTCCTCCGATGTCGATCTTCAGGAATTCACTCACGGGCTGCTTCAGCGCCGATAGTTTTTCTCGAAGCTCGCGGTTGTCGGTTAGCACTCGGACTACTTTGTGATCGGGCAGGCTGACGAGTTCCACCGTCGGCGGACTGGTGAAGGTGGACCACGTATGCACCGCCCAACGGCAGTCCGGCGAAACATCGTAAGTGTGCCAGCCGGGTTGTCCCTCGGGGGTGAGGCGCTCCGCGGGGCCGCCGGTCAGCCGCGTCCGGTGGAGGTAACGCTGGGTGAAGTTATCCGGGGAAGCGGCGTAGTAGAGCCAGCCGCCGGCGTTGTCCTGAGCCTCAATCGCGATCACGTCGAAGTCGCCATCCGTGACCCGGGTGAATGACTTACCCTCCGTATCGGCGCGGTAGGCGTGCCGCCAGCCATCGCGTTCGCTGAGCCAGACGAACCCGCCTTCCGGATCCGTCCAGCGGAACGGGTTCAGGTTGTCCACCCAGGCGGTGTCCGTTTCGCGCAGTGTGACGTGCGTTGCCCCGTTCTTGGGATTGGCCAACATCACTAGATTTGTGTTCTGGAGGCGATTGAACTGCTGGAGCAGAAGGTGCGCTCCGTTGGGCGTCCATTCAAGGTGTGGCAGATAATGCTCCCGCGGGTCGCCCGGAATCTGCAGCCAGCGCACGCGGCCTCCGGTGGCCGCCACCACGCCCAAGCGCGTGGCTGAGTTGGTCTCGCCCACCTTGGGATACGGGAACGAGGTGATCTTGGGATAGTTGTCCGCCGTGTTGTCGAGAAGATGGAACTGCCGGACACCCCGATGATCGAATTGCCAGAAGGCGAGGGACCGGCCGTCTGGGCTCCAACGAAAGCCGTTGCGAATTTCCAACTCCTCCTCGTTCACCCAGTCCGACGTGCCGTTGATGCGCGTAGGGGAGCCGTCGGTGGTCAGGGCCATGACGCGCATCCGGCGTAGTTCCTGGACGTAAAGGTTGTTCTCGCGCACGTAGGCCACCCGCGACCCGTCGGGCGAAAACTTGGCGAACATCAGCGTGGACGGCGCGCTGTCTCCTCCGAGCCGCCGTAGCGTTCGAATGGCCAAGTCCAGTACCCAGTAATTGCCACGCGTGTTCCGTCGCCAGACCCGCCGGCTGTCCGTGAAAAGCAGCAGCTTCGATTCATCCGCCGAGAACTCGAACGTCTCGACTTCCAGCGGCGCGGTCGCCCCCTCCGGGATGAACGCACTCGCCGGCACGAGCAGTTTCTTCCCGCCCGTCGCCGGATCGATTCGCACGAGATCACGGCCCGGACCGCCCGCTTCCGGAGTCTCCAAAGTGAAGTAGTCCGAGGCGCGCCGGCTCCAACGCAAGGGCGCGGGACGCTCTTCCCGGAACTCTTCGGACCCGAAGATTCGGTCCACAGTGAGCAGAGAGGGATCCGTGGCCCGCGGGGGGATACTGGGGGCGAGGACAGTTGGTTCGGACGCTCCCGTCTCCATAACCAGGCAGGCGAACCAGGTGAGCAGGCCGAGGAGTTTCATTGGAAGACGTTGTGCTGCGCGTTGCCACCGGAGAGCAGATAAGCCATGAGGTCCATCAACTCCTCAGGGTTCATCCCGCCAATCATCCCGTCGGGCATGGCGGAGATCTGGGAGTAACTGATGCTTTCGACTTCCTCTCCTGGAACCTTCTCAACCTGGTTGACGTCGAAGGGATTCGAGGCGATCGCGACTTCCTGGTCGCTGCGCAGCACGAGACGTCCGCGGAGTTCTTCGCCGTCTTTGAGCGTCACAATGCTCACCATGTATTGTTCGGAGATGGTTGCGCTCGGCTCGCAGATGGAAACAAGGATGTCGCGAAGGGAGCAACGGCTGCCCACGGAGCCGAGGTCGGGTCCGGAGTATCCGCCTTCACCGCCGATGCGATGGCAGGCGATGCACAGGCCGGCGGAGAACATCTTTTTGCCGTTGTCGAAATCGCGTCCGCGCAGGGGGCTGCCGAATAGATTCATCGCGTTCCCGACCGTCCACGCGACGCGCGGGCCCTTGGGCTGGGGCAGTTTGCTAAGGTCTACGGCGGGAAAGTCAGCGAGCAGGCCGGTCAGTTTCTCCACGTCGGCGGTCTCAAGCTGCGCGATGGCGTCCTGACGAATGGCGCGGATGTATCCCGCAAAACTCCGGCCGCCATCCTTGGCCAGCGCCTCGTTCAACCAGCCGAAAAAGTACTTCCGGTCTTCCAGCGCCCATCCGCGGCGCAGGCGACGCAAGCAGTCGGCGAAGTGAATGTTCCGGGTATTGGGCGTGTTCGCCATCATCTTCAAAATGGCCGCGCCATACTCGT
Source organism: Verrucomicrobiota bacterium (assembly GCA_039796255.1). Lineage (GTDB taxonomy): Bacteria > Verrucomicrobiota > Verrucomicrobiia > Limisphaerales > UBA9464 > UBA9464. Next base: position 3,556 of record JBDKKE010000267.1, on the reverse strand, counting down.
GCCGGGCGAGCATCGTCGGGTCGTAGTCCACCGTTTCGGCGTGCTCGGACTTCATCAGCGCGATGGTTTTCCGCACGACTGACGGCGCATCGAGGAAGGAGAGCACGCGGCATAACTCGGCGTTCACGGCGACATCGTTGTGGGGGAAATGCACGTCGAGTTGGGCCATGACGGCTGCCGCTTGGTTCGCGGAGGGCACACCCATCCGCACGAAACACAGCGCGTAGGCGCGCAGCAGCGCGAGTTGGTCTTCGCGTTCAACCTTCCCCAAAGGAATTTCGCCCATTTTATCGAGCAGACGGGCAGAGAGAGACTGGTCCCCGTGACGCACCAGTGCGATGGCGGCGTAAATCACGGCGCGCGGATCGGTCTCCGCAAAGACCTTCTCCTGCCACAGGGGGAGGTCTTGGTTCTCAATCGCGAGGCGCGCGGCGTAGCGGATGTGCCGGTCGGCATGGGCGAGAAACGGCCACGCCGTCTCCACCGCCTCCACCCCGCCGCCGGGAGTGTGCCGCTGCTCCAGCGAATGACGCAGAGCGCGGAGTTCACTGTTGGCCAGCAGCGGACGCGCTGAGCCGCTGGTCTTTCCGCCCGTGTAGCGCACGCGATACAGCCGCGACTCCGTCAGGCGCCCGCCGGTGAGGAAGTACATCGCGCCGTCCGGGCCGAAGCGCATCGCCGCGATGTTCAGCGGGCTGCCATGGAGAAACTCCGCCTTCGTTCCCGTGTAGCTGGAGCCACTCTCCTGCATTGTCACGGTGAAGACGGTGCCGAACGTCCAGTCGCACACGAAGAGATCGTTCTGAAACTCCGCCGGGAAATTCGAGTGATGCCCGAAGCTGATGGCCGTCGGCGAACCTGGCCCCATGTCGAGCACTGAACCCAGGCTGTCAGCGAAGTAATCGCGCCACACTCCCGTGTTCGCTCGCCAGCCGAATTCCGCGCCGCTCGTGACGTGATTGATGCGCGTGGGCCGATACCAGGGTGAACCAATATCGAACTCCATGTCCGAATCATACGTGAACAACTCACCCTCGCGATTCAGCGCTAGGTCCACCGAGTTGCGGAAGCCTGACGCAATCAACCGCCACTCCTTGCCGTCGGGCGAGATGCGGCACATCCAACCGCCCGGCGGTTCCAGCCCCACCGAGTGACCGCTCGGGTCAGGGATGATCGGCAGCAACGAATCCTCCTGCCAAATACCCGGCTGCACGGAGACCGATCCTTCCGGTACGTGCGTGTAATTTCCCGCCACCAGATAAAGCCCGGTGCCGTCCGCCGTCGGGATGATCGAATGCGCGGAGTGTTCGTAGCCCACGTTGAGTTTCTTGAGCAGCGTGAACTGGTCATACTGGTCGTCTCCGTCCGTATCGCGGATGCGATAGAAACCGCGCATGTTGGCCAGGTAGAGACTGTCGAACGCGTGAACCAGCCCGAACGCGCCGCCCACCTTGCGGCTGCCCCACTCAATAGGCTCGTAGGGAAATCCCGGCAGGTTCTCCACCTTGAGGCCCGCGTCAGCCGTCGGCAGCGTCACCCGGTAAATGCCCGTCTCGTCCTGGTCCGAGACGATGAGCCGCCCCTTCGGGTCAAACGCCATCGCAATCCACGAGCCCTGGGCCTTAGGAACAACGTAAAGCAACTCCGCGTCGAAACCCGCGCGCAACGTGATGCCCGTATCGGCATCAAGCACCAACGCGGGCGCAACGGCGCCGGCACTGCGGAAGGCCGAGAGCGCGCAGAGGAGAGCGAGGATGCTCCTCGCAGTTCGGTGTTGGGAGGTTCTTCGAGGAACGAACGTCACTTGGCAGAGGTGGGGGCGATTTGACTTACGGCTAAATGTTACCGGGAGCGAGGGCCCTTCAGGGCTTGGATGACTCACGATCCAGGTTACCGAGGGCAGTGAAGAAGCCCTTGAGCTTCTTCTCAATGGCCTTTTTGAGTGCGAACGGGTCTAGGCCGGCGTGATCGATCCGCAACCGGGCCTTGGTGTTCTCAGGGGCTGCCGCACATGGGTCCAGTTCTTCTGCTCGCAGTGCGCGTTGTCGTTCTTGCGATAGGCCCGGCTCCTCGTCCACGGCACTTTCAGCGGCCGGCCGTTAAGATACTCGTACAACGGCCAGTTGAGGAATTCGCTCCCGTTGTCGCTGTGGAAACTCGTCATGACAAAGGGCACGGCGGCTTCCAACTCCTTCACCTGCCCGAGGATGGGATGGCTGCCCTTGTTCCAGACCGCCCGGTTCTCGGTCCATCCACTGAAAAGCTCGGTGAATGTGAGGCTGTTCACGCAGTCCCCGGCGGTGGTGTCAACGCAGTGGTGGTCCGGGACTGGGTGAACGACGCGATCCGGAGCGTACGGATCATGAGCCGGGTGCCGCGCGGATTTAAGCAGCGGTTGGAGTATTCGGACCAGGGGCTGGACGGTCCGTGGGAGATCCTGACTGTACTGCCCGGACCGGACGGGGACTCAACAGCCTTCGGCCAGTACGAGCAGTCATTCGGGATGCGGATGCGGATGTACCGATCGTTGCCGCCCGAGCCGTTGGAACTCACCCTGCCGTGGTGAACGGTGTGTGTGCTTTGGTGCCGACCCTTGGCCTCCGTTTTGTTGGCTCCTCCGATGGCCCTGCGCAGGGTAGCCCGCCATTCTTTATTCCGCCTCGCTAGTGACATTTCGGGGAAGGCCCTGTCAAAGCCCAGGTAGCTCATCCATGAACACCCCAACAAATGACAGTGCCAACGGCGAGCAGCGATCCGCCGCTGGATTCTCCGCCGTGGAACTGTTGGTGGTGATGTCGGTCCTGGCAATTCTCGGGGTCTTACTGCTTCCGGCGCTCTCCCGGTCACGGTTCAGTTCCAAGGTCACCACCTGCGCCAACAACTACCGGCAATGGGGTGTCGCCTCCGCCGTCTACGCTTCCGACGACGGCAAGAGCCGGCTGCCGTCGTTTCGGCTGCCTGTGGAGCAGATGGTGGAGTACAAAGCGATTGAGCCGTGGTTTGTGGCTTCCGAGATGGTGCCCCATCTGGCGGTGAGCGGTGTGAGCGTGCCCATGTGGTTCTGTCCGACTCGTCCAAATCGATTCGAGGCTCATCGGAACAATTTCCGGGTCGTATTTGGCCGCGAATTGATCACGCCTGCGGACTTGGTGGAAGAATTCGTACGGGTCCCGAAAGGGGTATTCGGGAAAGGCGATCTCAATTGGTGGGTTCCTCGGCGCCTGGGGGAGTCGTCACTGGAATTCCCGGATCCCACGCGCATGACAACCCGGGTCCCGGATCCATGGCCGCGCCGGATGGATGATCCCACGATCTCCATCCAGCCCATCATTTCCGATTGGTATCTGGGAAATTGGGACGACACCAGCAACACAGTCGAATTGAGGAATAATTCCGGAGGACACCAATGGGCGGGCTCGCTGAAGAGTATCAATGTTGGATTTGGGGACGGCCATGTGGACACTCGTCCCAAGTCCAAATTGCAATGGCAGGCGAGGGGCCAAGGGTGGGCTGTCTACGTGTATTGAAGCCCGGCTGGCGGCGGGAGGGATGAATT
>JBDKKE010000266.1:0-4213 GCA_039796255.1 Verrucomicrobiota bacterium | reverse complement strand
ATGACAACGGAACACCCTCTCAGTTCAACACCACCAGTTTCACCGTCATCACCCGTACCGCCACCCCTCGTTACGTCTGGCAAATTGGTTTGGATACGGCGCCCCCCTCCATTGCGGAGTTTAGTTCTCAGAACAACCGCAATGACCCGCCTCCCGGGAGTGTCACCCGCATTCCCAGTGATCCGCAGTACGACGCCGCCACCAATCCTGGTCCCGACGACGACTTTTACTTTTCCGGCATCTTTAGGGCCGGTTTCAACCAACTGCAGTCGCTGATCACGGTGCCCAATGACGAACCCTCCACCGCATGGGAGTCGACCCTGACACAGGGAGATCGCACCAACCGGATGCACTTTCTCCTGAGCCAATCGCAACTGGCCTCCGCGTCGCGCCTACGCCTGAGTTTCGAGTTTGCCTACGGCGGCGCGCTCCTCAACGGAACCAATCTGGGATTTGGTTCCCACGATATCGTGGTCCGATTCCGCAACGGGAATGGGGTCAGCACCGATCTCCAAGTCACCACCCTGATTGCGGCCACCAACGTCACCTTCCTGATCAATCCTACCAATGTTCAGGCCACCCTGGGTGCCAACTCCATTGAGTTCGTGCGCACCGGACCCAATCTCACTGGCTACACCTACTACCTGCATTTTGACTACGTCCGACTGGAGGCGGATCCCAGCGGCAACCTCGCGCCGATACCTGTAGCGGTCGGCACCCAAACCGTTGATGAACTGGCCCCCTTCACTCGAACCCTACAGACCACTGACAGCGACGTCCCCGCCCAAAACTTCAACTACAGTCTCCTCTCCGGCCCCACCAACTTGGTTTTGAGTCCGGATGGGATCGTCGCCTGGACGCCAACCGAAGCCCAAGGTCCATCCACCAATGTGGTCAGCGTCCGCGTAACGGACAGCGGATCCCCCCCCAAGAGTGCGACCAACACCTTCAGCATCGTCGTGCGCGAACGGAATGTCGCTCCGGCCCCGGTGACGGTCTCGCCCCAGAGCATTGATGAAATGGCTCCCTGGACCCTGGCGCTGCAGTCCCATGACCCTGACCTGCCGGCAAACCAACTCACTTACGAGAAACTTTCCGGGCCGGCGAGCCTCGCCATCAGCACCGCGGGCATCGTCACCTGGACGCCCACGGAGGCCGAGGGTCCTTCGAGCTACCCGGTGAGTGTTCGGATCACCGACAACGGCACGCCAGCGCTCAGCGCTACGAATTCCTTCACCCTAAACGTCGGCGAGGTCAATCGCTCCCCCGTTCTGACGTCGCTGCCATCGCAGACCATCTTCAGGAACATCCTCTTTCAATTGGCGATTCCCGGAAGCGATCCGGATGTCCCGGTGAACGGTCTGACCTTCGGGAAACTCGCCGGCCCCACCAACCTGACCATCAGCCCTGCGGGCCTGCTCACATGGCTCCCCAATGACACCCAGAGCCCCTCTCTCAACGTGGTCACCGTCAGTCTGACTGACGACGGAGACCCATCCCGGAGCACGACCAACTCCTTCAGCATCCTGGTCATCGAGTCCAACTCTCCGCTCCCCTGGACTCCGTTCGCCGATCCGACGGTGGACGAATTGACCGAATTGCGACTCAACCTGGTCGCCATTGATCCTGCGAATCCATCCAACCCCATCACCTACGGCCTCATCTCCGGCCCGTCGGGGATGACGGTGAGTCCGACAGGATTGCTGCTTTGGACTCCCGCGGAAACTCAAGGGCCTTCAACCTATGACGTCGTGGTGCAGGCGCGAGTGACGGCGGATCCGCTCATCAGCTCCACACACCAGTTTACCGTCACCGTCAATGAGGTGAACCGTCCGCCCCAGCTGGCAGCGGTCGCCACCCAGAACATCACCGGCACGACTTCGCTCAGCCTGAATCTCTCTGCGTCCGATCCGGACTCCCCGTCCAACACCATGACCTTCGGTGCGGTTCAAGTTCCGCCCGGCTTCACGGTGAGCGCCGCCGGAGCCGTCCAGTGGACGCCCGGCAACGCCCAAATCCCCTCGGTCAACGTGATCAAGGTCCGGGTCACCGACAACGGAGTTCCCGCCCTCAGTCACACCAATCAATTCACGGTCAATGTCACGGGAACGGCTCCCCGGTTCATCTGGCGCGTGGGGACCAACGATACCCCGGGGACCTTTGCGGAGTTGGGCCAGGAAAACAGCACTAACGACCTGCCTCCGGGCCTGGTGACCCGCTTGCCTGGGGATCCCCTGTACGTCGCGCTCAGCAACCCCAGCGCTGACGATGACTACTACACTGCGGGCACTTACCCCAGCGGCTTCAATGGACTCACCTCGAGTCTGGTGGTCCCCAATGACGAACCCTGGAGCACCTTTGAGCGGACCCTGGTTCCCGCCGACAGGACGAACCGCCTTCACTTCATCCTGAACAGCACGCAGGTGGCCCCCAATTCGATGTGTCGACTTTCCTTCGAATTCCACACCGGCGGCTCAGTCGCCGGAGGCTTTGGAACCCACGACATTGTCGTCCGTTTCAAGAACGCCTCCGGTGTGGCGACCCAGGTCTACGCCAACCAACTCACCGCCGCGGCCAATGTCGTGGTGCAGTTCTCACTCAGTTCGGTCGCCGCCTCCGCCGGTCCCAATACCATCGAGTTTGTACGCAACGGCGTGAACATCTCCACCAACTACCAGTGGATCAATTTCGACTATGTCATGTTGGAGGTGGACGCTGGCGGCAATCTGGCCCCGGTATTTGCGAATCAGAATCTAATCGAGGTCAACGAGGGGGATCGCGTGATGCTCGACCTGAGCGCCCGGGACAGCGACATGCCCACGGCTCAACTGGTTCACACCCTGCTCATGGGGCCGGGAGGATCGACACTGACCAGCGGAGGACAGTTTGACTGGCAGACCTCGGAGACGCATGGCGGGGCCTCCTATCAAGTCCGGGTTAAGGCCACCGACGACGGCATCCCGCCACTGAGCAGCACTAACGACGTCACGATCGTCGTCCGCGAGATCAACCAGACTCCGGTGATCGCCCCGGTCTCATCGGTGACGGTGGACTCCCTGACCCCGTTGGCGCTGCAACTGGGGGGGTCGGATCCGGACTTCCCGACCGATACGCTGATCTACACGCTGGTCGACGGGCCGACCGGTCTGATTGTTTCCGCAGGCGGTCAGGTCCTGTGGACTCCAACCGGCGCCGACACTCCCTCCACCAACACCGTGGTGGTACGCATCACAGATGACGGCATCCCTCCCCTCAATGCGACCACCCAGTTTGCCGTGGTGGCGGTACCCGTGGCAGACCGGAGTCTCTGGCAGATTGGTGATGACGACAGCCCCCTGACGCAGCCGTATGCGCCGGCCGCAGAATTTGGGACACCGACCTCCAATTCCGCGAACGACCTGCGCCCCGGCAAGGTGACGCGCCTACCGGCCGATCCCGAGTTCGTGTCCCCCACGCCCACCCGCGACGACGATTATTATTTCGCCGGAATCTATTCTCCCGGATTCAACGGACTCACCAATTATCTGAACGTTCCTTTCGACGAACCGACCTCCTCATGGGAAGCCGTGCTGACCCAGGCGGACCGGACCAACCGGATGCATTTCCGGCTCAATGGAGACCAGATCAACGAAAGCGGACAGCTCCGACTCAGCTTCGAATTCAGCTCCGTGACCGCCACCACCAATGGAGTGCCGGTAACCGGGGTCTTCCCACACAACATCGTGGTGCAGTTCAAGAGCGGATTGGGTCAGCCCACGCTTCTCTATTCGAACACCATCACCCAGCCCACCCTCGTGACACTGGAGATTCCCGCCACCAATTTGGTGGCCACCGTGGGTGCGAACACCATTGAGTTCGTCCGCACCGGTCCCACGTTTCCCGGAACCACGCAGACCGTCACCTTCGACTACGTCCGCCTTGAGGCCGACAGCCAGGGAAACCTGGACGCCGACGGGGATGGACTGCCGCAGAACTGGGAGATCGACAATCAACTCAGCGACTCCGATCCATCGGATGCCGCCCGGGACCTCGACCGCGACGGTCTGACCGCACTGCAGGAATACCATGGCGGCATCAACGCCACCAATCCGTGGAAACCCGATACCGATGACGACGGCCTCACGGACGCCGAGGAGCGGGCGCTGGGGAGCAATCCGCTGGTGGCGGACACCGACCGGGACGGAGTCCCGGACTTCATCGAAGTGCGCGGGAC
>JBDKKE010000265.1:0-19218 GCA_039796255.1 Verrucomicrobiota bacterium | reverse complement strand
GAGGCAACCGCCGGTCCGGAGCACCCGGGCGACGGGAAGGCGATGTGGGTACGGGGTGCGGGTGGATTGGGAATTCATGGCGTGGGAATGGGATAGACGCGGTAAAAGCGGAGGCCGGCAGTGCCGGGAGGGGACAGCGTGGCGGGCGGTCCCTGGTCCAGCCACTGGACCTGGTTTCCTGGAGCCACCACCGCGGGCTGAATCGTCCACGCATTGGTGAATGCCGGGGTACTGGAATAGCGAATGACGTACTGCTGTCCCTCAGTGGCCGGAAACTGGAGAAGCACGGCATTGGTACGCCAGGCGAAGGCCTGCACCCCGGAGATCGAGGTTCCGCCCGGTGCCGGCACCACGGGCACGGGCACGCCGACAGCCGTCAGGGTCGGATCCGGGCCGGGTCGGCGCGACGGACTGAAGTATTCCAGAACGAACTCGACGGACTGTCCCGGATTCAGCCGGGCCGGATACCCGACGAACGGGATCCCCTGATTGGTGCCCGTGGCGTTGAACAGCCAGTTGGTAAGCCCGGCCACCATCACCCGTGCGGCCGTTACGGCGTTGGTTCCTTCGTTCACCAGACCCACACGCTGTTCGAGCAGTCCGGTTTGTCGGTTGTAAACCTGCTCCGAGAGAAGGTGGGCCCGGAGGACGGCCGCCGTGGACTCCGTGGCGGTGAAGGTGGCGGAGTCCGCGCTGCCGGCGGGATCCGGATTGAGGTATCCCGGCGCCCCGACGTCAGCCCGGAGGGTAAAGATCCCGGCGATCGTGGGTTGGACGGTGATTCCCACCCGCATCCCGGCACCGGAAGCCAGGCTGCCGAGCCGGAGCCGGAGTTCGTTGCCCGAGATGGAACTGAACAACCCCGGCGGATCCACCTGGAGAAAGGTGACTCCGGAGGGGAGGGTATTGGTCACTAGGACGCCTTCAGCGGTGTCGGGACCCCGGTTGGTGATCGTCAGTGGGTAGCCGACGCGGTCGTTCACCACAATTCCGCCGGGAAGGGCGCCAATATCCAGGGCCAGACGCGCGGTGCCCAAAATGGTGGTCGACGTGAACAAGGCGGCCTGGTTGGCGGCCCCGGAAGGTCCGGCGACAACCTCATGCCGCACCGTTCCATACTTCAGCGGAAGGCCAGAATAGGTGAGGTTGGCGATGGTGCCCGAAGTAAACAGGGGCAACTGATAGGATGCGGTGAGGACGGTGTTGGTGGCTGTTCCCAGGGAGGCGGAGGACGAAGCCAGTGCCACATCACCGAACAACGAGACCGAAACCGCGTAATTGGTCAGCAGTTGGCCTGATCGGTTGGTCACGGACAGCGTGTAGGTGACTGACTTTCCCACCACGGCCGGGGCCGGACTGGCAGTGAACGCCAGACCCAGATCGTCCGCGGGCGCGCCCATCGCGCGCAGACACAGCAGCACTGCCAACAGGATGCGGCTGCGTAGGTTCATACGGTGCGGTGAGTGAAGCCGTGCGAACGGTCCGGTCGCAAACAATAATTGCACCCGGGTCGCTGGGGGAGACTGCCCGTTGAGGAAGGGAATCGGGGCCGGCCTTCCGGGAAGCTCGCCTTGGCGGTGCCGCATGTGGTTCTCTTCCCCCGGCCGCCTTCCTGATGTTGTCCTCGCTCCGCCGCTGGTCTGGTTTCGTCAAACTGAGTCATACCGTCTTTGCCCTGCCCTTTGCGCTGGCGTCGATGATTGTCGCCGCGCGGGAAACGCAGGGCTGGCCCGGGATCCGGGTGTTCCTGCTCGTCCTGGCGTCGATGGTGTCCGCCCGCACCTGCGCCATGGCCTTCAATCGCATCGCGGACCGCCGTTTCGACGCGCTGAACCCGCGCACCGCGCGGAGGCACCTTCCCACCGGGGAGATCAGCGGCGGAGGGGCGGTGGCGCTCTGCGCCCTCAGCGGCGCGGCATTTGTGGCCTCCGCCTGGGCGATCAACCCGCTGTGCCTGATGCTGTCGCCGGTGGTGCTTTTCTTCATCCTGTTCTATTCGCTGACCAAGCGCTTCACCGACTTTACCCATGTCTGGCTGGGAGTGGCCCTCGCCCTGGCCCCCCTCGGGGCCTGGGTGGCCGTGGAGGGCCGCATCGCTTTCCTGCCCCAGCAGGACGGGGTCACTGGACTCGCCGCGCTGCGCTATGGCGCGCTGGTACCGGCCGCCCTAGCGGCGGCGGTGGTGCTGTGGCTGGTGGGATTCGACATCATCTATGCCACCCAGGACTACGAGTTCGACCGGACCCACGGACTGCACTCCCTGGTGGTCCGCTGGGGTCCGGGCAACGCGCTGGGCGTGGCCTTTCTTGCGCACCTCTTCATGTGGGGCTTCCTGGCCGCCTTCGGAATCCTGTGCGCCTTTCGCTTCGCCTACTGGATCGGACTGGTCCTCATTCTCGGTCTCCTGTTCTTTGAACATTCGCTGGCCCGCCGGCGGGATCCGGTCTCGGTGAATGACGCGTTCTTCAAGCTCAACGCGGCCATCAGTCTGATTTTCCTGGTGGTGGTGACGGTGGAGGTGGTGTTTCCCTGGTTTCGCCTGCGCTGGTACTGATCCGGGAAGGGAGGTGAACCGGAGGCTTGTTTCCCCGGCCGAGTCCGTCTAGCCCTTGGTCATGCATCGCCGTTCGTTTCTCCAGAAGGGCTCCACCGCGCTCGCCTTGGGCGCCGCCGCCACCTATCTCCCGGTCACCTTTGCCGCTGAGAAATCCCTCCGCGTGGGATTGATCGGCACCGGATGGTACGGCAAAGCGGACCTCCTGCGCCTCATCCAGGTGTCTCCCGTCGAGGTGGTGTCCCTGTGCGATGTGGACTCGCGCATGCTGACGGAAGCCGCCGACCTCGTGGCGTCGCGCCAGAAATCGGGAAAGAAGCCGCGGACCTACGCCGATTACCGCCGGATGCTGGCGGAGAAGGACCTGGACATCGTGCTGATCGGAACTCCGGATCACTGGCACGCCCTGCCGATGATCGAGGCCTGCAAGGCGGGTGCGGACATCTATTGTCAGAAGCCGACCGGAGTGGATGTCGTCGAAAGCCAGGCCATGGTGGCTGCGGCGCGGAAGTACGGCCGGGTGGTGCAGATCGGCACCCAGCGCCGCAGCACTCCGCACCTGATCGAGGCGCGCGAGCGGTATATCCAATCCGGCAAACTGGGCACCATTGGACGGGTCAACATCTGCTGCTACTGGCACATGCGGAGCCGCGACACCCTGGACCAGGCGCCGGACACCGCCCCGCCCGACTTTCTCGACTATGAACTGTGGACCGGTCCCGCGCCGATGCGTCCGTACAACAAGATCGTCCATCCCCGCGGCTGGCGGGCCTTCATGGAGTACTGCAACGGCATTGTCGGGGACATGTGCGTGCACATGTTCGACATGACCCGCTGGATGATGGATCTCGGCTGGCCCCAGCGGATCACCTCTTCGGGCGGCATTCTGGTGGATACCGCCGCGCGGGCCAACATCACCGACACCCAGGAGGTCACCTTCGACTACGGCAATCTGCAGGTGGTGTGGACGCATCGCACGTGGGGCTCGGATCCGGATCCGAAGTATCCGTGGAGCGCGACCTTTTACGGCGACAAGGGGACCCTCAAGGCGAGCGTCTTCGGGTACGATTATGTTCCCAACGGCGGGGGCACGCCCGTGCACCAGGAGGTGGGCATGGAGCTGGAACAGTACCCGGAGGACAAAACGGAGAAGGACCTGGAGAAGCACTGCGCGCCGGCGATCCGCGGCCACATGAAAGATCTGTTGGCCTGCCGCGAAACCCGCGCCAAGCCGGTGGCCGACATCGAACAGGGGCACATCTCCTCCGCCTCCTGCATCCTGGGCAACCTGTCGCTCAAGCTCGGACGGGAACTCAAATGGGATCCCGCCACCCACACCGTGGTGGGCGATGCCGAAGCCAACCAACTGCTCGCCCGTCCCTATCGTGCTCCGTGGGTGCATCCCACACCGGCCACGGTGTAGGAGGCGGGTGGGGCGGCCATGGCCGATAGCCGATAGCCGATAGCCAACGGCCGATAGGCGATAGGCGATAGGCGAGGGGCCAGCGCCTATCCTCAGGGCTCACTTTCCTACTGGGAGCGGAATGGAGAGCGTCCGGCAGATCTTGCGGGCCAGGTAGGTGTCGATCTCGACGTGTCGCGGCTCGGGTTGAATCTGGCCGGTGGTTTAGCTCGTCCGGACAGGAAACTCCAATGTGACTTTCTCAAGCTCACGAATGGAGGCTCTCAACTGTGTCTGATCAAACTGAAAGGTAAATTGGAGACGATTACCGATGCCTGATTGATCCGACACCTCCCCAGAAAGTTCCACGTGCCCCTTGCCGTCACCTGTCAATCGGAGGCTCAACTGCTCCTCTATCGTCGTAAACTCAGCGGAGCCGCACATCGTCTCAACGAGCGGGCGAAGGTCTGAAAGGAACTTAGTCAACTCCCACGTCATAATCGCCGCGAACGCCTTGCCCCGAAATCCGCCCGCCCGGATTCGGATGTCGACCCTCAGCCAGTTATCGTCCCAATACTCGTCAACTGGCGCACGCTCATAGCCATTCACATCAACCTCAATGCGCTCCTGCTCGGGATGTCCGAATGCGAATGTCATCGAGTGCTGTTCAGGCTAGACCCAAGCGCATCGCCCGGACGCATGGGGGGCGACGAATACAACCGCGACGCGCCCGCCGGGTTCGCTGCAGCGCATAGCTCTCTCATGCCAACTTGTCTGGGTGCTCCGCAATGAAACGTCTGAAGTAGGGTCGAAGGCGCTCGATCAAAAGGCTGCCGGTGATGAGGCCTCCAACTCCACCACCCACACCGGCACAAATAATCATGAGAACCAGACTGTAATCCGAGCCAACTGCACCAGCTAACAGTATTCCTACAACCGCACCAGCGCCTCCGCCAATGCCTGAAGGCAGCGCGCAAACCAAACGAGCGTATGGGCGCTCTTGCTCAAGCATTCGTATCGAGCCGCACCGCACAATGCGACGTTGAGTCTTGGTCAGGAGCGCAAGCTCTGGTACCTGGGCATCGGTGAGGTAGAGATTCATCTTCGCCTATCATTTAAGCAGTGAACCGGTCGTCAGTCGGTACTCCAGAATGCTCTGAATCGATTCCTCCAAATCATGCACACATTCCTCCCGAGTTAACCCTTGGCCGTGGGCCTCGGGAACTTCGGGACAGGTCGCCAGGAGATACTTTTCGCCCTGCTGAAAGATTGCAGTGAACCGAATCTTCACCCTCGGAAGGTAGCGGGTTGATGCAGTTCAACGCAACCCGGTCGTCCTTGAGGTATGCACAGCCCATGGGCCATCGCTGAAGCCTTCCGCTTCACCGGATTCCCCAGCAGAAGGGGTCGGACTCGTTCAACAATAGTGTGGCTTCTGCGGTGATGAAGGCGGTTCCGGTGACGGTGGGCTCGATCGTTCCCTGTGCGCGGTCCAGCCAGCGGAAGCGTCCGGTGAAGGTGCTGCCGAGAATGCTTTCCTGAATCCAGGGGTCGCCCTCGGCGAGTTTTCCGTCGGCGGCCAGACAGGCGAGCTTGGCGCTGGTGCCGGTGCCGCAGGGGGACCGGTCGTAGGCCTTGCCGGGGCACAGCACAAAGTTGCGTGACGAGGCGCCCTGGGTCTGGGGAGCACCGAAGAGTTCCACGTGGTCCACCTCGGGGAATCCCTGTGCGTTCACCGCCTGACGGATCTTCCACGCCACCTCGGTGAGGGACTCAACCTGACGCAGGTCAAGCGTCCACGGATGCCTCTCCACCAGGAAGAACCAGTTGCCCCCCCAGGCCACATCGCCGGTGACCGGTCCGAGTCCGGGGACCTCCACCGTGACGGCCTTTGCCTTGCGGTAGGAGGACACATTGGTCACCGACACGGAACCATCGGCATGCAGGGTCGCCGTCACCACGCCGACGCAGGTTTCCAGGCGATGCTCCCCGGGCGTCAGGCGGCCGAGATGCGCCAGGGTCACCATGAGTCCGATGGTGCCGTGTCCGCACATGCCGAGGACGCCGACATTGTTGAAAAAGATCACCCCGGCAGTGCAGGACGGATCGGAGGGCGGGACGAGCAGGGCGCCCACCAGGACGTCCGATCCCCTCGGCTCATTGACCACCGCCGAGCGGAAACGGTCCTGGGTTTCACGGAACACGGCCAACTGTTCCGCCACGCTGCCGTTGCCGAGTGCGGGACCGCCGGACACCACCACACGGGTTGGCTCTCCCCCGGTATGGGAGTCCACCACGCGCACGGAGGGCGCGGTCAGCAGGGGCGCGGAAGCGGAGGACGGAGTCATGATCCGGTGCCTGGCGTAGGAGCCTCCGCGCGGCTGCGGGCGTCCTTCATCCCGGAAAAGTTTCCGTTCTCACAGCAGGCCACAAAGGACTCGGTCACCGACTTCAGCTCCTCCCAGCGCTTGCGGATATTCCTGGCCTCCGCCGCGTCGATGCGGCTGTCCCCGGCCGCCGCGGCGATGACTGCCAGCAGGTCGGCGAACTCCTGGACAATCTCATTGGTGGCGGGGATGAGAAACTCCGGGTGCGACTGATGGGTGCGGGGATTCTTGATGAAGAATCCGCCGAATCGCTGGCACAGCCAGTGGATGATCCGGGGATCCTGCGAGCACTGCATGAGCTGATCCACACGGTCCAGCGGATTGGCGCCGCTTCCGCCAGGTTCGCCCTCGGGCTTCTCCGCCCATTTATAAATGAGGGACATGGAGAGGCCCAGATCGGCGGAAATCTGCTTGGCGCTGGTGGTTTTGAGGACCTCGCGCAGAAGCTCGTAGGACTGCATGGCGGTGCCCGGTGTACTCACTTTGCCGGCGCGGGCAAGGCCTGGTTTGCTCCAACGTTCCGACGACGGTGACGGGACCGCCGTCAGGCCTGAACGCCGGTGAGCCCCTCGGGCACGCCTCGCTGTGCTGAAGGGATCCGAATGAAACGAGCGAGCTTCTCCGGAAGGATGGACCTGGTAAGCAGGGCCTGAAAGAGTCGTCCTTCGACGTGGAGCGCTTTGAAGTCATCGTCATCGGTGGGGGTGCGGCAGGATTGTTTTGCGCCGCGACGGCGGGCGCACGCGGGCGCCGGGTGCTGCTGCTGGAGCACAACGCCCGTCCCGGGAACAAGATTCTCATCTCCGGTGGAGGCCGCTGCAATTTCACCAACATCGGCGCCACTGCGGCCCAGTATGTGACCTCCGGCAGTCCCCACTTTGTGAAGTCGGCCCTTGCCCGCTATACGCCGGCCGATTTCCTGGCGCTGGTGGAGCGACACGGGATCGCCTGGCACGAGAAGAAACTGGGGCAGTTGTTCTGCGACCAGAGTTCAAAGCAGATCCTGCAACTGCTGGAGGAGGAATGCCGGGAGGCCCGGGTGGAAACCCGCGTGAACTGCCGCGAAATTGAGGTGGAGCGCGCGGCGTTTGAGCCGGGTGCCGCCCCGACCGACTTTGTTCTCCGCACCAGTCTGGGCTCCTTCACCGCCCCGGCGCTGGTGATCGCCACCGGAGGTCTCTCCTTTCCCAAACTGGGGGCCACACCCTGGGGTTACCGTATCGCGGAACAGTTCGGAGTTCGGCTCGTGCCCCGGCGTGCGGGGCTCGTTCCGCTGTCGTTCGGACCTGAGGATCAGTCGGCGTTCGTGGAGCTGAGCGGACTTTCCATCGACTGCGAGACACGGTCCGGAGCAGACGCCCCGCGCTTTCGCGAGAACCTGCTGTTCACCCACCGCGGACTCAGCGGGCCCGCCATCCTGCAAATCTCCAGTTACCTTTCGCCCGGCGATCCCTTTCAGGTGGATCTGCTGCCCGGACGATCGGTGCTCGACCTGCTGCGCGGTCCCGGACGCGGCGGACTCACCGCCCGGCAGGCGCTGCGCGGTGTCTGGTCGGATCGCTTCCTGCAGCTTTGGGCCTCGCGATATGCCCCGCAGGCGCCGCTGGCCCAGTGGCCGCGACGGGAACTCGAGACGTTTGCGGAGCGGGTCCATGGATGGACGTTGAAACCGTCCGGCGACGAGGGGTATCCCAAGGCGGAGGTCACCGTGGGGGGAGTGGACACCGCGGAACTGTCATCGAAGACGCTCGAATGCCGGCGGGTTCCCGGACTGCACTTCATCGGCGAGGTGGTGGACGTCACCGGATGGCTGGGCGGCTACAACTTCCAGTGGGCCTGGTCCAGCGGCTACGCCGCCGGACAGGCGGTTTGATCGCTTTGGATCCCCTCAGGGATGCAGCGTCTGCACGCCGCCGGGAAGGCGGTGAAGCACTCCGACCTCTTCCGGGGTAAGGGACCGGTTGAAGACGGACAGTTCATCCCACAGGCCGACGTAGCCGACCCCCATCATCATGAGGGCCTGAGCTTCATCCCAGGTGAAGGTCTGTCGCCGGGCCGGGATGGATCCGGCCGCCACGCCGTCGAGATACAGTTGGGCCACGCCGTCATCGCGGCCGGTGTTGAAGTTCTCGAAGGTGAAGACCACGTGCGTCCAGCGGCTGCCACTGAAGGGCGGGTTGGGCACGGTGAGCAGGGGCTTCTCGGCGGGGGTCATGTCTTCCCAGCGCCGATTGGTGGGATTCCACACCGGCAGATTCGGATAAATGCCGAGCCGGAACGGGATGTCGTTGGTGCGTTTCTCGAACTCCAGGAAGAACGCGGCGTCGTTCCATGCGCGCGGGGTGATCTGCAGGGGATCGCAGTATCCGGGGGCCAGTTGCGCCAAGGGGTCCACCCGCAGCCAGAAGGACACCGTTCCGCTCCAGTTCGTGGTCCGGTAGCCGGCGTTGCCCGCGGCCCGGTAGAAGAGCAGCGGGGATTCATTCCGCGTGAATTTCAGCGCGTTGCCAAACACCCCTTCGCCGGTGGCGAGCTGAATCTGCCCGCCCGCCGGAAGTCCGGCCACGGCGGCATCGCGCTCCTTGAGCGACGGCGCATTGGAAAGGCCGCGGGCGCCCACCGCGAAGTCGGCGTCCAGGCCATGGTCAAAGGACGCGTGGAAGGTGAGCGAATGACGGAGCGCGTCGGTTGGGGTCGTCCGTGAGGCGCATCCCGCCGCCAGCAGGACCACGGATGCGGCGGGGATCAGGCGGCGCCAGAGGCGGCTGGGGCCAGGGAGAAAACGGAGGGCATTCATGAGTGATGAAGGGTGGGTGAGGACGTTGCTTACGGCAGTGAGGAGAAGAGATCGAGCTGGGGATTGGGCGCCAACTGTTGGAGCGGATCGCGGGTGGCCCGGCGACGGCGCCGCTGGGTGGATTCCGGGGCGCCCGGGAGGTCCGCGGATCCGCCGGCCGCCAGTCCCTCCTGAAGATTTAATTCCGCCTCTTCCAGCACCCGCAGAATCACCCGCGCCCGCGCGATCACCGGCTGCGGAACCCCGGCCAGACGCGCCACCTGGATGCCGTGGCTCTTGTCGGTGGCACCGGGCAGCACCTTGTGCAGGAAAATAAGCTGGTCGCCGTATTCGCGGACGGCGACGTGGTAGTTCCTGACCCGTGGCAGACGCGGAGAACCGGCGCTGGACGACGCCTCGGCGGACGGCGCCGCCGAGGGATTCGCCGGAGCGGGCGGTGTGGAACCGAGCTCAGTCAGCTCGTGATAGTGGGTGGCGAACAGGGTTTTTGCGCCGACCTGGTGGTGCAGATGCTCGACGATGCTCCAGGCCAGGCTCAGTCCGTCGAAGGTGCTCGTTCCGCGCCCGATCTCATCCAGGATGACCAGGCTCCGGCGGGTGGCGTTGTTGAGAATGTTGGCGGTCTCGCTCATTTCCACCATGAACGTGCTCTGTCCGCGCGCGAGATCGTCGCTCGCGCCGATGCGGGTGAAAATGCGGTCCAGCAGGTCGATGCGCGCCCGCCGGGCCGGCACGCTGCATCCGGTGTGAGCCAGGAGCGAGAGCAGGGCAACCTGTCGAATGTAGGTGCTCTTGCCGGCCATGTTGGGACCGGTGATCAGCGCGATCTGGGAGACGACCGGATCCAGCACCGTGTCGTTGGGCACAAAGCGATCCCCTGTGGACACCTGTTCCAGGACCGGATGCCTCCCGTCGGTGATTTCCAGAATTCCGGCGTCGCCCACCTCCGGGCGCACCCAGTCGTGCAACCGCGCGGTCTCGGCGAAGGCCGCCAGCACGTCAAGCTGCGCCAGCGAGGAGGCGGTATCCTGGATCGGACGCAGCTCGGCGAGCACCTCCGTCCGCACCTTCAAGAATAGATCGTACTCCAGCTTGGTGGCGCGCTCCTCGGCTCCCAGGATCTTGGACTCCATCGCCTTCAAGTCCTGGGTAATGAAGCGTTCACCGGTCGAGACGGTCTGCTTGCGGACGTACTCCGGCGGCACCTTGGCCAGCTGCGACTTGGTGACCTCGAGGTAGTACCCGAACACGGAATTGAACCCGATTTTGAGCGACGGAATGCCCGTCCGCGCAATTTCGTCCTGCTGCAGTTTGGCCAGCCACTCCTTGCCACCCCGCGCTGCGGAACGCAGTTCATCCAGCTCCGCGCTGAAGCCGTCGCGGATCAACCCGCCTTCCTTGATGGCCAGGGGAGGTTCATCCGCCACGGCACGCTGCAGCAGTTCCACCAGGGAGGGCAGTTCGGCCAGCCGTCCGGTGAGCTGGGAGATGAGCGGGACACCGCCGCCCGCTTCATTCTCCGCCGTGTCGCTGCCCGCGATCAATTCGGGTGCCGTCGCCGGTGCTGCCGCCACGCGTCCCAGGATTTCGCGCAGCCCGGGAATCTGCTCCAGCGCCAGCCGCAGCGCGACGAGGTCGCGCGCGTTGCCGGAGCCCAGGCTGAGGCGGGAGAGGGTGCGTTCCAAATCGCGCACGTCCGTGAGCCGTGTGCGGAAATGCGCGAGCGATTCCACCGCCGCCTGCCAGACGCGAACCGCCTCCTGTCGCGCGGCGATGGCGGCCACTGAGGCCAGCGGCTGGGTCAGCCAGTCGCGCAGCCGCCGCGCACCCATCGGGGTGACCGTGCGGTTGAGGGCGCCAAACAGCGTGAGGTTGCGGGCGGTGTCCCGGTGGAGTGGCTCCAGAATCTCCAGATTGCGCAGGGAGGTGGCGTCGAGAATGAGGTAGTCCGCCACCTGATAAAAGCCGAGCCGGGTCAGGTGGGCGAGATCGCGGCGGAGTTGGTGCGTGAGATAGTGCAGCACGGCACCCGCAGCACCCGTGGCGGCGGTGCGGCTGCGCAGTCCGAAACCGTCCAGGGACGCGACCTGGAAGTGCTCCCGCAGCGTGAACACGGCGGTCTCGGGAAGAAAGGTCCAGTCCTCATACGGCACCAGCTGTCCTTCACCCGCCGCCCGCACTGCCGACGCCGGGGAGTCGGATTTCGGATCCGCCGCTCCCAGCAGCGTCCGGAGCGCCGCGTTATCCGCGGGAAAAATGAGCTCCGCAGGACGCAGCCGGTCCAGCTCGGCCTGGAGCGTGCGCCCCTCCTCCATTTCAGTGACGCGGAAATCGCCGGTGGTGAGATCCACGCAGGCGAGTCCAAAGGCGGAACCGTGTGCGTACACCGACGCCAGGAAGTTATTCCTCTCCGCCTGCAGCAGGCGTTCGTCGAAATGCGTTCCAGGCGAGAGGATCGCCGTGACCTCGCGGGCCACGAGCTTCCCCGGTTTCGCATCCTCGGTCTGATCGCACAGCGCCACCTTGCGTCCATGCCGGAGGATCCGTCCGATGTAGGTGTTGGCCGCGTGATAGGGCAGTCCGCACATCGGAATGCCATTGCGTTGCGTGAGTGAAAGATTGAGCAGTTGCGATCCGGCAACGGCGTCCTCGAAGAAGAGTTCGTAGAAGTCGCCGAGGCGGAACAGCAGCAGCGCGTCACGGGGCAGTCCGGATTTGATGCGGCGATACTGCGCCATCATCGGAGTGAGTTGAGGTTCGCTGCCGGCGGACATGTGGTGCCGCAGCCTAGGGAGATGGATGCGCGAGGCAAGGAGCCGGATGCCTTTGCAAAATGGACACGCGGGAAAATTCAAAAATGGTTTACGAAATTTCTGGCGTGAGGACGCGACGCTTCGTTACAAGCACGTAGCATCTTCCTGAACGCATCCATTTTTCTCTAACTTTGTGCGGTCGTATCGTCCGCACTTGAAGATGTCCGATTGGAGGTGAGAGCAGCATGCCCCCGAAGAAAAAAGTTGTAGCGAAGAAAGCGGTCAAGCCCGCAGCCAAGCCCGCAGCGAAGCCCGCAGCCAAGGCCGCAGCCAAGCCCGTCAAGAAGGCCGCAGCCAAGCCCGCCAAGAAGAAGTAGGTTACTTCTGTTAGGTGAGCTGGGTCGGGATCCGTCAGCGCTATAGGCGATGACGAGGCTCCCCTCCCCGGTTGCCTTCGCAAAGGGCCCGCCGGCGCCTCACCGGCTGGCGGGCCTCATTCTCTCTCCCCCTTTCTTTCCTCCGAACTCCCGCCTCCCGTTCTTCCACACCGTGGCCCATCTGGTGTTCGACATCGAAACGTCCGCTCTCGGACTGGAGCACTTCGACGAGGCACAGCAGGAGTACCTGTTTCGGGATGCCGCGCGGCTTTCCGATCCGGACGATCAGGCCCGCCGGCGCGCGGAGATCACCCAGCAATTCAGCCTTTGGCCCCTCACCGCCCAGGTGGTGTGCATCGCCATGGTCAACGCCGACTCCGGCAAGGGCCAGGTGCTCTACCAGTCGGATGATTTCGACGAGGAGGAGACCGGCAATTCGGGGGGCGTGGAATTCGCGCCTCAGGTGGATGAGGCCGAATTACTCACCGCCTTTTGGGACATCGCCCGGCGGTACGATCAGGTGGTGACCTTCAACGGACGGTCCTTCGACGTGCCCTTCCTGTACCTGCGATCGGCCCTGCTCAATGTGCCGATCTCGCGCCGGGACTGGCTGGGTTACCGGTATCAGACCGAACCGCACTGCGATCTGGCGGAGCAGTTCACCTTTTACAATGTCAGCGGACGCGATGGCGCGGCGCGCAAGTTCAACCTCGATTTCTACTGCAAGGCCTTTGGGATTCCCTCGCCCAAGGCCCAGGGGGTGACCGGCATGGATGTTCCCGATCTGCTGGCCGAGGGACGTCACCGCGAAATCGCCGACTACTGCCTGCGCGATGTGGTGGCGACCGTGGATCTGTTCCGCATCTGGCGCGAACGCCTGATGGGGATCAAGTGATCCGGAGGCCTGTGACCTGCTGATCCCGCTGTTCCCGCGGACGCGGGGTCAAATGTAGCGGGGAGGAAACGCGGGGCGCCCGGTGTGCTTGAGCAGCAGTTCCGCAAAACGCTTGAGACCCGCCTTCTCCGGTGCACCGAGTCCGTAGCGGATGTGTCCGCCGAGATACGCCTGACGGAGGGTTCGGTCGAATTCGGGACGGGACGCCACCAGTTCCGGAAGCGCCGCCCGCCCCGCTGCCGCCGCCGCGCGGAGTCCAGTGGCGAGGGGTGCGGCGTCCACGCCGTCGGGAATGGCCCACACCGCGTAGACAAACGGTTTTCCGCAGAGTTCACGCCACGCGGACCCCAGGTCCCACAGGGAGTGCGGGGCTCCCGACCGCCGAAACTCCAGCGCTGGATTGCCAATCAGCAGCACCGCGTCGCAGGCGGCGGCGGTGGCGGTGGAGTTGTCCTTCAGGGGTTGAAATTCCGGACGCAGTCCGCGTTCGGCGAGAAGCACCCGCAGAAGACCCACGCTGGTGCAGGAGGACGGATCCACGAACACCGTCCGCAGCTCCTCCAGGGGAACCCGGTGGGCAAGGAAAACGCTGGCCACCGGACCGTCGGAGACGATGCCGACGCCGTCCACCATCCGATAGCCCTCGTGCAGCAGCGGCTCCGTGACGCTCACCAGCGCGGCATCGAGGCGTCCGCCATGGAGCTCTGCGGCCAGCGCTGAGGGGGGCAGCAGAACCAGCGGGCTCTCCAGCCCGTGGGTCAGGGGAATGGCATTCAGATACGGCACCGAGCCGATCCGGTATCGTCCGGTGAGTCCGGCAACAGATCGCATCCGGCAATCCTAACCGGTGTGGTCCAACGGACAAATGGAAGCCGGTGTTCGGGGTGGAATCTTCACGATCTCCCGCTCCCGCCGGTCGAAGTCCCCGCCGTCACCAGTCTCCCAGGAATCCCGATTTGGCTTAACCCCCAGCCGGGGTAGCGACTACCCTTTCGAACACCGCTGGTCTGATCCGGAAACTGAATGAGACACGAACATCTGCGCTTTCTCGCCTGTCCGGACTGCCAGCGCCCGCTTTCCCTGAGCCAGGAGGACCGGGTTGAGGGACCGCATGTCATGGAGGGCTCCCTGACCTGCGGGCAGTGCCGCGCCACCTTTCCGGTGCGCGGGGGAATTCCCCGGTTCGTGCCAGCCGACAATTATGCGGCGGGTTTTGGATTGCAGTGGAACCGGCACGCGGGAACCCAACTGGACAGCGCGACCGGACTGCCTCTGACCACCAACCGGTTTTTCACCGACACGCGCTGGCCGCGGTCCATGACCGGTCAGACCATTCTTGAAGCGGGCGGCGGGGCGGGGCGCTTCACCGAGATCGTGGTCCAGACCGGGGCGATGCTGGTGTCCCTGGATTACAGCACTGCGGTGGAGGCGAATTTTCGCTCCAATGGGCACCATCCGAATCTGCTGATTGTCCAGGGCGACATTTACCGGATGCCGTTTCCGAGGAATTTCTTTGACCGGGTTTTCTGTCTGGGCGTGCTGCAGCACACCCCCGACGTGCATCGCTCCTTTCAGCAACTGCCGCTCTATCTGCGGCCCGGCGGAGAGATGGCGATCGACGTGTACCGCCGCTTCGGATTGCTGAAGCAGTGGACGATTACCAAGTATTGGGCGCGTCCGATCACCCGGCGCATGCGGCCCGAGGTGCTGTACCCGTGGGTGGAGCGCTATGTGCGAACCCTCTGGCCGCTGACCCGCTGGCTCCATCACTTGCCGTATGGCCGGAACCTGAACTGGAAACTGCTGATCGCCGACTATCAGGGCGTGTATCCACTGTCGCCCTCGCAATTGCGGGAATGGGCGGTGCTGGACACCTTCGACATGCTTGCCCCGGCGTATGACGATCCGCAGACGCCGGAGACCATCCGGTCGTGGTTTGAGGAGGCCGGACTGCAGAAGGTGGAGTTGGGCGACGGGACCAACGGCGTCGTCGGGCGCGGGACCAAGCCAGCGCCGGCCACCTTCGGTTAGACCCGGCCGCCGGAGGCCCGGGCGGGGCGGCCAGGTGGCGGATGGTTTTACCCGGCTTTTACATTTCTCCGGGGATTCGACATCCGCCCTTAATGGATCTTGGATGGAATGAATTCGCGGAAGGCCGATGGACGGCTTTTCGAACAAAAACATCGTTCCATGAAATCTCCCGTTCATTCCTTCCACATCCCGGTGGACCGCCGCCGTTTCTTTCGCAGCATGGCCGTCGCCTCCGCCGGGTTCACTCTGCCCGGGTTCCTCGCCGAGGCGCTGACCGTCGCCCCCACCTTCACTCAGGGCCCTTTCTATCCGCTGGCCCGGAACATTCCCTTGGACAAGGACAATGACCTGGTCCAGCTGAATGACAGTCTCACCACCGCCGCCGGAGTCATTACGCACCTGAGCGGACGTGTCCTGAACAGCAGCGGTGAACCGATCCGCGGCGCCCTCGTCGAACTGTGGCACGCGGACCGCGAAGGGGATTATCTCTACTCGGCAACGTCCGCGCGAAACGCCGCCTGCGACGCCGGCTTCGCCGGATTTGGGCAGTACCTGACCGGATCGGACGGATGGTATCGCTTCCGCACCATCAAGGCGGGACTCTATCGCGGTCGCGCGCGGCACTTCCACTGGGGGGTGACCCTGCCCGGAGGGCTGAAGCGCACCACCACGCAGACCGGCTGGAACGAAACCGCCCTGGACCTCAACGGGGCGGTCTGGGGGACGCAGAACTCCAACGACAACCTGTTTTCCACCGTGTCCAATGCCGCCCAGCGGGCCACCCTGCTGCTGGACTTCACCGCCGTGGCCGGAACCACCACCGGGCAGCAGGAGGCGACCTGGGACTACGTGGTGGGACAGACCTACACCGAACCGGAGTATCCGGATGGCGGCAGTCTGGTGGTGGCCGGGATCCCCGTCACGGGAACCTCGGGGGCCGAACGCTTCCGCATCCGCGTCCCTGCCTATTCCGGATACAGCTACGAAGTTTACGGAAATCCCACCTTTGCGGACCTGGGAGGGTCGGCGCTGCCGTTCAGCCTGACTGCGGACGGAGCCCCCGACCGCAGCATCCACACCGCGACCGCGGAGGGCGTGCTGGATCTCTACGTGGCGGCGGCATCGGCCAAGGGGTTCTATTCCGTGAGCTTCCGGGTGCCGGGGGCGAATACCGGTACGCCATAACGAGGGTCCGGACACCGCACCGGTTTTACCGGTCCTTAACAATTCTCTGCCTTCCGACTCACACTCCGTTGACACAGTCCGCCTCTTCTCATCGCACCGCGGCATTGCCCCACGGTCCACTTGATCCTGTATCCCGTATGAATCCGATTCTCGGTCTCCGCTCAACTCCTCGGCGACTCTCGCCGTTCCTGCTGCTCGCCCTGTTGGTCATTGGTAATCGGGACGTCCTGGCCCAGAACCCGGTTCCACCCCCGGCGCCGGAGGCAGGTCCGCCCGGTGGAATGGGTCCGCGGCCCGGGGGGCCCGGGATGCAGGCGGAGCGGAAACTGTTGAAGGACTTTGACCGCGACGGCGACAAGCGCCTCAACGCCACGGAGCGGAAGGCGGCCCGCGAGGAGTTGGCCAAGCAACCGGCGGGAGGGGGCCCTCGTGGTCCGGGCCGTCGTGGATTCGGCCCTCGTGGTGGTGGCGGCACTCCGGTAACCCCGGTGCCGGGTCCCCGCATCTCCCCCGCCGATGTGGCCTCTCAGGCAGGCGCTCCGCTCTACGATCCGCAAACGCTGCGCACGCTCTTCCTCGAGTTTGAGAATGCCGATTGGGAAAAGGAACTGGCCGATTTTCATAATACCGATGTCCTGGTGCCGGCCCGATTGACCGTGGATGGGCGGGCCTATCCGGAGGTCGGGGTTCATTTCCGGGGCATGTCGTCCTTTGGCATGGTGGGCGAGGGACAGAAGCGCTCGTTGAACCTGTCGCTCGACTTCGCGCAGGACGACCAGAACCTGGGCGGGTACCGCACGCTGAACCTGCTCAACAGTCACGATGATCCCACCTTTCTCCGCGCGGTGCTGTTCTACGACATTGCCCGCGGCTATCTGCCCGCGCCGAAGGCCAACTTCGTTCGAGTGGTGATCAACGGCGAGTACTGGGGCGTCTATGTTAATGTCGAGCAGTTCAACAAGGACTTCGTCCAGGAATGGTACGGCACCAAAAAAGGGGCGCGGTGGAAGGTGCCTGGGAGTCCCGGTGGACGCGGAAGTCTCGCCTATCTGGGTGACAACGCAGCGGCCTACCGCGGGATTTATGAGATCAAGAGCAAGGACGACGCGGCCTCCTGGAAGGCGCTGATCGAACTGTGCCGGGTGTTGAACACCACGCCGGCCGCGACCCTGGAGTCCGCACTCGAGCCCCTGCTCGACGTGGACGGCGCCCTGCGGTTCCTCGCGCTCGATAACGCGCTGGTGAACAACGACGGCTATTGGATCCGCACCAGCGATTACAGCATCTATCGCGATGAGAAGGGCCGGTTCCACATCCTTCCCCAGGATGCCAACGAAACCTTCTCGCGCCCGGGTGGTCCCGGCGGGCCAGGATTTGGACGCGGCGGACCGGGGGGAGGACGTCGCCCGTTCGGACCGGGAGGACCTGGAGCTCCGGGGACACCAGGGGAGACTGGTGGGCGGCCCGGCGGGCCTCCGGGTGGGCCCCCCGATAGATCCGGACGCGCGGGGGAGGGAGCCACCCAGGGCGTGGAACTGGATCCGTTGATCGCGGCGCAGGACGACTCCAAACCACTGATCTCAAAGCTGCTCGCGGTTCCTTCCCTGCGCGCCCGTTATCTGGCCTATGTGCGGGAGATTGCCGAGCGCCATCTCGATTGGGCGACACTCGGTCCGAAGGCTGACCAGTACGTCCGATTGATCGGGGACGCCGTGAAAGCCGACACCCGGAAGCTCGATTCCACGGACGCCTTTCTCGGCGGACTGACGCAGGACCAGGGCCGCACCATCGGACTGAAGTCCTTCGCCGAGCAGCGTCGGGCCTATCTGCTGAAACAGATTCCCGCCACCCCGTCGTCCCGTCCGTAAACCCTGCATCCTCGCGACCCGCAGGGGGAGCGCGACGACTGGATTGAACTGCGCAACCTCAGCAACGCCGAGGTGGACCTTGCCGGGTGGCTACCTGTTGATTTGGGCGGACGAAGATGGCGGAGACCCCCCCGGCCTGCACGCGAACTTCAGGCTGTCTGCCAAAGGAGAGCAGCTCCTGCTCGTGGACACCGACGCCCGCCTCAATGCGCTACGCGACTCGGTGAGCTTTGGCCTGGTGGGACCCGACATCGCCCTCGGGCGCACGACCGCTCAACCGGAAGAATTGTCCCCCGTTCCACCGACCCCAGGGGCGGCAAATCCCTAGTTCGGCAGCTCGGAGGCGGATGGGTGTGTGTGAGCGTGGGGGAAGCCCCCACGCGTTGGGGCTTCCCCCGATCCCCTGAGGGTATCCACGAGCCAAACGGGGGAATATGGGGACGCGGGTGGAACGCATCCCTACCGATCGTGTGGGTGGTAGGGGCGTGTTCCACCCGCGCCCCACTACAGATCCAATGCGTGTGTGGGCATTCCCGTGATGGAACGCGGGAAGCCCCCACGCGTTGGGGCTATCCCCGATCCCCGGAAGGTATCCACATACCAAGCGGGGGAATATGGGGACGCGGGTGGAACGCATCCCTACCGATCAGTGGGGTTGGTAGGGGCGTGTTCCACCCGCGCCCCACTTAAGATCCGCTGCGTGTGGGAATAACCCTGGTGGAACGCGGGAAGCGTCGGCGTTTAGGGGCTACCCACGATCCGCGTTGTTTATCCACGCGCCAAGCGGGGGGATATGGGGACGCGGGTGGAACGCATCCCTACCGAACGTGGGGGTGGTAGGGGCGTGGTCCACCCGCGCCCCACTACAGATCCGCTGCGTGCGGGAATACCCCTGGATGGAACGTGGGAAGCGTCGGCGTGTTGGGGCTACCCCCGATCCGCGTTGTTTATCCACGAGCCCAACGGGGA
>JBDKKE010000264.1:0-3546 GCA_039796255.1 Verrucomicrobiota bacterium | reverse complement strand
CGCACTCAGCAGGAAGAACCCGATGAGAATCACGAGCAGGGAGACGTCGTTCATCGTCCGTCCTCCTCACCCCGGACTCCGGAGCCGCTCGAAAGCATTGCGTCCTGTTTCACGACCAAACGGTGGACCCTGGTTCCCGATTCCCGGAATCAATTGGCCGCCGTGGGACATCAATTCTTTATCAACACCGGAGCCACCGGGACCTCTGCAAGCGGAGCCTTCTCCTTCAGGAATGTCCCGGTTTCAGTGGAGCTGGCTCGGTCAAGGGTCGCATCCCCAGTAATCGCCACTTCCTCTCCCATACAGACGCAGCCGGCTTCCACCAACGATCCAAGCGCCCCTGGCCCATTGCCCGCACCCCCCGCTCCTGTCATTGTTTCTCTTCAACATCTCGCCACACCCGCGCATGCCCTCCATGAAACGCATTCTCTGGCTCTCCCTCCTTTCCTGGCTCGGCCTCCATTTGTGCCTTGGCCAGCCCACGCCGCCCCCGAAAAAGCCGGCCGCCCAGCCCGCCGTTCCCGCCGGAGCGGAAGTGATCACCCTGGGCGCCGGCTGTTTCTGGTGCACCGAGGCGGTGTACCAGCAGATTCCCGGAGTGCTTTCCGTCACCTCTGGATACATGGGCGGAACGGTGAAGAATCCGACCTACGAACAGGTCTGCGACGGCACCACCGGACACGCCGAAGTGGCAATGATTGTCTTCGATTCGACGGTGACAACTCTCGACAAGGTTCTCGCCAAATTCTGGAAGGTGCATGATCCGACGACCCTCAACCGACAGGGTGCAGACTCGGGAACGCAGTATCGCTCCGCTATCTTCTATCAAACCGACGCCCAGCGGGAGATCGCCGAGAAGTCCAAAAAGGCAGCCGCCACCGAATTCTCCCAACCGATCGTCACCGAGATCACCAAGGCTACCGAATTCTACCCCGCCGAGAATTACCACCAGAACTACTATCGACTGAACAAGGACAAGCCCTATTGCCAGCGGGTCATTGCGCCCAAGCTCAAGAAGGCCGGACTGAAGGAATAGGTGCCGCGGGAGCAAGGCCACGCCATCCCCTTCCCCGACCCGGCCATGAAGAAAGCCAGCGAAACCTCCCCTTGGCGGCCCTCGCTTCGCCAGACTCCGGGATGGCCGCTGCTCGCCTTGGCCCTGTGCCTCTTCCTGAGGCTGCCCGAGGTCCGGAGTGCGGCGCCGGACTCCTTTTGCGTCGCGACCTTCAATCTCGAGAACTATCACCTGCGTCCGTTTGGGAACCGTCCGGTCAAATCACCGGAAGGCCGGCGCCAGGTGGTGGCGGAGATTCTCGCCGTTCAACCAGATGTGCTGGCCGTGCAGGAGATCGGCGAGCGGGAAGCCTTGGAGGAGCTGCAGACTCGCCTTCACGAGGCCGGCCTGGTATTGCCGCACCTGGAGCATGTTGGCGGTTGGGACACCAATATCTTCGTCGGCGTGCTCAGTCGGTTCCCCATGACCGCCCGTCGGCCGCATCCGCGGGAATCCTATCTGCTCAACGGGCGCCGCCTGTTCACCAGCCGGGGAATTGTCGAACTCGACCTCGAAGTGTCCCCCCGGTACCGCTTCACCCTCCTCACCACCCATCTCAAGTCGAAGCGGCAGTCCGTGTCAGCCGACGAGTCGGAAATGCGGGAGGCAGAGGCCCGCATTCTCCGCGCCCGGGTAGATTCCCTGCTGACGCAGTCGCCTCAGGTCAATCTGGTGGTCTGCGGGGACTTCAACGACACCCGAGATAGCCCCACCCTCCGCACCCTGGTCGGCCGCGGAAAGTCGGCGCTGGTGGATGCGCGGCCGGCGGAACGGAATGGAGATAACGCGTCCACCGACGGATCCCGAACGGTCACCTGGACGCATTTCTACGGCAAG
This sequence comes from Verrucomicrobiota bacterium, assembly GCA_039796255.1. Taxonomy (GTDB): domain Bacteria; phylum Verrucomicrobiota; class Verrucomicrobiia; order Limisphaerales; family UBA9464; genus UBA9464. The sequence goes on along the minus strand of JBDKKE010000264.1, from coordinate 1,655 downwards.
GAGGACACCTATAGCCGGATCGACTATGTCCTGCTCAGCCGCGGCATGGCGCGGGAGTGGCGGAAGGAGGAGAGCTACGTTTTTGCCGGCGCCAACTGGGGACTCGCCTCGGACCACCGCCCGGTCGTGTGCGAGTTCTCCGCCGTGGATCGGTAATTCCGATCCCTTCCCGTGAATAGTGGGATCGCCTACGCCCTGCCCACCCACGGATGCAGATGCCGCTCCCATCCCACCTGCCGCCCCGCCGGCCTGCGGGCCCGCTCACCCCCCAAGCCGTCCCAGCAACCGCTCGTGGATGTTGCCAAATCCCCCGTTGCTGAACACGCACACCACATCGCCGTCCTTCACTCCGGCCAACACGTGATCAAGGATGCTGTCCACGGTGGGCAGATAGGCGGCGGGCTTTCCAGTGAGACGCAGATCCTGCATTAGTTTCTCCGGATTCAACCGCTCCTCGGGCGGCAACTGCTCCAGACGCGCCACCTCCGCAACCACCACCAGATCGGCCCGCTCCAGGGCGTCCACCAACTCCGACTGAAACACGTTGCGCCTCGTGGTGTTCGAGCGCGGTTCAAAAATCGCCCACAACCGGCGCGAGGGAAACCGTACCCGCAGCGCGCGCAGCGTCTCGCGGATCGCGGTGGGGTGGTGTCCGAAGTCATCCACCACGGCCACTCCCCGCACCTCACCCCGGACCGTCATGCGCCGCTGCACCCCGTTGAAGGAGGAGAAGCCCGCCTGAATCTGAACCGGGGTCAGTCCGCAATGCCGCGCACAGCCGGCGACCGCCAGGGCATTGCGGACATTGAGTTCACCCACCATGGGAATGGTGTAACGGGTCTCCCCCAACTGGAACTCCGAGCTGTCCGGACTCAACACCACGCCGCCCGCCCGGATGTCATTTCCCGCGCCGAGTCCGAACCGCTTCACCGGACAATGCTTCACCGCCAGCAGGGGCGTCAGATTCGGCTCGTCTCCATTGGCCAGCAGGAGGCCGCTGCGGGGAATCAGGTTGATGAACCGGCGAAACGACAACTGGATGTCCGATATGGATTCGAAAATATCGGCATGGTCCATCTCCAGATTGTTGATGATGGCCACCTCCGGCAGGTAGTGGACGAACTTGCTGCGCTTGTCGAAGAACGCCGTGTCGTACTCGTCCCCCTCCAGGATGAACCAGTCCGAATCGGTGAACCGCGCGCCCTGACTGAAATTGGAGGTGATGCCGCCGATGAGAAATGACGGATTCAATCCCGCCGATTCAAACACCCACGCCAGCAGCGAGGTGGTGGTGGTCTTTCCGTGGGTTCCGGTCACCACCAGGGATCGCTTTCCCCGAATGAAGCATTCCTTGAGCAGTTCCGGCAGCGAGCAGTAACGCAGCCGGTGATCCAGCACGAACTCCGCCTCCGGATTCCCCCGCGAAATGGCGTTGCCGATCACCACCAGATCCGGCCGGTGCGCCAGATTGGCCTCCGAATACCCGGCCCGGGGCACGATTCCCCGGGAAGCCAGAAAGGTGGACATCGGCGGATAGATTACGTCCTGGTCCGATCCAGTGACCTGATAACCCCGTTCCTGCATGGCAACGGCCGCGCTGGCCATGGCCGTACCGCCAATGCCGACAAAGTGAACGCTCTTGATATCCGTGAGCA
>JBDKKE010000263.1:0-3547 GCA_039796255.1 Verrucomicrobiota bacterium | reverse complement strand
GCCACCGCGACGACAACCACCCGGAGCCAGTAGGTTCCACTGCGCCGGGCCGCGGCCCGCAATTCGCGCGTCAGGATCGCCGGAAACAGGGCGGGGGACGGAAGGTGCATTCGAGCGGCGATCCCTTCAGTAGGTGTTGCCGTTCGGAAGGCGCCCCAGAGGATTCTGTGCCGGGTATCCGTGGCTCATTGACCTAGGCGGTAACGATAGATGAGTTCCCGGCAAAGGCGATCACAGAGGGAGGATCGGACCTTGTAGTCGGGCGATGCTCTCTGCAGACACAGACCTCCCAATAAAGATTGGTAACCCCGAACCAATGTTTCCGTTTTACACTTCCGACGAGTTTCGGCTATTGTTAGCGATTAAGAGTTCGCTCGATCTGCTAAGTGAGTAACTCAGAATTGCCCAGAGAGGCAACCAAGATTTAATTCCATGCGCCTATTTTCGAAATATGCGGCCAAGGACACGGCGTCCGACACTCCCAAGGCCACCCGCCGTGATTTCCTGAGCCTCGAGACCCGTCGCCGTCAAGCCATGAAGCTGCTCGACCAGGGGATCTCGCAGGCAGAGGTTGCCCGGCGTTTGGAGGTCTCCGAGGTTTCGGTGTGCCGGTGGAACAAGGCGCGCGTCGCCCGTGGCGGCCAGGCGTGGAAGCGGGGGCGGTTGGGCAAGCCTCCGAAGGTCAACACGCAACACCTGTCGATCGTGCAGGAGTTTATCAGTTCGGGCGCACGGACCTGTGGCTTCCCGGATGACCGGTGGACTTACTCCCGGGTTTCCGCAGTCCTGAAGGACCGCACGGGATTGCGCATTCATCCGGACCATCTTTGCCGCATCTTTCACCGCCAGGGGTGGGTGAATCAGGGCCATTTGAAATGGGGCCCCTCGGAACGGCGTCGCTCGGTCCCTGTCGAAACCCCGATGCTCGGGAAGGAAGACGGTCCGTCGTTGCCGGTTCGGGCCACGGCCGCTTCAGTGACTCTGGCGATGACAGCTTTGGCGTCACCCTCCGAGAATGTTTCGGAATAGGGTTCCGACGAGGGAGCGGGACGGACCCTCCAGTGAGAGAACTAGAAGGGGGATGGGATGCGGGTTTTTTCCTAGGGTGGAGTGATAAACGGCCGATTTTCGAAGGTTTAGGCCCGAGACTCTCTCGGTCAATTTTGGCGTCCCATTGCTCGCTCCGGGGCGGTCTGGACAGGAATGGATCCTTGGCATTGGCATTTCCCATGCACCTTACACGTCGGGGATTCCTCATGGCTGCTGCGGCGACCTCGGTGACTTCCGCTCGTTCGGCCGCGGCCCCCTTGCGAGCCGCCGTCATTGGGCATACCGGCCGTGGCAATTACGGGCATGGTTTGGCAGAGATTTTTCAGGATCGCAGCCAGATCATCCTGGTGGGTTTGGCAGACCCGGTGGCCAGCGGTCGAGAGACCATGGCGCGAAACCTGGGAATTAAGCGGGTCTACGCGGACTGGCGGGAATTGCTGACGGAGGAGCGTCCCGACCTGGTGTCCGTGGCCATGCGTCACGCGGACCAACATGCGGAGGTCACCCTGGCCTGTGTCGAGGCCGGGGCGCACTGCTACGTCGAAAAGCCTTTTGTCCGGTTTCCGTTGGAGGCGGACGCCGTTCTTGCCGCCGCGGATCGCCAACGCTGCCGGATCGCCGTCGCCCACACCATGCGCATGAGCCCGGCCGTGCGGCGTCTTCGGCAAGTGGTTGCCGAGGGGCGGATTGGCGAATTGCGGGAAATGCATGCTTTTGGAAAGCAGGACGAGCGGGCGGGCGGGGAGGACCTCATGGTCCTGGGACCGCATCTGTTCGATCTGATGCGACTCTTTGCCGGGGATCCGCTCTGGGTATCGGCCCGGGTTCAGGTGCAGAGTCGCGAGCTGGCAGTCACCGACCGCCGACGGGTGAAGGACGAGGTTGGTTGGGTGGCGGGCGATCGGGTGAACGCCCAGTTTGCTTTTGGGAACGGCGTTTTGGGGCTCTACACCAGTGACGGACGCCTGCGGGAATCCACCGGACATTGGGGCATCGAGTTCCAGGGAAGCCGGGGGTCCGCCCGCATCAACTGCGATCTCGTGCCCGTGGCCTGCGTGAAAACCGCGTCTTCCTGGAAGGACGGAACCCGCCGGGAAGACTGGGCTCCATTGGAAGGCGTCCCGTTGTTGGCGGAGGCCGGGCACAATCGGGCTCCGGTGGGAGACTGGTTGGAGGCGATCGCCTCCAGCCGGGAACCTGAGTGCAGCGGACGCAACGGGGCCTGGGGAGTGGAGATGGTGATGGGTATTTACCAGTCCGCCCTGGGAGGAAGCCGGGTGACCTTTCCGCTGCGGGAGCGGGGCCATCCACTGGATCCCTAACGGGTCATTATTTCATTTCAGAACGCGCGCAGCGGAGTTTGGCTGGGGGATGGGTGGAGATTCACCGCGTTCACGCATAGTCTCTCTGGATGAAACGGGGGTTGTTCGGACTCGTCGGTGCTGCGGTCCTCGCGGCATTGGCGTGGGGAATCTTCCTCCGCTTCTCACCAGAACGTCTGGTGAATCTGCCTCCGACGGCGACGGGTCCCTGGGTGGCGTTTGGCGACAGTCTCACCGAGGGATACGGCGCCGAATCAGGACAGGATTATCCGTCGCAGCTCTCTGGCCGACTCGGCATTCCCATCACCAATTCGGGGCGGAGTGGCGAAACTTCAGGCGACGGACGCGCCCGGGTCGACGAGATCGCATCCCTGCGACCCCGCGTGGTCTTGTTGTGTTTTGGAGGAAACGACGAGCTGCGGAGGCTTTCCCGCTCGGAGATGCTGTCCAATCTGTCCGCCATCATTGATCGATTGCAGCGGGAGGGAACCTTCGTGGTGTTGATGGGCATCCGGAGCGCGTCCGTCAGGGATCGCAATGAGGAAGGTTTTCGCCGGCTTGCCCGCGAGAAAGGGGTCCTCCATGTATCGGACTTGATGGACGGCGTGATGTTCCATGCGGAACTCATGTCCGATGGAGTCCACCCCAATGAACGCGGCTACGCGCAGATTGCCGGACGGTTGGAAGCGGAGCTTTCTCCGTGGATGGCGCAACTGCGGTGAACCTGAAAACGCCATTTCAAATAACCGAACCGCAAAGAATGCAGAGAACGCAAAGACGGTAACTTCGGCTCGATGGCAGGCCATGAGTCGCCTCATCTTCTGGATAAACTCCCGACGAGTGCCGCAGCCTCTCCGACCGACCTTCTCTGTGCTCTTGGCGTTCTCTGCGGTTTCCTCCCACCGCTTTTTCCCGGTTGAACCCGTTCTCCGGACCCGAAGTCGAAGTTGGGTCCTTCCAGTCCACTCGCCGGCGACGCCCTATTTATAGGCGACCGCGGCACTCGAGGCGCCGGCAAGATGAATGACCTCAAACCGGGTGAAGCCGGCCTCGGTGCACCAACCGCGGAAGTCGGCCCCCGAGTAGTCAAAGGCGTCGCCGAACTCGATGAGCATGTTCAGGGACATCAGCAGACCGAACACATTCTCCCGTCGCGCATCGTCGATGAGCGCCTC
>JBDKKE010000262.1:0-4995 GCA_039796255.1 Verrucomicrobiota bacterium | reverse complement strand
ATCTTGTCGGAGACGACCTCGCCCACGCGTTCCTTGCGGTGACCTCGGATCTGAATTGGTTCAGCCATGGGAGAAATCAAGTGGTGGGTTTCGCCGCCCTGGATCCGCGACGGAGTTGGGTGATTCGGGTTTCACACCGGGCAATTTCCCGGCGGATCTCCCGCATGCGGTGGCTCTTCTCCAACCGCGCGGTCGCCTGCTGGATACGGAGGTGGAACAACTCCTGCCGAAGCTCGCGGCCCTTGGCGCCCAGCTCCTGCGTGGTCAAATCCTTCAAATTCTTGAATGTCAGCTTCGCCATGGTGGACTCCTCAGGTGAGCTTGTGGCGCACGATAAACTTGGTTGAAATCGGGAGCTTGCTGGCCGCCAAGCGCATAGCCTCCCGGGCGACGGTCTCGGACACACCATCCACTTCGAAAAGAATACTGGCGGGACGAATTACAGCCACCCAGGACTCTACGCCGCCCTTACCGGTACCCATTCGAACTTCCAAGGGCTTCTTGGTGAAGCTTTTGTCAGGAAAAATCCTGATCCAGACCTTGCCTCGGCGCTTCATGAAGCGAGTGATCGCGACACGAGCGGCCTCAATCTGCTTGGTGTCCATCCAGCAGCGTTCCAACGCCTGGAGACCAAACTCTCCAAACGCGACGCTGTTACCGCGCGAGGCAATCCCCGTGCGACTCCCCCGCTGCATTTTGCGGTACTTAACCCGTGCCGGCATCATGGCCATAAGCGAATCTCCTCAGTAAAGGTGTTCAATTCTCCACCGGTTCCCTGCGAGCGGGAACGATGGGCGCCGGCGGCGCAGCGGACTTGATTTCGGAACGTTTAATCTCGCCCTTACAAATCCAGCATTTAACCCCAAGTTTGCCGTACATGGTGCGAGCCTCGGCAAAACCGTAGTCAATGTTGGCGCGAAGAGTATGCAGAGGCACACGTCCCTCACGATAGGTCTCCACTCGTGAAATCTCCGCACCGCCCAGACGACCACCGCAGCGGATCTTGATTCCCTCGACCCCGTTTTCCATAGCGATCTGCAGGGCTTTTTTCATCGCCCGGCGGAATGAAATGCGACGCTCGAGCTGCATTGCCACACTCTCGGCCACGAGCTGGGCATCAGTCTCCGCCTGTTTGACCTCCTGAATGTCCACGTAGACTTCCTTCCCAGTCAACTTGGAGAGGTCTTCCTTGAGTTTATCGATCTCGGAACCCTTACGGCCAATAACCACGCCGGGGCGGGCAGTGAATATGGTCACGCGACAGCGGTTAGCGGCGCGTTCGATCTGAATCTTCGGTACCGCGGCGGATTCCAACTTCCGCTTCAGAGCCTCGCGGATCTTGCGGTCTTCCCGGAGCAGGCCGGCGAAGTCTCGTCGGTTGGCGAACCACTTGGAGCGCCAGTCCCGGTTGACGGGTAGGCGCAGGCCAATCGGATTGGTTTTTTGGCCCATAGATTACTTCTCAGTAAGGATGATGCGCACGTGGCAGTTGCGTTTGATGATAGGACCGGCCGAACCCCTGGCCTTGGGAGTGAATCGCTTGAAGCTGCTCGCCGTTTCAGCGGCGGCTCGACTCACCACCAGATTCTCAACTTTGAGTCCGTGATTGTTTTCAGCGTTGGCAATGGCGGACTTCAGAGTCTTGGCAACTACCCGGGCCGACTTGCGCGGCACGAATTGAAGCACAGCAAGAGCCTGCGCAGCCGGGAGACCCTGAACCTGACGGGTTACTTCGCGCATTTTTTGCGCGGACATCCGAAAATTTTTGGTGATGGCCTGGACTTCCATTGGAGTTCCTCGCTACTTCGCCTCGGCCTTCGCCGTGTGGGCACCGTGTTTCTTGAAGGTGCGCGTGAAGCTGAATTCGCCTAGCTTGTGTCCCACCATGTTTTCGGTCACGAAGACGGGGTTGAACACCTTACCGTTATGGACGTTGAACGTCAGTCCGACAAAGTCGGGAATGATGGTGGAACGCCGTGACCAAGTCTTGATCGGCGTCTTGGCCTTGGAGGCCTTAGCTTTCTCGACTCGGCTGAGCAGGTTGGGCTCGACGTACGGCCCCTTTTTGAGCGAACGACCCATAAACTATTTGAGTTTCATCGGACGGCCATCCCGGCGCACCAGGATGAAGCGGTTCGAAATCTTGCGTTTGTTGCGGGTGCGATACCCCTTGGCAATGAGGCCCCACGGAGAGGTGAGATGTTGGCGTCCGCCACCACCCTTCGACTTTCCCTGGCCGCCACCGTTGGGGTGATCGACCGGGTTGCGGACCATGCCGCGCGACATCGGGCGGATACCCAGATGCCTAGCGCGTCCCGCCTTGCCGAGAATGACGTTTTCCCACTGGGCATTGCCGACCTGACCGATCGTCGCCATGCAGGACTCGTGAATTCGCCGAATTTCACCCGAAGGCAGCCTGACCTGTGCGTACCCCTCGTCTCGGGACATCAGGGTTGCTGCTGCTCCGGCCGAACGGACCATCTGAGCGCCCCTTCCCGGGATCAGCTCAACGTTATGGATCGCCAATCCCACGGGGATATTCGCCAAGGGAAGGGCGTTTCCAATGGTCGGTGGGGCTGCCGGACCACTCATCACCACGGCACCCACCTGAAGACCGTCGGGGCACAGGATGTAGGCTCGCTCCTGATCAGGATATTCGATCAGGGCGATGCGAGCCGTGCGATTGGGATCGTACTCGATCGCGATCACCTTTGCCTCCAGACCAAGGTTGCGGCGCCGGAAGTCCACCGAACGGATCATCCGTTTGTGACCACCACCCCGAGCACGGACCGTGACCCGGCCATAGTTGTTGCGTCCACCGGTGCCCTTCTTGATGAAGACCAGCGACTTCTCCGGACGATTCTTCGTTATGTCCGAAAAATCCTCCACGGTCACATAACGCGTGGAGGGCGTTAACGGTCGAAATGTTTTCACGGCAAATTAAAATTCACGGGGCGGTCACCCTCGTGTGCCCGGCCATCACTTCCGGTCGCTTGGGGCAACACGGTTATCGGTCGGACGATTCCGAAGCGTCTCTTTCGATGACGAAACGGAGCGCTGACCTTATGAAGTGACCGATGCACGTGCAATACCTTTTTGGAATTTCTTTTGGTTAGGGGTCTCGGAGCGGAGGCGAGACAGACCAATTCCGCGCCGATCTACGACCGTGCACCAACAACCGGGAGGCAGTCTACCGTAACTATTCCCCCGCTTTCAGAAGCTGCCTTTTCAAGTTCGCGCAAACCGAGATTTGCGTGTTGCGCCGCGAATTGGGCCTCGCTCCTTATCCAGCCCTTTTTGAGGGCCAAACATTCCGCGGAGCTCCAGACCGGACCTCCCGCATATCTCGGAAGCCTTCGGCAGGCCTCGTCCTCCGAATCGGCACTGGCAAACTGGACGACGGAGGAGGCCATTTGAGCGACGGCGAACGTCAATTTGCGGCAACTGAACCCTTTTCCGCCTCCATTTATTGTTGGCGTAATCCCAACCTTCCGGCGCGCATTGCTGTCCAATCAGACCTCCCCGCCGCAAATCCATGCGAGGCCGAGCTGAGATCGATTAAAGGATCACGAGATAGTCAACTCGTTTTTGGGGTGTCGACAGCCGCATTTTACGCCAGCTCTCCAAGCAACAACTCCCGATTTCGATTGAACAGGGAACTCGTGTGCCTACCATCCGCGCTTCCGGTCGGGACGTAGCGTAGCTTGGTAGCGCGTCTGAATGGGGTTCAGAAGGTCGTGAGTTCAAATCTCACCGTCCCGACCATTTTAACTCCAAGCAGGGTTTATTTGAGATTTCCTGCTGGCGTTAGGGAGACTTGAACCGCAACTCCCACTTCTAATTTCGGACTAATTCCCGGATCTCCATGGAAGGCAATGGTAGTGAACGTGGGACAAAGTGACGGAGGGAACGCTGAAGTCGCCAACCCGTCAGGAGCATGGAATCAGTTAAAGTGGGGAATACTTCCGCGAATCGCGCCCCGTTTTAGACGCTGGCGATTTGCAGGCAGGCGGGCAAACTGAAGTCGTTCTCCGCATGCATCTGAGATTTCTGACACGGTGCCTTACACTTTACACTGTCCTGTCCATGGTCCATGGACAGGACATCTCCCTGCTGAGACCCCAAGATACGATTGCCTGGCTTGGGGGTGCACGGGTTGTGGCCGAACAACGTGACGGCCACTCCGAAACTCTCGTAGCGGTGGCCCATCCCAGCTGGAACCTTCGTTGGCGAAGCCTCGCTTGGGAGGGAGACACCGTCTTTTCCCGTCCTCGGGAGCTCAACTTCCCGCCCCTGGCACGGCAGCTTCGCGATTCTGCTGCCACTGTGGTTCTACTGCAATTCGGGGAGATGGAATCGCTCGGCGGACAATCTGGCCTTTCAGCGTTCACTGATGCCTATGCTCAACTCCTGGACAGCGTTGGCGCCGTTATCTCGCGCCGAATCCTGATTTCGCCAGCGCCTCTCGCGGAGGGCCTACCGGGACTGAATCCAGAGCGGCGCGCAGGTCTGTCCGTCTATACGGAGGCGATTCGCGACCTGGGTTCTCGAAAGGGAATCCCGGTGATTGAACTCCGCTCCCAGGAGTCTGCCGCTGTGGATCTCGCCCGCAGGCTTTGTTTCACCCACCCGCTCGCCCGGGCCACATCCAATCCGCAGGGACGGTTCTTACTGCCCCAAGTAGAGGCGGTCCGCCAGGCGGTGATTGCCCGCAACCGTCTCTGGTTCGACTATTCGCGACCAATGAACTGGGCCTTTCTTGCCGGCGACCGCACTGAACAGGCCAGCAGCCGCGACCACCGAGACCGCAACATCCGGTGGTTCTCCGCCGAGATGGAGCGTTTCGTCCCCCTGATTACCGAAGCGGACCAGCGGATCTGGAACCTCTCCGTAGCTGCCTACAAGGAAGTGCGATGAAACGATCGTCCCTGATTCCGGGTTGGTGGTCGGTGGTTCGTGCCCTTGGCAATTACCTATTTGCGATTGCTTGTTTTG
>JBDKKE010000261.1:0-2925 GCA_039796255.1 Verrucomicrobiota bacterium | reverse complement strand
TTAACCGGCGAATCCCGGTTCCGATTCCCAATCTGCACTGGGGATGGCTGGCCCTCGAAGGGGCGGCGGTTTATGGCAGCGGACAGTCCGCCACCGCGTCGCGCACCGTGAAGGAGTACGACCTGGTGGACCTGGAATATCGTTCCGAGCGTCCGCTGGTGTGTTCGCGCGGCGTGTTCCGTCTCGCGACGTCGGAAGGTTCCGCTGGATGGGTCCAGTCCACGGCGGGCCTGCTGGTGAATGCAACGTTCTGTGTGTCGCAGGGCCGCCTCTACACCGTGGAAGCGCGCGGTCCAGCGGCGCGCACCAACGTGGTGGGTCGGCTCACCTGTGCGCAGATTCTGGAGGACGCCGTGGTGGTCTGCCGGGATGGCGAGACCGGAAACACGCTGTGGGAACAGCCGTTGAGATGGCCGGAGGCGCGGGACATTCTGGGCCTCTCGGTCATGGGGGACCGATTAGTGCTGTCCGCCGCCCAGAGCGTGGGGGAACAGGCAGCCTACCATTTGCGCTGCTGGTCCACCCGGGATGGACAGGAACTCTGGCGAAACCGCGGGCTGAATCCCATCAAGGATCTGTTCCACGGCCAGCAGGTGAAGCGCCCGGTGGTGTTGCGCAACCGGGTCGCCTTTGAAAGCGACCTTTATGACCTGAACACCGGTGCCCGGTGGATGCCGCCGGGCGCGGCGTCGGACTGGATCCTGTCCCGTCCCGGGCACGCCTGCGGGGGAATGACCGGAGCCCAGGACGGACTGCTGTTCCGCGCGGACAATCCGACCTTCTTCCGCTTCGCGGACGGCTCCTTCACCCGCCTCGCGCCGACCCGCCCCGGATGCTGGCTCAACATCCTGCCGGTCCAGGGCGGAGTGTTGATCCCCGAGGCCAGCGCCTCGTGCATCTGCGAGTATCCGCTGCAGACCTCGATGGGATTCGTGTTCCGCCCGGAGCCGGTTCCGAGGCTGCAGGACGTGCTGCCTCTCCCGTGAGGTAGGGATGCGTTCCACCCGCGTCCCACTTCAACACCGCTACGTTTCGGAACACACGCAGGGGATCGTGGGAAGCCCCAGGCGTCAGGAGTAATTTCCGCGTTTACTGCAGTTCTTCCACAAGCGGGGCGGAGTTGATTGGGGACGCGGGTGGAACGCATCCCTACCCATCCATTATTTTCGGCGCGGCAGCTTGGGGCGACTGGCGATGCCGTCATGAATGATCCGCAGGACGGCCTTGCGCTCGGGGCCGGTGAGCGTCAGACGCGGGGCTCGGACCCATTCCTTGCCGAGGCCGGCTTCCTGAACCGCCAGTTTGATGTACTGGACGAACTTCGGATGGGTATCGAGGTGCAGCAGCGGGGTGAACCAGCGGTAAATCTCCAACGCCTTGGCCCACTCGCCCTGACGCGTGAGTTCCCAGAAGTATTGATTCTCCGCCGGAAAGGCGATCCCCGTACCCGCCACCCAGCCATCGATGCCCAGCACCGCGCTCTCCAGCGCCAGATCGTCCACCCCCGTGAAGATCGCGTAACGGCCGCCCACCGTCTGGTGCAGGTCGGTAATCCGCCGGGTGTCGCCGGAACTCTCCTTGAGGGCCACGAAATTCTTCTGGTCCGCCAAGGCCGCAAACAGCTCCGGGGTGATGTCGTGTCCGTAGCTGATCGGATTGTTGTAGATCATGATCGGCAGTCCGGTGGACCGCGCCACGGTGCGGAAATGATGGAGCGACTCCCGCGCGTCCGGTGACTTGTAGATCATCGGCGGCATCAGCATGAGTCCGTCCACACCCAGCTTCTCCAGATCCCGCACGTAGCGGATGGCTTCGGGTCCGCTGCTCTCGGCGACGCCGCTGATCACAGGGACGCGTCCCCGGACAGCGTCCCGCATGGCTTCCATGACCCGGCGCTTCTCTTCGGCGGTCATCGACTGGTTCTCACCCAGGGAACCCAGGAAGATCAGTCCGCGAATGCCGGAATTGATCAGGACCTCCGCATGCGCGGCGGTCGCGTCGAGATCCAGGGAACCGTCCTTGTGGAGCTGGGTGGTGATTGCCGGAAAAACTCCGGACCAAGGGAACTTCATAAGGTGGGAAAGAGCATTTCGTGAAGAAGCCGCGAAGTCGTGAAATAAATGCGGGATGGGAAACTGCGAGGGGCGCGGGTCGATGACTATCCGGTCAGCAGCAGCCGGGCCGAGGCCCAGAGGGCGAAGATTAAAATGAGGGTATCGAAGGTCTTCTGCGGAAGCCGGCTGACCACGGCGCGTCCGAGGAACAGACCGGCGACGATGACGGGAACGAGCAGGGCGTTGAAGGCAAGGGTGGAAACGGAGATCAGTCCGAGCTGCGCGCTGAAGGGCACCTTGATGAGGTTGATCAGCAGGAAGAACCAGGCCCCGGTGCCCACAAAAGCCTCCTTGGGCAGGGCCACGGCGAGCAGATATAGCGCCATCACCGGTCCGGCGGCGTTGGCCAGCATGGTGGTGATTCCGGCGGTAAGCCCCATCGTCCAGGCGAAGGCATGAGTGTGAGGCACGGCGGCGAGTAGGGACGGCTTCCAGAGCCGCACCAGTTGAAGCACGGCCAGGACGAGGACGATGCCCCCAATGACCGGATTAAACCGCGCGCCCGGAATCTGGTGTTCCTGTGCCCAGCGCATGAGGGCCCATCCGATGGCCACCCCGACCACCGCGGGCGGCAGGGTGCGGCCAATGTACTTCCACTCCGCATGGCGGCGGTAGAGCGCCACCGCACCGAGATCACCGGCGACCAGCATGGGCAACACCACCCCGGTGGAGGCCAGTCCGGGAAACAACTGCGCGAAGATCACCACGTGCAGGAGGCTGACCCCGGGCAACCCGCTCTTCGACACCCCGATGCCAACGGCGGCCGCCACGGCCAGCATCCATTGGGCGGTCGAGAGATCAGGCAGCACGT
>JBDKKE010000260.1:0-13481 GCA_039796255.1 Verrucomicrobiota bacterium | reverse complement strand
ATGTCCGGATCCAGCGCCATCATCGTCCTGGATGACTCGCGCAGCATGGTGGACACGCTGTCCAATCTCTCCGAGTTCTACGCACACGAGAGTTGCGGACAGTGCACTCCCTGCCGCGAGGGCGCGCTGTGGATGGAAAAGGCGCTGCATCGTCTCTCGCACGGCGAGGGACGGAAAGAGGATGCAAATTATCTGCTGCACATCGCCCAGAACATCCAGGGCCGGACGATCTGCGCCTTCGGTGAGGCCGCGGCGTGGCCGGTCCTCAGCTTCGTGAAGAAATTCAAGGACGAGTTCGAAGCCCGCGGCGCCGCCGACGAGTCCGCCCGCGCCCAAGGTTCCGGTTCCTCCCATTCCAAACACTGATTTTCCATGTCGAACGTCGCGACAACCGCCCCGGCCCCCGCTGCGCCGCCCCCGGTGGAGAAGCTCAAGATCCAGGTGGACGGACGGGACATCGAGGTCCCGAAGCTGATGCCCGACTGGCAAGGCAAGCTGCAGCCGACCACCATGCTCCAGGCCTGCCAGCTCGCCGGAGCCGAGGTGCCGCATTACTGTTACCACCCCAAGCTTCCGGTCGCCGGCAACTGCCGCATGTGCCTGGTGGAGTTTGGGACGCCCATGATGGGGCCCGACCGCAAGCCCGTGCTCAACGAGGACGGTTCGCCGAAGATTGCCCGCTCGGTTTTGCCCTACGAGCCCGGAACCCCCCGCGGTGCCATTTCCTGCGCGACACCGATTTCGCCGGGCATGGAGATTTATCCCGGTTCTCCCGCGACGAAGCAGATGCGGGAGGCTGTGCTGGAATCGCTGCTCATCAATCATCCGCTGGACTGCCCGATTTGCGATCAGGCCGGTGAATGCAAGCTGCAGGAGTACTCGGTGGAGCACGGCCAGGCGGCCAGCCGCTTCGTCGAGGCCAAGGTGCACAAGCCCAAGGCGGTGAATCTCGGGCCGCGCATCGTGCTCGATGACGAGCGCTGCATTCTGTGCACTCGGTGCATCCGCTTCACCAAGGACATTGCCGGCGACGACGCGCTGGGAATCGTGAACCGCGGATCCTACAACACCATCGCCGCGTGGAAGGAAGGGGCTTTCGATAACAATTACACGCTGAACACCGTGGACCTCTGTCCGGTGGGCGCCCTCACCTCCCGCGATTTCCGTTTCAAGATGCGGGTGTGGTTTCTCAAGGAGACCCGCAGCGTCTGCACCTCGTGCGCGACGGGTTGCAACATCACCATCGGGTCCCGCGAGGACGTGGTGTACCGCTACGAACCGCGGGAAAATGACGCGGTCAACGCCGCGTGGATGTGCGACGCGGGACGGCTGAATTACCCATGGATCGGACGTCCGGATCGGTTGACCGAGGTGCGGCGCCGGACCGCTTCCGGATCCGAGCGGATTCCGTGGGAGACGGCCCTGCGGGAAGTTTCCGCGAAACTGAACTCCGCTCCCGCCGGCAGTGTGGCCATCGTGGCCAGTGCCCGGCAGACGACCGAGGAGCTGTACCTGCTCAAGAAGCTGGCGGTGCGGACGGGCGCGGTGACCGATTCCATTCCCCGCACGGGTGAGGCGGACCGGTTGCTGGTCAGCGAGGATCGCAATCCCAACAGCAACGGGGCCCGCCTGACCGGAATTGCCTTCACCGAAATGGGCATTCGCCTTCCGGAGATTGCCGAAGGCATTCGATCCGGAGCCATTCGCACGCTGGTGGTGTTCGGTGAGGATGTCACCCAACACGGCATCGGTGCCGATCTTCTGGCCAAGCTCGAAACCCTGATCGTGAGCGACATTCTTCCCAACCCGACCACTGAGGCCGCCACCTATCTGCTCCCCGGATGCGCCCATGCCGAGAAGCGCGGCACCTTCGTCAATGGCAAGGGACGTCTGCAGCGGTTCCTGAAAGCGGTCGAAGCGAAGGGCGATGCGCGGCCCGAAGGGGAGTTTCTGCTCGAGTGGGTCAACGCCACCTCCGGAAGGTTGGGCGTCGCGACCATCGAGGGTCTGTTCAACAAAATGGCCGGCGAGATTCCCGCCTTCAGCGGAATCGAGTGGGCCAGGATCGGTGACCTCGGAGTCACCGTGGCGGTCTGAGGAACGACGTCATGGACGCCATCAAATACCTCGATCCGACGACCCAGTTCGTCCTGTTCAGTATCGTCAAGATCCTGGTGGCCTTTGGCGTCACCCTGACCTTTGTCGCCTACGCCGTATTGGCCGAGCGCAAGATTTCCGCGTGGATTCAGGACCGGGTCGGTCCCAATCGCGCCACGCCGGTGTTCATTAAGTTCCTGCCGGTCATCGGACCGGCGCTGGTCCGCCTGGGAATTTTCCAGCCGATGGCCGATGGCCTCAAGTTTCTGCTCAAGGAGGACTTCACTCCGGCCTACGTCCGAAAGGTTTACTTCTGGCTCGCTCCGGCGCTGACCGCCGTGCCCGCGTTCATGACCATGGCGGTCATTCCCTTTGGTTCCACCCTGGGAAATCCCAAGAACCCGATGGTGATCGCCGACCTCAACGTCGGCGTGCTCTACACCTTCGGCATCGTGTCCCTGGGAGTGTATGGAATCGTCCTGGCGGGATACGCCTCCAACTCCAAGTATCCGTTCCTGGGCAGCATTCGCTCCTCGGCCCAGATGATCTCCTATGAGATTGCCATGGGCATGAGCGTGATTGCGGTGTTCATGGTCATCGGCGATCTGAATCTGTCCAAGGTGGTCGAGTATCAGGGAGCCAATATCTTCCACTGGATGGTCTGGAAGCAGCCGCTCGCCTTTTTCATCTTCCTGGTTTCTGCCTTTGCGGAGACCAACCGCCTGCCGTTCGACCTGCCCGAATCCGAGTCTGAACTCGTGGGTGGCTATCATACCGAGTACAGCTCGATGAAGTTCGCCCTCTTCTTCCTGGGAGAGTACGCCAACATGATCGCCGCCTCGGCGATGATGGTGACGCTGTTCTTTGGCGGATGGACCTTTCCCTGGGGCGGCGGCGCCGCAGCCGGCCTGCTCGGAGGACTGGGACACATCGCCTGCTTCGTCGTGAAGATGCTGCTCCTGATGGTGGTGTTCATCTGGGTGCGCTGGATGTTTCCGCGCTTCCGCTACGACCAGTTGATGGATCTGGGCTGGCGTCGCTTCATCCCCCTGGCTCTGGCCAACATCCTGGTCACCGCCCTCGTGCTGGCTGCCCTGAACCACTGATCCGAATCCGCCATGACCAAGGTTGTTGAACGCAAACCCCTGAGCCTGCTGGAGCGGACGTACCTGCCGTCCATCGCCAGCGGCTTCAAGGTCACCTGGAAGCACTTCGCCAGGTCGGTCTTCAAGGGCAAGACCCTGACCATGGAGTACCCGGAAGAGAAATGGGTGGTGCCGGAGGGGTATCGCGGCGCGCCCTATCTGGTGAAGGATCAGGAGGGCGACACCAAGTGCGTCAGTTGCCAGCTCTGCGAGTTCGTGTGTCCGCCCAAGGCGATCAAGATTACCCCGCCGGGTCCGGAGGGTCCGGCAGCCGACCGGGCCAACGCGGAAAAGATGCCGCGCGAGTTCGAGATCAACATGCTGCGCTGCATCTTCTGCGGCCTGTGCCAGGAGGTATGTCCTGAAGAGGCGATCTTCCTGCAGCGGGATTACTCGCTGACCGGACGCACCCGCGAGGAGATGATCTACAACAAGGAAAAGCTGCTTGAACTGGGCGGCATCCATGGCGGCGTCCAGAAGTGGAAGCACAAGCTGGAGGAGGCCCGGGAGCAGGAGGCCTTTCCGGTAAAGAATCCCTGATGCCATGCCCGCGCTGACCGATCTTCTCTTTTACGCCTTTGCCGGGTTCGCCCTGCTGTGCGGCTTCCTGTGCGTGGCGAATCCGCTGAGCCGCAGTCCGGTAACCAGCGCCATGTTCCTGGTGCTGACCATCGTGTCCCTGGCCGGACTCTTCATCCTGCTGCACGCCTTCTTCCTCGGGGCCATCCAGATCCTGGTCTACGCCGGCGCGGTGATGGTGCTCTTCCTGTTCGTGATCATGCTGCTCGACCTCAAGGAGGAGGAGCGGCGGAAGATTCGCGGCATTACCATTGGATTGGGCGCCCTGTCCGTGGCGGTTATCGCCGGAATCCTGATCCGCGCCGTCGCGGCCGCGGAGCCCTCCGCCGGGGGACGCCCACTGGTGGAGGGCGGTACCCGCGAATTGGGCCATGCCCTCTTCACCCTGTACCTGCTGCCTTTCGAAGTGATGTCCCTGCTGCTGCTGGTGGGCATGGTGGGAGTGATCCTGCTCAGCAAGAAGGAACTGAAATGACCGTTGGCCTGAACCACTATCTCGTCGTCAGCGCCCTCCTGTTCAGCCTCGGGCTGTTCGGGGTTCTGGCGCGCCGCAATCTGCTGGTGATCTACATGAGCCTCGAACTCATGCTGAACGCCGCCAATCTCGCCCTCGTCGCCTTCTCCCGCTACAACGCCAACCTGAAGGGCCAGGTCATGGTCTTCTTCATCATCACGGTCGCCGCCGCGGAGGTGGCCGTCGGACTCGCGCTCATCGTGGCGCTCTACCGCAAGCGCGGCACCGCGCACGTTGAGGACCTCAACAGCCTCCGGCTGTGACCGCCGCCTGAAGCCGCCATGGAACCGACCCATCTTCCCACCGCCTTTCCTCCGACCAATTTTCAGGATCTCGCCTGGGCGATCCTGATGCTGCCCCTGGTCTCCGCGCTCGCCATCACCCTCGGCCTGCGCCGCAGCCGTGTCCTCACCACCACCCTGAGCCTCACCGCAGTGGCCGTCGGCTTCGGACTGAGTGTCTGGCTGTTTTTTCTGTTTGGCATCTCCGGACAGCATCTCGCCGCAACGCCCCTGGCCTGGCTCTCCGTGGGCGGACTCGACGTGCATCTCGGACTCACAGTGGACTCCCTCTCCACGCTGATGCTGATGGTGGTGACCGGCGTGTCCTTCCTGGTGCACCTCTACAGCACCGGATACATGGAGGACGACCCCGAGTACCCGCGCTATTTCGCCAGCCTGGGTTTCTTCACCTTCTCGATGCTGGGCATCGTGCTGTCTGACAACCTGGTTCAGACCTTCATCTTCTGGGAGTTGGTCGGCGTCTCCAGTTATCTGCTGGTGGGATTCTGGTACGACAAGCCGGCGGCAGCCGATGCCGCCAAGAAGGCGTTTCTGACCAACCGCATGGGTGATTTCGGATTCATCCTGGGCATCCTCCTGATCTGGGGAGCCACCGGGACGGTCTCCTTCGACGCACTCGCGGCGAAAATGGGTGCGGATCCCGCGGTGCTGGGCTCGCTCAGTTCGCTGGCCGGAATCCTGGTATTCCTCGGTGCGGTGGGTAAGAGCGCCCAGTTGCCGCTGCACGTCTGGTTGCCCGACGCAATGGAAGGTCCGACGCCGGTCTCTGCGCTGATCCACGCCGCCACCATGGTCGCCGCCGGGGTGTACATGCTGTGCCGGGTGTTCTTCCTCTTTGAATTGCCGGCCGCCTGGCCTGGCCCCTTGGCGTTTCTGGGTCACCTGTCCGCGCTGGATGTCATCGCCTGGACCGGGGGGCTCACCTCGCTGTTCGCCGGCGTGATCGCCATCCAGCAGGACGACATCAAGCGCATCCTCGCCTACTCCACACTGTCGCAACTCGGATACATGGTGATGGCCGTGGGGTGCGGAGGTCCGGACGCCGCCATGTTTCACCTGACCACCCATGCCTGCTTCAAGGCGCTGCTCTTCCTGGGTGCTGGCAGTGTCATCTACGCCTGTCATCACGAGCAGAACATCTGGCGGATGGGCGGACTGGCGAAACGAATGCCGATCACCTTCTGGACCTTCCTGATCGCGACGATGGCCCTGTGCGGGCTGCCGGTGGTGAGCAGTGGATTCTACAGCAAGGATGCCATCTTCGCCGCCGCGCTGGCCGCGGATCGCCCGGTCCTGTTTGTCCTGGGAATTCTCGTGGTGGGTCTGACCACCCTGTACATGTCCCGTCTGGTCATCATCGCCTTCCTGGGTTCCGCGCGAAGTGATGCGGCGTCCCATGCCGCTGATCCCGGACGCAACATGACCCTGCCGCTGATCATCCTGGCCGTGCCTTCGGTGGGTCTGGGGTGGCTCCCCCTGGGCGCCTATTTCCGTCACGCCATTTTCCCCCACGCTGCGGAGCATGGGATGTCTGAGGCTTCGGACGTCTTCTTCGAGCCCTTCAACCACTCACCGCTGGGCGCCTTCCTGGGCCTGGGGTTGCTGGCCTTCGGCTTGTCAGTGGCCTATGTGGCGTACTGGGGGGCCTCGGCGGATCCGATGCCCGCCCGCCTTCCGCGACTGTCGCGGGCCCTGCGCAACCGCCTGTATGCGGATGAGATTTATGAGGCGACGGTGATTCCGCTGCATGACGGATTTGCCGCGCTGGCTGGGGGATTCGACCGGTGGGTGGTTCAGGGCTTTTTCGTGCGGGGGGCCTCGGGGGCAGTGGACCTGTTCGGACGCGGACTCCGACTCGCGCAGACCGGCAATCTGCAAACCTACGCCTTCCTCTTCGTTGCCGGCGTCGCCCTCGTCGTCCTGCTGGCCTTGAAATAACCGCCATGTCCTCGCTTTCCCTGCTTCCTCTCCTTCCGTTCCTCGGCGCACTGGCGGTGCTGCTGACCCCCTCGGCCTATCGGGCCGCCTGGCGATACATCGCCATTGCCGCGACAGGAATCACCGTGCTGGTGGCGGTCTCCGTATTCTTCGGGTTCCAGGTGGGTTATGGCGGTTACCAGATGGTGGCCAATCACGCCTGGGTCCCGGCCATCGGTCTCAACTATCACGTGGGTGTGGACGGCATCAGCGTCGGACTGCTGCTGGTCGCCTCACTGGTGGCCTTCGCGGCCTCCTGGGTTTCCGAGGAGATCCGGGACCATGAGAAACTGTTCTATACCCTCCTGCTGGTGATGGTGGGCGGCGTGTTCGGGGCGCTGATCTCGCTGGACCTCTTCTTCCTCTACTTCTTCAACGAACTGGCCCTGGTGCCGACCTTCCTGATGATCGGCATCTGGGGTCGCGGACCGGACAAAAACGCGGTCGCCTTTCAGATCACGCTTTATCTGTCGCTGGGAGCCCTGGTGGCCCTGGTCGGGTTGGTCTGTCTGTACGCTCTTTCCGGTGCCAACACCCTCGATGTGGTGACGCTCACCGCGTGGCTGAAGGAACATCCGCTCCCGGAGTCGTCGCAGACCCTCATTTTTGGTCTTCTCCTCTTTGGCTTCGGGACGCTGGTCGGCCTCTGGCCCTTCCACAGTTGGGCGCCGCAGGGCTACGGAATCGCGCCGACGGCGACGGCCATGATGCATGCCGGCATCCTGAAAAAGGTGGGCGCGTTTGCGCTGCTCCGCGCAGCATTTCCGCTGCTTCCCGCCGGAGTCGCCCAATGGACGCAGGTGCTGGCGGTCCTGTGTCTGGGCAACATCGTGTATTGCGGTTGGGTCGCCATGCGGCAGCGCGATCTGAATCTCCTCTTCGGAAACTCCAGTCTGGCGCACATGGGATTTGTGTTCCTGGGGTTGGCCAGCGTGAGCCTTATCGGCGTCACCGGGGCCGTGCTCATCATGGTCGCCCATGCCCTGTTGGCGGCGTTGGAGTATGCGCTGAGCGGACATGTCTATCGCCAGACCGGGACGCTCGATCTCAGTCGCATGGGCGGTCTGATGCGCACCATGCCCTTCGTCGGGGCGGCGCTGGTAACCGCGATGCTCGCCGGTTGCGGCGTTCCGGGATTTGCGAGCTTTGCCGGTGAACTGACGGTGATGTTCGGCGTGTGGCCGGAGCTCCCGTGGTATGTGGTTTCCGCCGCCTGGGGTGGGCTGGCCATCGGGGGTGTTTACATGCTGCGGGCCATTCGCCAGGTGGCCCATGGTCCCGCTGCGGAGGCGACGATGTCGGGAGCGGATGTGACCTGGTCCGGACGCGTGCCGTTTCTGGTGCTGCTCGTGCCCCTCATATTGTTCGGTGTGGCCCCGTACTCCCTCGTCAACCGCATCCGGCCCAGCGTGGCGCTCGTCGTCCAGCGGGCTCGTCCCGTCCCCGCGACCGCCCCGGCCCCCGCGACTGCTGCGGTGGCTGCCGTTCCCGCCCCGCCAGCCCATTGAATCCTGAATTTTCACGATGAACTCATCGTTGCTCGCCATTGAATTCCTGATCGTCCTGCTGGGACTTGGTGTCCTGCTCGCCGATCTGTGGATTCCCGCATCCGCCCGCCGCGGACTCGCCTACGCTGCGGTCACTGGACTGCTGCTCGTGTTGACCCTGCATGGCGGCGGACTCGCGCCTGGGGACCACACCGCCTTCGCTGGCATGTTCCTGGTGGACGCCCTTTCCAATTATTTCAAGACCCTGTTCATCGTCGCCGCGATCATCGTGCTGTTGATTTCGTCCGGATACAGCGAGCGGCTGGATGGGTATGGGGAGTACGTCGCGCTGACCCTGTTCGCGCTCACCGGAATGCTGCTCGCCGCCTCGGCCAACGACTTCATTCTGATGTTCGTCGCGCTGGAACTGATCACGGTGACCTTCTACATCCTGGTGAGCTTTCAGCGCCGGCGTCAGTCCTCCCTGGAGGCCGGAGTGAAGTACCTCATCTTTGGCGCTCTGGCCGCGGCGTTCATGGTTTACGGCATTGCCCTGATTTTCGGAGCGGCCAACACCACCAATTTCTACGAGATCACCTCCCGGCAGGCCGAACTTGGAAAGTCGCCGGTCTTCATCATCGGGCTGCTGCTGACCCTGGTCGGACTCGGCTTCAAGATTTCCGCTTTTCCCTTTCAGATGTGGACCCCGGACGTGTACCAGGGCGCCCCGGTGCCCACCACGGCCTTTCTCGCCACGGGTTCCAAGGCCGCCGGTTTCGTGCTCCTGCTTCGCTTGGTGTACAGCGTGGTTCCCGAGGTGATGGCGCGGTGGAGTCATCTGCTGCTCGGCTTTGCCATCGCCACCATGCTCTACGGCAGCTTCTGCGCGCTGGCGCAGCGCAGCATCAAGCGCCTGATGGGATACAGCTCCATCGCCAACGCCGGCTATCTGCTGCTCGGCGTGGCGGCAGCGAACATCACCGGATCCACGGCCATCCTCTATTTCCTGGCCGGATACGTCTTCACCACCCTGGCGGCCTTTACCGTGATCTCCCGGGTCACCGTGCAGGATGACAATGATGACATCAGCGTTTTTGCCGGACTCGGCCGCCGCTCGCCGTGGCTGGCCGCAGCCATGACGGTTTCCCTGGTGAGCTTGGCTGGCGTTCCGCCCCTGGCCGGCTTCTTCGGAAAGTTCTACCTCTTCAAGGCGGCTCTCCTGCAGGTGGGGGACAGCAAGCTGTTTCTGGTGGCGGTGCTCGCCGCCTGCCTCTCGGTGGTAATGTCGCTGTACTACTACTTCAACGTCATCCGCTTCATGTACTGGCCCAATCAGGATGCTGTGGATCGTCCGGTGTCGGTTCCCCTGCCGGTGGGCATTGGACTGGCCGCCTGCGTGGCCGCCATCCTGGTGGTGGGCATCTTTCCCGGAGGCATCATTGGTGTCGCCCACGAGGCCGTCGCCGGACTCGGCACGCCACCCCCGGAGACGCAGGTCCATTCGCATCACGCAGTCGCGAAGGAGAAGTGAGTGGGAGGTTCGGGGCAGGGGATGCGGTGCCCCTTCGCTGTCCGGGTGTCCTTGCTGTCGCCAGCCCAGCTAAAGATCGTCGTCGGACGAGAACAGGGAGGCTTTGCGCCCAGCCCGCGGTGAGTCACTGTTGGTGCAGGTGACCACCAATGCCCCAGGCCAGCGGCTCCAGCAGGTCCGAGATGCCCTGCTGCCGCTGCACAAGACGCTCGTGGACTCCGAGCGGGTCAGTTACGAGCAGGCCATCGGTCCCATCCCCTCGTCGACCCACTTTCTGAAGCTCCTTACCAGCGACCCATGGTTCGCCTGGCTGCACCCACTCTCCCTGCTCATCGTGGCCATGGATGAAGCGGTGGAGGAGAAGGACGGAGAACTCACGGCAGAGGCCGCTGAGGCGCTGGTTCAACGAACCCGGAAGCTCCTGGTGGCCTCCGAGGAGGGGGACGGTTTTCCCCGCAGTTATTTTGAGGCGCTGCAGCGCGATCCCGATGTGGTATTCGCCCACGCCCGCGTCGCCGAATTGTTGCGTCCCCGGTCCCGGCCTGCCTGAGAGCCTCAGAGCCTAAGGACTCGGACCTTGGAACGACGGGGCTTTATCCGGCGAACACCGGGTCAGGCACGGAGCATCACTTTTTTGGTTTCGTTGGAACCCCTACCAACCTTGGCGCCCATCCAGCGCTGACCCTTTCAACCCATGCCCAACGACACCCGCCCACCCTCCAGAAAGTCCGACGGCTGGACCGCCGCCCGCCAACATCTTGCGACGTGGGACAAACCCTCACTGCTGGCCCTGGTGAAGGACCTTTACGATGCCGAGGCGACGAACCGTGACTTCATCCAGGCCCGTTGCCAGGCCGAGGACGGCGGTGGTGAGGTGCTGGAGAAGTATCGGAAAAAGGTCGTGGAACCGTTTTTCCCGGCGCGCGGCGTTGGCAAGCTGAAGCTGGGCGAGGCGCGCAAGGCCATCCGCGACTATCGCAAGGCCACCGGCAGTGTCCCTGGTACCGCGGAACTTCTCATGACGTATGTCGAGAACGGCGTGAGGTTCACCCAAGAGTATGGGGACATCGACGAGCGCTTCTACAATAGCATCGAGTCCGCGCTCGGTGAGCTCGCCACCCTGTTGCGCGGCGAAGTCCGGGAACTGTATCCCCAGTTTCGGAACCGGTTGGCGGACATCGAGCGCAGGAGCGACGGCATTGGATGGGGCTTTCACGACTCCACCGCCGACGTCGTCTTTCAGTTGGAAAGTGAACTGGGCAACCCTTCGCGGGACTGATTCGAGCCGCATTCCACCACCCCACCCGCTTCATCGGCGCGGAGCCGTGATCCGAATCTATGCGCACCAACGTTCCCGAGAAGCTGCTGGTCGTCGACTCCTGCCAGCACGATGACTCCCGGCGCGTTCACTGGAGCAGCCTGCTGGGCCTTTCTGCGTTGACGCGCTGATTCATTGCTTGCGGACGACCTTCCAATCCGAAGCGCACGTTGACTCAATGGGAATGTCCTCGTAGGAAGTCCCATTGGGCAAAACCATCGCCCTTTTGAAGGAAATCACGGCCAGCGTGTCGAGATTGAGGAGCAACTCATACCCGATCTTTCCGGGAGCCTTCCCGATTGAAACCATGATGTAGGGCGGCAAGATGCTCGGATCGTGATACCACGAGGCTTGGAAGTTCAGATCGGTCTCCTTGATGGTCCCCAAGCGATTCCAAATGCAGTCGGGAAAGACGACCGAGACGGGTCCTATAACGATTCGTCGTTCCCGAACGCTAAACGATGCCGACCGATACTTCTCAGGCAAGCCCTCCAATTTATCTCCGCTTAAACGGATGATGCAATCTTCGTGAGCAAAGGCCAAGTGACAGGTGACGATCGCCAGTATCGCTACAGAGATCATTCGAATGCGCATGGATTTTCCTTAATGTCCCGGTTCAGTGAACCAGCGTCAGTTGATGCCCGGATTAAAACAGCGACGCGATCGCGAGGCTTACTCGCATCCGGTTTGTTTGGCTCTGTCATCACTCTTTCAGGACCACAACGCCCTTCGGAACTTCCACTTCGTCGAGCGCGATGCGCCCGCCGGTCCAGAAATGCACCTCGACAATATACCCAGGCTCGAATGGCGCTTAATTAAGGCCCAATAAAAGTGGGGATTTATTCTGGGCGGCGGTAGCGATTCTTGTGTGGGATTTCCCGATACTGCCGGCGTGGAGCCGTTAGAAGCGGATAGGATTTGGGACGGCGTTTGACGGCTCTGGGTTCTCGTCGACCGGGGCGTTCGGGAACCAGGTCTCCTGCCAGGAGTTGGTACAGTCGCCCTCGAATCTGCTCCTGCGCTTTTGGGCTCCGCGCCCGCAGGCACGCTTCGGCGAAGGTATGCACGGCCCCAAGGGCGCCCGCAAAACTAATCCGCTGAACGGGGACGAGATGGCGTCGAGCGGCCTCCAGGGCCACTCGGCGGATCAGATTGTGAGTCAAAAAGTGCAGGCGTAATTCCCGATCAATCATGGCCGGAGATTTGCAGCTCAAGTGCTCCATTTTCAGGGTGGTCTTGAGGTGCCGGAAGCAGAGTTCCATTTCCCAGCGCCGCAAATAGAGCTGAGCCAACGCTTGGGTTGGATGGTTCACCGGATCTAACAACGTGGTGACCAGGAGCACGGAGCGGGTCCGGAAGCCGAGCACCCGCACCTGCACGCGCACCACTCGGACCGTGATTTGATCGGGCAACTGGGACCAATACTCGGGGCTCATGTACTTGGGTTTTGGACCGCGGTGCCAAATGACCAGGCGGTCGTCCTTTCCCAAACGTTTTCCCCGCCGAAAATCCAGTCGGCGCATGGCCGTATTGGCACGAAAGACGCCGTCCAACCCCCGCGCCAGGCACTGTGCCAGGACGGGAAAGTTGCCGAATCCCCGATCCCCCAAGAGCACCTCGCCCGCCTCAAAGCTCTCCAGGAGCGATGCGAGCATACTCAGCTCATGCTGGTACCAGTGTCCGGTAACCCAGTGAACCATCATGCCGGTGGCCAGGCAAAAACTGGCCAGAATACGGGCCACCGGAAAGCCACAGCCGGCTTTCTGGGTGCTGGCCTGGGGATAGATCGCCTGGTTTTCCGGCGTGTCGGCCATGGTGACGCAGGTTCCATCCAGCGCGCGGACCCGTCGGCCGCACCACAGATCGCCCTGAGTCATCCGGCCTTGAGCGTCCTGCACAAGCTGACGGTGAATTTCATCCAGACGCTCCACCGGCAACTTGGCCCGCGCCACGCAATAGGCGGCACTGTCATCGGTGGGGGCCCGCAAGCCTTGGGCAGCGCACAAGGCCATGGCCTGGCGGACCGCATCGCGGCAGGAAGAGCCGACCTGTGCCACCTGCCAAAGGAAGCACCAGAAGGTCAGCCGCAGAGTCCACTGACGCTGACGGGAGAAGTCTTTTTCGTCCTGCTGGGCCAGACGCCAGGCGGGAATCCAGGGCGTGCACAAGAGTTCGAGTTGATGGACTGAACTCTGGGTGGGGGCGCGAAACTTTCGGTAGGCACGTTTGAAGTCACCGGCCCAGGAAGGGAAATCAGGGGTTGCCATAGGACAGCGCACACACTGTCCCAAGATTGACACGGTTTCCAGAACCCAGTAGTCCCTTGGGGGTGAAAAAGACGAGCGAACCCTATCCGGCAGACTATGAGCGACTGCGGGCGCAGTTGGCGCAGACCGGTTGGGTGGCGCTGGGCAGCGTGGTGGAACGAGGCCAACCCGGACAAGGGGGGCCGCGCTACCAATGGTCGCGGCGAGTGGGAAAGAAGACCGTCACGGTCGCATTAAGTCGGGAGCAGTTTGAGTGGATCAGCC
>JBDKKE010000259.1:0-2509 GCA_039796255.1 Verrucomicrobiota bacterium | reverse complement strand
GGCGTGTCCGCACCAAGGGGACAGGAGAGAATCGCCAGGAGGATCGAAATGCGGAGCGCGTCCATCGGACTCTGGAAGAGCGACACGGTGGGTCTCACGGCGCATTCCGTCGATGCCGATTAAGATGTGGAGACACGGATTGCACGGATTCTCACGGATGAAGGAGACGCAGGACGCTGTCACACGGCTCTTGGCGATCCCCTGGACTCCGGCTCATTCTTCGCCCATGGCGTCGCCTGTATTCTTGGGCCTGGAATGTGGTGGTACCCGCACGGTTGCCCTGGCAGCGGACGCTGACGGCCATGCGCTGGCGCAACACGAGGCGGGGCCGGCGAATTTGCGTCTGGTCACCGATGCGCAGTTGGAAGCTCACTTCCGGGCGCTGGCTCGGAATCTGCCAGCACCGTCGGCCATCGGGGTGGGCATGGCGGGCGTGCGGGACCGGGCGGATTGCCAGCGGGTCGAGCGAGTTCTGGAACGCGTCTGGCCCGGCGTCCCCCGCCAGGTGGATCACGATTTGGAATCCGCCCTCGCAGCGGCGGAAGCCGGAACCCCGCGAAAGGGCAGTCCGCAGGAACCGGCCGCGCGGGTCATTATCTTGAGCGGGACCGGATCCTGCTGCTACGGCCGGGACCGGCGGGGACGCACAGCCAAGGTGGGCGGATGGGGACATCATCTGGGCGATCGCGGTAGCGCCTACGACATTGCCTTCCGCGCCCTGCGCGAGGCGGCTCATGAATTGGATCATGCAGGCACCTGGAGCCGCTTTGGTGGACGGGCCCTGCGTTCCCTGGTGCTGAACGAACCCAACGATCTCATTGCCTGGCTTCAGGGAGCGGGCAAGACAGAGGTCGCGGCGTTGGCGCCGGAAGTCTTCGCGGCGGCGGCTGAAGGGGATCGTGGAGCACGGCGGATGGTGGCCGATACGGCGTCCATCCTGGCATCGGACGCCCTGGCCTGCGCCCGGAGGCTGGTGCCCGGCCGCGGCCAGGTGCAGTTCGTGCTGGCGGGAAGCGTGGTGCTCAAGCAGTCGGGACTGGTCCGCCAACTGTCCGCCCAGATTCGCAAGGCCCGTCCCGGATCCACGATCGGGCCGCTGCCGCGTGAATCCGTCTGGGGCGCGGTGGTCATGGCGCGCCGGGCGTGGGAGGGACGCACCGCTGCCGAAACTGCGGCCCCCGACCGTTCCGCACCCACCCGCAAGAACGCCTCAAAGCCAAACGCCGCTCCCGCAGCATGGATTCCGGCCACCCGTTCGCTGTCACCCACCGAACAGCGCAATCCCCGTTCAGAGCGGCTGGACCGCATGCGTCTCTCCGAAGCCATCACCTTGATGCTGGAGGAGGAAGCCTCCGTTACCGAATCCCTCAAGCCCCACCGCGCGGCGCTGGCCCAATTGATCCAGCTCACCGCCCAGTCCTTCCGTTTCGGGGGCCGCCTGTTCTACGTGGGCGCCGGCACCAGCGGACGCCTGGGCGTCCTGGACGCCAGCGAGTGTCCGCCCACCTTTCGCACGCCCCCGGAACAGGTGCAGGGCATCATGGCCGGAGGGATCCAGGCCCTGCACTCGGCGGTGGAAGGGGCCGAGGATGACGCCGGCGCGGGGGCACAGGCGGTGGTGAATCGAGGAGTGGGTTGGCGTGATGTGGTGGTGGGAATCGCGGCCAGCGGACGGACCCCGTTTGTCTGGGGCGCGCTGTCCGAAGCCCGGCAGCGCGGTGCGATCACTGCGCTGATCTGCTTCAATCCCCACCTCGACTTCCGCGAAGGATGGAAACCGGAAGTCGTGCTGGCCGTGGATGTCGGCCCGGAAATTTTGACCGGCTCCACCCGTCTGAAGGCCGGCACCGCGACCAAGCTCCTCCTCAATCAACTCACCACCCTGGCCATGGTTCAGTCCGGGAAGGCGATTGGGAATCTCATGGTTGATCTCAACCCCTCCAACGTGAAACTTCGCGATCGCGCCTGCCGCATCGTCGCCGAACTCACCGGCCGCGACGCGGAGACCGTGCACAGGGCGCTGTCCGAAGGCGGGTGGAGGGTAAAGGAAACGGTGCTGAAGCTGGGTCGGGCAACCGCCAGGAAGTCCGGTTCTCTCCCGGTCGAGTGACGGAGGGACGAGGTGTCCGAGTCCCCATATTCCCCCGCACGGCGCAACATCACCCGACGGGGATCGCGGGAAGCCCCGAGGCCAGGTGCTTCCCACGATGCGCGCAGCGTCTCCACACGCGCAGGGGGAGGATATTGGGGACTCGCAAAGTTCGTCCCTCCCGGAGGGACGAGGTGTCCGAGTCCCCATATCCCCCGCCTGGCGCAACATCACCCGACGGGGATCGCGGGAAGCCCCCGAGCTCCGGTGCTTCCCGCGATACGCGCAGCGTCTCCACGCGCGCAGGGGGAGGATATTGGGGACTCGCAAAGTTCGTCCCTCCAGGAGGGACGAGGTGTCCGAGTCCCCATATTCCCCCGCACGGCGCAACACCACCCGACGGGGATCGCGGGAAGCCCC
>JBDKKE010000258.1:0-3677 GCA_039796255.1 Verrucomicrobiota bacterium | reverse complement strand
GGGGTGCCTCCCGGAGGGACGAGATTTTCGAGTCCCCATTCTCCCCCGCAGCGCTCCAAAACATCCCACCGGGGAACGTGGGAAGCCCCTCGCTTCAGCATTCGTCCGTGCTTTCACCCGTGCTCCTGGAAGGGGGAAGATATTGGGGACTCGGACACCTCGTCCCTCCATTGGGGTGCGCCTCCCGGAGGGACGAGATTTTCGAGTCCCCATTCTCCCCCGCAGCGCTCCAAAACACCCTACCGGGGAACGTGGGAAGCCCCTCGCCCTGGAATACGCCCATGCCCTCACCCGTGCTCCGGGAAGGGGGAGGGAAGTGGGACTCGGACACCTCGTCCCTCCCTTGGGGTGTGCCTCCCGGAGGGACGAGATTTTCGAGTCCCCATTCTCCCCCGCAGCACTCAAAAACACCCAGCCGGGGAACGTGGGAAGCCCCTCGCTTCAGCATACGTCCGTGCCTTCACTCACGCTCCGGGAAGGGGGAGGATATTGGGGACTCGGACACCTCGTCCCTCCCTTGGGGAGCTGCCGCCTGCGCTTAACCTGACGGCCATGAGTACGAACTGTTTCGTTGACTGTACGAACTCATTCGTATTACCTCACGGAGTGCGCTCTCCCCAGCTTCCACGTCCGACCGAGTCTGAACTTTCCATCCTGCAGATTCTGTGGCGGCGCGGGCCCTGTACAGTACGGCAGGTGGTGGAGGACCTGGGGCAGGACACCGGCTACACCACGGGACTGAAGCTATTGCAGATCATGACGGAAAAGGGATTGGTGACGCGGGATGATGCGGAGCGCACGCATGTCTTTACCGCCGCCCTTCCCGCAGAGACCACGCGGCGCCAGTTGCTGGATCACCTGCTGGACCGCGCCTTTGGAGGTTCCGCAGAACTGCTGGTGCAGCAGGCCCTGGCCGGACGCAAGCCTTCCAAAACTGAGATTGCCGGCCTCCGCCGGCTGCTCGATTCACTCGAAGGAAAAAAGCCATGAACCCATTCCTGGACCTGTTGTCGATGCCGGCCGCGAGCCGGTTGGGCGCCACGTTGCTGCACTTTCTTTGGCAGGGCGCTGCGGTGGCCGGCCTGTTGGCCCTGGCGCTCCGACTGGGCCGGCGTCAGTCGGCGAGGCGTCGCTACGCCATGTCCTGTGTCGCCCTGGCCGCAATGGCCGCCCTGCCCCTCCTCACCCTGGCAATGATGGACGCGATGCCGGTTGCCGGTGACGCAGGGCAGGCCGGCGCCGGGCATCGAGTCGATCAAATCGCCGTCGTTGCCCACGCGGGGATGGTTCCAGCCACAGGGCTGCCGCCGATTCCTCATGGGTGGCTGCCGTGGGTGACTCTGGCGTGGCTCGCGGGCGTCGTCGCGCTCGGCGGCCGCCTGGCTGGCGGCTGGTGGCAGGTCCAGCGGCTTCGCACCCGCGAGACGCGGCCGATGGAGTCTCCCTGGCCGGAACGCCTCGCGGACCTGCAGCGACGCATGGGGATCACGGCAGCGGTGGAACTTCTGGAATCCAACCGCGCCCGCGTTCCGATGATCATCGGATGGCTGCGTCCGGTGATTCTGCTCCCTCTGGGATTTGCCGCCGGCATGGCGCCTGCCCAGGTCGACGCCATCCTGGCGCACGAACTCGCCCATCTGCAGCGGCGCGACTATCTGGTGAACCTCCTGCAGCGGGCGGTTGAGACCCTGCTCTTCTATCACCCGTCCGTGTGGTGGGTTTCGGAGCGCATCCGGATCGAACGGGAGTTCTGTTGCGATGACCGCGCGGCAGAGGTGATGGGTGACCGGACCCAACTCGCCGTCGCCCTGGTGGCCCTGGCTGAGCAGGATGCGGCGGATCCGGCCTTTGCCTTCGCGGCCGACGGCGGCTCGGTGTCGCAGCGCGTTCGCAGGCTGCTGGGCCTGCCGACAGAGGCGTCGTCGGGAGGCTGGGTTCGCCGCCTCGGGTTGGGATTGGTTCTGGCGGTCGTGGTGCTGGGCGGGATTTGGATTGGACCTCAGTTGATGGCGCCGCGGCTGTATGTGTCCACGGCGCGGATCAACGTGGACAATCGCGTCGTCACCGATCCCTTCTTCTTGGAAACGGCAATGAGGCAGCTTTGCTCGGCAACGGTTCTGGATGCGGCCGCAGCGAAGCTAGGATTGGCGGCAAAATGGGGAATCAGCGATCGCGTCGAGCTTACCGAGCGCCTGAGGAGTCGAACTCGCACAGTTCCCATCCGTTTGACACGGATGCTCGAGGTTTCAGCCGCGAGTGAAAACCCCACCGAGTCGGCAGAGATTGCGAATGCCGTGGTCCAGGCGTACATGGATCTAAGGATCAACCAACACCTTGAAGTTCTGGATCTACCCCGACAGGCACTGCGGCAAAAGGTGGAGCGATGCGAACGGCGGTTGGAGGAATTGCACCGCAGGCGGAGGGAGATTAGTCAGGAGCTTCTCGCGAAACCCAACGCGTTGCCGGAGGACTACAAGGCGGTGGAAAGCGACCTAAAGATCTACCCCGATCTATTGACCCGCCTCAGAACCCAGTTAGCGGAAGCTGAAGTCGGAACTTCGGAAGCAGCCCCCGCTTCGCCTGCCGAGATTATCGACAGAGCCATTCCGGCCCTCCGACAAGTGGCGTGGCGAAATTGAAGGTGTCTCGCGACACCGGCAGGAGGGGAAGTGGAACAGTCACTCCGCAGAGGAGGTTCCAATCAACCGGACAGCCATTCTCCAACCCACCATCCCGCGATACCGACCACCACGAATCCACCGATCCCCGCGGCGAGTTTACCCTGAACCAACCGCACGCCGCACGCCGCTCGCGCAATCACAAGGGAGATGGACTCTATCGCTGCAGGGGAGGAGCGTCGCTCCGCATGTACGCCCGACTGCGTGAAATCTGCCTCTCCGAGGCAAATCAGAAGGAATACCCAGGTTGGCCCTTCCCCATGCTGTTCCATGGAAAAGAAATCACCCGGGAGGTGTTCCTGCTAGATCCGGTCCTCGAATATGGAGTCTTGGAACTCGGCCGGAACCGGGTTCGCGACGGGGATGTATTCCGGTACCGGCACCTGAACGACTGGTTCCACTACCAGTTCTTCAACGGAATCAATTGGGTCGTGAACTCAGCCGAGGCGTACACGCTCCTTCCCCGCCTGCTGTGCCTGGAGCGGAACCTTCTGGATGCGATGCAGACCCGCACCATCCATTCCTACCTCGAACAGGAACTGGGGATCGTTGAATCCGATCGGGCGCTCGAAAACATTATGGAATCATTGCGGCAAATCACGGGGATCTGCCGATCCCACCCCCTCCTTGTTTGGGGCATGAAGATCGACGAAGTGGATGCCAAGGCTCATCAAGACTACGTCGCGTCGGTTTCACAGATTCCGTCGGCCGTCGTCTTTGCGTTGCCGCACATTCAGAGGCTCACGTATTCTTGGGACGCAGTAATGAAGGACGAGGAGAAGCAGTTGGGCAGGGCCGTTGCCCGTTATAATCTCTGGCGAAAGCAACAGCGCCGACTTCCGCGCTCGCACCGAACGTGATCAACTCATGATTCCCGGGATGCCACCATCGCCAACAAGTTCGCGGATCTCCTGAGGGCGCCGAGCGCCAACCGACGGAACGCTTTGAAGAACCCACGGCCGAGGAGATCGCCAAGCTGATCCGCAAATCCGGCCTTCG
>JBDKKE010000257.1:0-22087 GCA_039796255.1 Verrucomicrobiota bacterium | reverse complement strand
GCATCCTGCTGGTCTGTGAAGTTTCCCTGGATGAGTCGGCGTGGTTGGACGTGGACGTCTTTTCGCCGACGGGCCAGCGGGAGAGGTTGGTGGGAGATTTTGAGTCCTTCCTCTCCGAGTCGCGGAGAATTCAGAGCGTCACCCCGGAGTTCAAGGTGGTCGTGGCGGACATGCAGACGCTCCTGTCGGACCTGCGCAACTGGCTGGAACAGGTGGAACTGGGCATCCGCTCGGCACCGAGTGGCGACCGGGCAATGCTGGAGCGTCAGATTCTGGACGAGCTGAGCGGCCCCATCATGCCCACCATGGACGAACTGTTTGGGCGTTTGGAGATGGTGGCTCGCCAATTGGACCCGGCACTGCAGCCGATCTACCGCACCTACATCAAGCGGCAGCTGCATCCGCTGGTCCTGTGTTCCCCGTTTGCGTTTCGGACCTACCAGAAGCCGTTGGGCTATGCGGGGGACTATGAGATGGTGAACATGATCCTGCGCGATCCGCACGAGGGGGCTTCGCTGTTTGCCAAGACGGTCAACCTCTACTTTCTCAACTCGGGTCCCGCCCTCGCCCATCGCAACCGCATCGATTACCTGATGCAGGTGCTTCGCGGGGAGGCCGGCCGCGTTGCGGCGGCGGGCCGGCCCCTGCGGGTGCTGAATCTTGGTTGCGGCCCCGCCGGTGAGCTGCAGCGGCTTTTGGCCCAGGATGAAGTTTCCGACCGCATGGACATCACGCTGCTGGACTTCAACGACGAGACCCTGGAGTTCACCCGCGGACGGCTGGAGTCGCTCAAGGCTGAGCATCACCGCCACACGCCCATTCGCTTTGTCAAAAAGTCGGTCCATCAACTGCTCAAGGAAGGCGCGCGGGCCGGTCCGGATCAACCGGGCTACGATCTCATCTACTGCGCCGGACTGTTCGACTATCTCTCCAACCGGGTTTGTCAGCGTCTGATGAACATTTTCCACGAGATGGTGGCTCCCGGGGGACTGCTGGTGGCGACCAATGTGGATCCCAGCAATCCGGCACGCTACGGCATGGAATTCATACTCGACTGGCATTTGACCTACCGCGATTCGGAGCAGATGAAGCTGCTGCATCCCACCGGAGTTGCCACGGAGAACATCGCCACCAAATCGGATGATACGGGCGTTAATATCTATCTTGAAGTCCGCCGTTCCGTGGGGCACTGATCCTTCCCGCGATCCCGATCCGGAGTTTCGCGAGGCCTTCGCCGTCGAGGACCGCCGCGAGCGGCTGCGCATCGGAAAGCTGGGATGCATGCTGGTCATCGTCCTGATGCCCCTGGGCGTTCTCCTGGACTTTGAGGTCTATCCCAACGATGTGTGGCTTTTCTTTGGTCTGCGGTTGCTGTGTTCAGCGCTTACGGGCGGACTTCTGGCGCTGCATTACACGGCATGGGGGGAACGCCACGTCTTCTGGCTGGGGTTGCCCATCGCCCTGCTTCCGGCCGGTTTTATCTCGGTGATGATTGGTTTGAGGGGGGGGTATGAATCCACTTACTACGCCGGACTCAACCTGGTGCTAATCGCAGTCAACGTGGTGGCGCGCTGGACGGTGGCTGAGTCGCTGGGGGTTACTGCTGGCATTCTCCTGTTCTATGCCATGGCCTGTTTGGCGCAATTCAAGAGCGCGCATAAGATTCAAACGGAGATCCTCTCGAACAACCTCTATTTTCTGGGACTTACCGGCGTCATCGTGGTCGCGGGAAACGCCCTGTACAACCAACTGCGTCGGCGGGAGTTTGCGCTCCGCTTTCAACTGAACCGCAATCAGGCGCAGCTTGCGGAGAATAACCGCAAGCTCAAGGAGCTCGATGAGATCAAGGGGCGCTTCTTTGCCAACATCAGTCACGAACTCCGAACCCCGCTGACGCTGCTCCTCGCACCGCTGGAGGCGATGCGCCTGCCGGATGGCCGGCTTAGCAGCATCGAGATCGGTGGGCATTTGCAGACGATGCATACCAATGGGCTGCGTCTGTTGAAACTGATCAATGATCTCCTGGATCTGGTCCGACTCGAATCCGGGCGGATGCAGGTGCGGCGCGATGCGGTCCCCATGTCGGAGTTTGTCGTGGGTATTGTGAATTCCGCGCGCAAACATGCCGAGGACCGGCGTCTGCATCTTGAGGTGAAAGTCCCCGAGACACTCGGCACGGTGGCGGTCGACCGGGATAAGGTGGAGAAGGCGTTCCTCAACCTGCTGATCAACGCCATCAAGTTCACCCCGGCCGGCGGCACGGTCACCTGTCGGGCCGCCCGGGAGGGGAACGAACTGGTGTTGGAGGTGGGGGACACCGGCATCGGAATCCCGGAGCAACAGTTGCCGCGGGTCTTTGATCGCTTCTGGCAGGCGGACACCTCATCCCAGCGGAAATATCAGGGGGTGGGCATTGGTCTGGCGTTGGTGAAGGAGTTGATCGAAATCCAAGACGGGACCGTCGGGGTAGTGAGTGTGGTGAATCAGGGGACGATCTTCACCCTCCGTCTGCCGTGGTTGGATCCGGACCCCGCTCAAGTCCTGGAACTGGTTTCCCCGCCGACCGTGGTCCCACCGGCATCGGAGGAGTCCTGGTCGGCAAACCTCTATCGACGGGCGGACCTGTTTCCTTCGCTGACCCTGCTCAAGGATTCGATCCGGCAGGTTGAAACGGGTGCCTCTGATGGACGTCCCCGGATCCTCATCGCGGATGACGAACCGGACATGCTTCGCTTTCTCAAATCGCAGCTCGCCGCGCATTTCCAGGTGCTGGAGGCCGTGGATGGACTTCAAGCCATTGAAAAGGCGGCGCAGTTCCAGCCGGAGATCATACTCTGCGACATGATGATGCCGGAGCGGGATGGACTTCAGGTCTGCCAGGAACTTCACAGCCGCACGGGAACCCGGGGCATTCCCTTTGTGTTGCTGACCGCCAGGGCAGACGAGGAAACCAAGCTTGCCGGTCTCAAGGCGGGGGCGGACGACTTCCTGACCAAGCCCTTCTCGGGTATCGAACTGCACATCCGCCTGAAGAATCTGGTGGAGTCCCACCGCCGTCAGCGTGATCTGGGGAAGCAGAAACAAATTCTCGAGGCGACTATTGAGGAGCTCAAGGAGACCGAGATGCAGCTCGTGCAGTCGGAGAAGATGGCATCGCTCGGACGCCTGAGCGCCGGGGTGATCCATGAGATCAACAATCCACTCAACTACGTCAAGACGGGGTTGGTGGTGCTGGGGCGGCAGGGGCGCCAGTTGCCCGAGGCGGCCCGTCCCAACTTCGAGGAGATTCTCCGTGATGTTGCCGAGGGAGTCGACCGGGTGGTTCGCATCGTTTCAGATCTGCGGACGTTCTCCCATCCCGGTGACGGTGGAATAGCCGACATCAATCTCGCGGAGACGTCCGCTGCGGCCCTGCGTTTCCTGGCGGCGGAGTGGCGGGGGAATGTGGCCGTGAAAAACAACATTGCTTCCGACTTCACCGTGCGGGCCTCCTCGGGCAAGCTTTTGCAGGTGCTCATCAACCTGCTGCAAAACTCGCTCGACGCCCTGGCGGCCAAGCAATTTGCCGAAGGCGAGGAAGCAGTGATCCGGCTGGAAGCCAGCCAGGTTGGGGTTCAGAAGCGGGTGACGGTTTGGGACAATGGCAGCGGCATATCCGCCGCCGACCTGGACAAGATCTTTGATCCATTCTTCACCACCAAGGATGTTGGCCAGGGCACTGGACTTGGTCTCAGTCTCTGCTACCGGATGGTCTCCGAATGGGGCGGCCGGATCCTGGTGAACACCGAGGAGGGAAAGTACTGTGAATTTGTGCTCGAGTTTGCCGAGGCGACTGACGCCGCTTCCCCATCTGACCCATGAACATTCCCTACGACTACCAGCGGTTCGCCATCCTCTATGTCGATGACGAGGAGAAGTCGCTGAAGTATTTCTCGCTCACCTTTGGCGACACCTTCCGGATCTTCACCGCGCCCAGTGCCGAGGCGGGATACAGGATCCTTGAGGATCATCAGGACGAGATTGGTCTGATCCTCTCCGACCAGCGCATGGCGGGAGAGAAGGGAGTGCAGTTTCTTGAGCGGGCCCGCCGGCTCCGACCGCAAATCCTGCGGGTCCTGGTGACTGCATTTTCGGATCTCAATGCGGCGATTGACGCGATCAACTCCGGCGCCATCTACAAATACATCACCAAACCCTGGGATGTGGCGGAGTTGGAAGTCACCATTAAGCGGTGCCTGGAGTTCTTTATTGTGCAGACCGAGCGCGACCTGCTCATGCGCGAAAAGTTGTCGGCGCTGCATCGCCTGATTATCACGGATCGGGTGATGAGCCTGGGGCTGCTGGCGGCGGGACTGGGGCATCAGCTGCACAATTCCTTCGACGCTGTGCAGGAGTTTCTAAATCTCGCGCCGGACGTTTCCAGTCAGGACCAACCGGATCCGGCCCTCATGCAGCAGCCGGCGTTCTGGCAGGACGCCCATCGCAAGGTTCAAACGCAGGTGAAATCCGTACTGGGTCTGCTGACCGACCTTGCGGACCAGGCCAGCGGACCGTTCCGCTTCGATACCGACGTCGTCCTGCGAGAATCGGTGGATACGGCGCTGGGCGAGGTCTCGGCGGAGCTCTCGCGCCGAGGCATTCAGGTGTCCAACCTGGTGCCCGCCGACCTGCCGCGCATCCGGGTGGACCAGCGCCGGTTTAGCAAGCTCTTTCCGTTCCTGCTCCGGGAGCAGTTGACGAACCTCCACGATCGAGCGGTGGTGCGCATTGAGGCGCGCCTCCGGCCTGCGGAGGGGTTTCGGGGAGCCGAGATTGAGGTTTTCCTCAATGACGATGGTCCCGGGATCTCTTCGGCGGCCATGCTCTCCATGGTGGATCCCGTGTTTGCCCGCGATCCGATCACCCAGCAGTCGGGGGTGCTGCTGATGGCCTGCTACTTCATCGTGTATCACCACGGCGGACGCATCCGACAGGAGGTCGGCGGTCACCGGGGGCTGGCCCTCTCCCTCACTTTGCCGCTCAATCCCGTCCCCAGGGACTCCGCGGCGGACGGAGAGAACTTCCTGGTCCGGTCCATGACCAACGACCGGCTGTGGGAGCGGTTGCTCGCCGGCACCTTCTGACCGAGGTCAAAAGCGCCATCCCACACTCGCCAGCAGTGCGTTGCTGAGAAAGGTGTACGTGCCATCGGCATTTTGGCCGAGAGGGGTGTAGGCGCTGCCCTCGACCGTTCGCGAAGGGCCGTATCCGAACTGATAGGCAAGATCGACGCCGAAGTGTTTGCCCTGATATCCGACCCCGACGCTCACGAAGTGGCGGTTCTGATCGGCAACCAGGGGCTGGTAGTTGGAGTCCGGCACCGAGTTCTCATTGAAAATGTAGCCGGCACTCACCGACCACCCGTGGCTGAGATAGCGGGTGATCCCGAACTCGTAGTAGAAGCTCGACTCCCAGTTTAGGACCAGCCCCCCGTCGGGCAGTGGCGCCTGATGAATGGTGACGGTGTCCAGTTGGTTCCAGTCGGTCCAGTCCAGGTTGAACTCCAGGTTCCAGACCGGCGTTGGCCGCCAGGAGACGCCGATCACGATGCTTTGGGGGAACTTGAATTCGGCCGTCGCATCCTGGTGGGCGTTGATGACGGAGGAGCTCAGGTCCGTGGAACCGTCAAAGTCCACCGTGGTGGCGCTGCGGTAGGTGGCGCCGAACTGGAGTTCGGTGATGGGCTTCCAGAGAACCCCGGCATTGAAGCCAAGCGCCGTTCCGTTTCCCTGAAACTGGTAGTTGTCGCCGAAATAGGGCTGCGGGGTAAGGAACCCCTGGTTCAGGTCGATGTCCGCATAATTCACCGTGAGACCGGCGGCCAGGGAGAATTCCTCATTCACCCGCCAAGCCACCACCGGATTGACCGTGAGGTAGGTCAGACTGCCCTCGGTGACCACCGAACGAAACCCCGTGTCGTCGGCCCATTCCGAACTGAGTCCGTAGGGGGAATAGACTCCGATTCCGAAGGCCAGGGGGAGCTTCTCGGCACCGTAGGTGTAGAACAGTTGGGGAACGGCATGCAGATCCTTCTCATTCTTGAAGTCGCGTCCGTCGGGGGATTCGTAGCTGATGTCGAGATGAAGGCCGTACACGCCCGCCCGCACCTGGTGGCCGGGCAGTTGGGTGATGCCGGCGGGATTGTAATAGATGGCCGAAGGGTTGTCGGCCGTCGCGGCGAAGGCTTCGCCGCGCGCCGTCGCAAAGGCATCCTGATCCGGCAGTCGGAATCCGCTGGCCGCAGCCGATCCGGCCGGGGCCACCAGCAGCGCGACGGTTAGTAAATGAGCAAGGGGAGGCGCGTCGGTTCGCATGGAGGTGTGGGTGGGACTGGGATTGGAGCTGGAACTGGGAAAGCCGGACTTTAGCGGCGGTCGTCGGTGCCGGGCGGTGCGGGATCCGTTGAGCGCGCCGCCGCTGCAGCTCCGGCCGCCTGCCGGAAGAAATCGTTCACCCCGGTCCGCTCGGTGATCCATTCCCCGAGCCGGGGGAACAGTATCGAAAGGGCGAGGATCGGACGGATTGGATACGGATTGAGGATGATTTCCGGAGCATCCGTCTGGATCGCCCGCACCACCGCGCGGCAAACCCGCTGCGGTGTGCAGGTGCCCAGCAGGAAGGGAGCGGAGCGGCCGGTTTGTTGCTTGAGACGCGTGTAAATCCCCGCCTCCACAAAGCCGGGAGTGACTGCCGAAGCGCTGACTCCCGTGCCGCGGTAGGTGCTGCGCAGGGACAGGGTGAAGGCGCTCAAGCCGGCCTTGGTGGCCACATACGGCTCCTGGAAGCCGGGCCCGGATTTTCCCGCGAGCGAACACATGTTGACGATGTGACCGCGCCCCTGCCTGAGCATCAACGGCAGCACCCGGTGGGTGAGGGCCATCGGGGCCTCGAGATTGACGCTGATCGTCTCGCGGATGCGCTCCATAGGCAATTCGTGGAAGGCCGCCGAGAATTCCACCCCGGCGTTGTTCACCAGCAAATCCACGCCACCGAAATGTTTGACGACGGTTTCCACCACCCGGACTCGTTCTTCCGGAAGACGAAGATCGGCCACGAGGATTTCCACCCGCGGAGCCACTCCCTGGATGGCCGCCTGGAGGGTGGAAAGGCCAACGCCTGGATACGCCACCAGGAGAAGATTCATACCCTCGTTTGCCAGGGTCCTGGTCAGGTGCGTGCCGATTCCACCGTTGGCGCCGGTCAGAATCGCAGTGGCTCCGGCCAGGGTTCGCATGGTGATGACACGATCGGTTGAAGCTCGCGGGTTCGCTCCGGATTTTGCGGAGAAGAACTGCCCCCCACTCCACAGGACATTGCTGCACGGCCACGACTCCTTTGGCAAGCCGCTTCAACTGCCGTCCTTGGGAATGGGAATTCCCGATGAAATAGTCGTGCGGCCCTTCCATCGGCCCCTCCATCGGCCCCTCCATCGGCCCCTCCATCGACCCCTCCATCGACCCCTCCACTGCTCCCGGAGAAACCGGGCGCGTTGGGGAGGGAAGGAAAGGGGGACGGCACCTGCTAAACAGCTGCGGCTAGGGCAGAGGCTGGCCGGGCGTTGCTTCCCCAATATTGGGCAAGGGACCGGAACAGTTGCATGAATTCGCGGGAGGTGGTGGGTTTGGCGAAGTATCCCGTGACTCCCAGGGGGTAGATGTCGTCCTTGTCGGATTCGTGGAGCGAACTGGTGAGGACGACCACCGGGAGCGGGGCGAGGTCCGGATCCCGGCGGAGTTCCGCCAGGAACTCGCGTCCATTCATGCGGGGAAGGTTGATGTCGAGCAGGATGAGGAAGGGGCGCTGGGTGCCCTTTTTGCGGAGATGGACGAGGGCTTCCTCGCCATTCGCCACCACCGTTACGGGAGCCTCCGCTCGCAGTTCCTTCAGGGCCCGTTTCACGCTGAGGACATCTACCTCGTCGTCCTCCACCAGCAGGAGGGGACGTCGCTCCCGGCAGAACGCGCGCATCTGATTCGCCAGTCGCTCGTTCTCCTCCCAGTGCATGGCGTACCGCATGAGTTCGTGCGCACCACTGATGTCGAGTTTGTTGCGCACGTTGGCCCGGTGGACATCCACGGTGCGAGGGGTGACTCCCAGTCTTCGGCCGATCTCCTTCGCTTCGAATCCCCGGCCGGTCAGCAGAAAGATCTCCCGCTCGCGTTTGGTGAGTGCGGTCACCGGATCGCGGACCCCTCCTGAGGCGGGGCGGAACGGTCCCAGCATTTCGGCCACCTGGTCCGCCCTGAAAACGAGTTCACCCGCGGAAACGGCAAGAATCGCTTTGGCCAGGGCGTCGGTGTCGCAGGTTGCCGGCAGATAGCCCGCCGCTCCTGCCCGCAGCGCGCGAAGGGCGCCAGCACCGGTGGGATTTCCCGCCACCACCAGGACTTTGGCCGGTTCGTCCAGTGCGTCCACCTGCCGCAGCAGTTCATCCAGGGCCGGCCAGCCGATACTTTCGTCCACGACAACGACTTCAGGTGCCTGAACTCCCATTTCCACCCCCGCCCGCGCTGGGTCTGAGGTGTGACCCGCCAGCGTGACCGCGGGCATGTCGGTGAGACCGGCGCGTAAGCCGAGACTGAGCAGTGTTCGCGCCTCGACGAGGACGACGCGGATCGACATGGACGTTCTCAATAGTGCCTCCTTTTGGATAATGGCGGGACGACCCCTAATTGCTTCGGTGACCAGGCCAATTAGGCCGAAAATCGGGGTGGAAACCACCGGAATCGCTGCCGGTAACGCGAATATCTGGCGATCGGTCGGCGAGAAAGGGCCGGAGGTTCCCGGGACAACAGCCGCTGCTGGTGAGATCCCATAGAAAGGCTATGCAACGCTGCTTAATGACGATTACACTCGCCTAAAGACCTGAACCATTGTGGGACCATTTCTCTACCGCAAGATTACAGGGTTGTTGCGGCCATTTAAGAGCATGATCATTCCCTCCAGTTTGTTTCCCGGCAGCCTCGGGTGGCTGTCTTTCGCTTTCTGGCGGATTCGCAGGTCGCTTCTTGCCGCCGCCGGATTCAAGCCTGAATGCTGGGTGCGGTTGGGTTCCGTCTTCATCGAGGCTGCCCGGCCTCTGCCTCAGGCACGAGTCCACGGCGGTAATGGGTCCGGTTTTTAGTTTTTCGATCAGAAACCCAAGTCTCCCCCTACTATGGATTCTACCGAGTTTGATGCCGCCCTGTACCTCGTAATGGAGGCCGATTCCCGCTACAGCCGCGCCGCCTACCAGTTTGTTCGGGAAGTGCTGGAGCGCAGCCAGATCCGTCAGCAGCGCAAGACGTCTCGCAAATCCACCCAAGTCGGGGTGGTGGAACTTCTGCAGCGGATTCGCGTTGAGGCCCTGGATCAATTCGGACCGATGACCTGCGCCGTGTTTGAGGAGTGGGGCATCCGTTCCTGCGAGGATTTCGGGGAGATCGTTTTCAATCTCATGGATCGGCGCATCGTCGAGCGTGGGCGCCGGGACCGGCGTGAGGATTTTCGGCACGGGTTCGACTTTACCGAGGCTTTTTGCCAGCCCTTCGAGCCGGTGAGGCGGTCGCAGGTGTCTCTGGTGGCGATCCATTGAAGCGATCGACGGGTGTGTGGTCTCGCTTGGCGCGTGCGGTGGAAGGGCGCACCATCGCTGCATGTCCGAAAGCCCAATGATTGTCCTTGGCGTGACGGGTTCCATCGCCGCCCACAAGGCGATCGACCTCGCCAGCCTGCTGGCCAAGGGGGGAGTGGAGGTCCGGGTGGTCATGACGGCGGATGCGCTCCGCTTTGTGACGCCGCTGCCTTTCAAGACGCTTTCGCGTCACCCGGTGGTCTCCGACCTGTATGACGAGGAGGAGGGGTGGCGACCGGCGCATATCCGGTTGGCGGACGAGGCTGCGGTCCTGGTCGTGGCGCCCGCGACGGCTCACTGTCTGGCCCGCCTGGCCCTCGGGTTGTCGGATGACGCCCTGTCCTGCATTGCCCTCGCGCTTAATTCGAAGGCGCGAATGCTCATCGCGCCCGCCATGAATGGAAGGATGTGGATGCATCCGGCGACGCAGAAGAACGTGGCAATCCTCCGCGAACGAGGCGCCGAGTTTATCGGTCCCGAGGAGGGGATTCTCTCCTGTGGCTACGAAGGCATTGGTCGCCTCTGGCCCGTGGAGGCCATCGCTGCCCGTGCCCGGGAACTGGCCGCTGGCCGATGACCCCGCTTTCCGGCATGGAAGTTGCCCTATTTCCCTGATGTCTCTGCAAGCACTCTGGGCCGCCGCTCGATTCCGGTTTTCCCAATGGCATGAACTGGCGGCAACGCCTCCGCCTCCGCCGGATGTCTTCCTGCGGCGCATTCGCTTTGTCGAGCGGGGCGTTGGCATCCCTGTCAAGGGTGTGATTCTCGTCTTTCTCCTGGTTGCCCTCTTCTTCACCCAATGGTTCTCGGCACTGACGCCCTTGAATGACGACGTGCCGAATTATATCCGGACGTTTTATCTCCTGTACTTCGCCCTGAATGTGGGAGGAGGCATCATCCTGTGGGGTATGGACGACGTCTCCCCCAAGCTGGTCGTCCGGGTGGCCTACGTGGGCGCCGTTCTGGACGCCGCGATGCTGGCGTTGCTGGCGATGGTGATGGGCGGATTCGACAGCGCCCTGTATTGGATCTTTCTCGGACTTATCGTCCGTAATGCCGCCATCATTCCGCATGCCGACGTCCAGGTCATGGTCAACCTGATCGTCACCGCCCTCTATCTGGTGGCCGGCGGACTCGACGTCATGGCCATGTCCAGTGCCAAGGAAATCATCCGGGGTACCGGTCGCGGAGGTGTTTCGGGCGGTGTTTTCGACGAGGCGGATCAACCGGTGACCGAGTCGCTCGTGCTGCGCATCCTGTTGCTCGTACTCATGACCGCCTGCTGCGCCGGCATTCAGATCCTGGTCGACCGTCAGCGTCAGCGGGAGTTCGAGGCCCGGGAGTTCACCATCCGTCAGCAGCAGTTGGAGGCGGCGGGCCGCCTCGCGGCCGAGATTGCGCATCAGCTCAAGAATCCCCTGGGAATCATCAACAACGCGGCATTTACCCTTCAGCGCACGGTGCGCGAGGGAAAAACCATCACCCAGCAGATCAGCATCATCCGGGAGGAGGTGGACCGTTCCGACAAGATCATCACCGAGTTGATGGGTTATGCCCGCCTGGCGGAGGGGCGCGTCGAGCGGGTGAGTTTGAACGAAGAATTGGACCGGGCGGTGGAGCAGGTGCTCCCGGCGGCGGCGAAGTTCGACATCCGCGTCCACCGCGATTTCCAACCGGGACTCCCCCTGCTCCTGGGACAGCGGGAGCATTTCACCGAGGTGTTTGTGAACATCCTGACCAACGCCCGTGAGGCGATGGGCGGCCGGGGGGAGATTTTTCTGACCACCCGGACCGGACCTGATTTCTCGGTGGTCATCACCCTTCGCGACACGGGGCCCGGAATTCCGCCGGAGAAGCTGGAGCAGGTCTATGAGCCCTATTTCACCACCAAGGAACGGGGGACCGGACTGGGTCTGGCCATCGTCAAGCACAACACGGAGATCTACGGCGGCAATGTCCTTGTGGAATCGGAGCTTGGAAAGGGGACCACATTCACGGTTAGGTTGCCGGCCCGCGCATTGATGCGCCTGCGCAAATGAAGATCCCCCCCCTGCTCGTCGTGGATGACGAGAAGAACATGCGGC
Organism: Verrucomicrobiota bacterium; assembly: GCA_039796255.1. Lineage (GTDB taxonomy): Bacteria > Verrucomicrobiota > Verrucomicrobiia > Limisphaerales > UBA9464 > UBA9464. The sequence continues at coordinate 10,351 of JBDKKE010000257.1, read as the reverse complement.
TCACGCTGGAGACCGTCCTGCGGGACGAGGGCTACGACGTGCTCCTCGCCGATTCGGCCGAGTCTGCCCTGAAGCGTCTTGGAGAGGACGAGGTGTTTCTGGTCATCTCAGACGCCCGCCTGGGAGGAATGAGCGGCTATGAGTTCCTCAAGGAAGTCGCGAAGCATCATCCCAAGGTGCCCGTGCTCATCATCACCGCCTACGCCACCCCCAAGCTGGCCGTGGAGGCCATCAAGAACGGGGCGGTGGACTACCTCGCCAAGCCTTTTGAACCGGGCGAACTCCTTCATGCGGTGGCCCGCTGTGCGGAACGGTATCGCCTGCTGGTCGAGAATGCGTCGCTCCGCGCCAAGGCCGGCGAGCCGTACCGTCTGGACCACCTGATCGGCGACGCCCCCAAAGTGCGGGAATTGCGTCAGTTGATCCAGACCGTGGCCCCGACCGACGCCACGGTGCTGATCCTGGGGGAAAGCGGTACTGGCAAGGAACTGATCGCGGGGGCGCTGCACGGCCTGAGCCGGCGGGCGCCCAACACCTATGTCCGGCTCAACTGCGCCGCGATTCCCGAAACCCTGCTGGAAAGCGAACTCTTTGGATATGAGCGCGGCGCCTTTACCGGAGCCCATCGCACCAAGCGGGGACTGGTGGAGGAGGCGGACGGAGGCACCATTTTTCTGGACGAGATCGGCGACATGAGCCGTCCGCTTCAGGCGAAGCTGCTCCGTTTTCTTGAAGATGGATCCTTTACCCGGGTTGGTGGAACCCAGGAATTGCGGGTCAATGTGCGACTCATAGCCGCCACCAACCGCAACATCGTGGACGCCATTCAGAAGGGGGATTTTCGCGAGGATCTCTTTCACCGGCTGAACGTCATCCAGTTCCGGCCGTCGCCGCTGAGGGAGCGTGGACAGGACATCCTCCAACTGGCGCAGTTCTTCCTCCGCCAGTTTACCGTTCGCCTGGCCCGGAACATCACCGCAATCACCCCGGCGGCGCAGTCCGCACTGCTGGCCCATTCCTGGCCGGGGAACGTGCGCGAGTTGCGCAATGTGATCGAGCGGGCGGTGATCCTGGAGGTCACCGATCAGATTCGTCCCAACAGTCTGCCGGACTTCGAGGTGGAGTCACGGCTGCGGAAAAGTGACGGCCCGCCACGGGTGGCCGGGAGTGGGCCAGGTCCCGGTTCCCTCAGTGAGGCGCTGGTGCAGTTCGAGCGGGACATGATCCTGGGCGCCCTCCAGCGCAGCTCGGGCAACCTGGCACGGGCCGCGCAGCAGTTGGACCTGTCGCGTCATCAACTGCGGTACCGGATGAGCCGCCTCAATCTGGTTGCCGATGAGATCGTTGACGACGACTCGGAAACGCCATCAGTCTCTCCCCCGAAATGACGGTTCCGGCTCTCCTGATGCTGGCAGCGCTGCCTGATTCGGCGCTGTTGCCCAATGCCCTTCCCACGCAGGCGCAGATGTCGCTGCGTGGGCTGATGCCCGTATTTTTGGCGGTGTTTGCGGTGCTGACTGCCTTTGTTTTCTGGGCGGTCTTTTTTCGCAAGTCGCCCAACACACGACGTCGCGGGGCATTGCTCGAAGGGGAGGTGTCCTCCGGGCATTCCGCGTCGTCGCGCCGCCGCCGCCGCCGCCGGCGGGAGCACCGCGCAAGCAATCCGACCCGTGCGGAAGCGGGTGGTTTTCCTCCCTCCGGGGCCGGGGGAGCGGATCCGACGATTCTGTGAGCACCGGGGTCAGCGAGCAGATCACCCGCAAGAGCGCCTCCAACCTGGCGGCCGCATTCATCGTGCTGCCGCCGCCGCGGCGGGCGGCCATGATTGCCCTCTACGCGTTTTGCCGGGAAGTGGACGATGTCGCCGACGAAGAGGTGCGCCCGGTGGCCGACCGCCGTTCCGCCCTGCAGGCCTGGCGGGAGGATGTGGCGCTGGCCTGTGAGGGCCGGGAGCCAGCGTTTCCCGTGAATCGTGAACTGCGACCGTTCATTGCCGAGTACCGCCTGCCGTTTCGACTTTTTGACGAACTGCTCCTGGGTGTGGAGATGGACCTCGACCGCCAGCAGTATGACACCTATGCCGAGTTGGAGTTGTACTGCTACCGCGTGGCGTCCGTGGTCGGGTTGTTGAGCATCGAGATTTTTGGATACCGCAATCCCGACTGCCGCCGCTATGCGGACGCCCTCGGCAAGGCCCTTCAATTCACCAACATCCTCCGGGATGTGGGGAATGACGCGCATCGGGGACGCGTGTATCTCCCTGGCGAGGAGTTGCGACGCCATGGGGTGAGCGCGGACGACATTCTGCACGGTCGCGCTTCCGAGGGTTTTCAACGGCTGGCAGCCGCCTTTGCCGCCCGTGCCCGGGACTACTACCGCGCCGCCCGCAGCAGTCTTCCGGCGGAAGACCGGCAATCCATGGTTGCCGCCGAACTCATGGGCGCGGTCTATTGGAAGCTCCTGCGACGCCTGGAGCGGCGCCAGTTTCCCGTGCTCTCCGCCGAACCGGTTCGCCTGAGCAAACCCTACAAGATATCCGTCCTGCTCCTGGCCTGGATCCGGGTTCAGACCGGTCTGCCACTCGCCCGCTACGGTGGGTGACACCGGACCGTTTCCGAAAGCGACGATGAGGCCGGTGCCGACCGAATTTCTCCCGCCTCTGTGGTTGCGCGGACCCCACTCCCAGACGATCTGGCCCTCCCTGTTTCGCCGCGTGGAGGAGATCCGCTTTCAACGGGAGCGCATCGACCTTGCCGATGGGGACTTCCTGGATCTGGACTGGTCGCGGGTGGGCGGACGCCGCCTGGTCGTTGTGGCTCATGGCCTCGAGGGGGATTCCCGGCGGAGCTATGTCACCGGTCTGGTGCGGGCGATGAATCGCCGTGGATGGGATGCCCTTGCCTGGAACCTCCGGGGATGCTCCGGGGAGATCAACCGGCTTCCCCGGTCCTACCACAGTGGGGCCACCGAGGATCTGGAGGCGGTGGTACTCCACGCGCAGCGATGCGGGTATGCCTCGATGGCCGTGACCGGATTCAGCCTCGGAGGCAATCTGACTCTGAAGTTCCTTGGGGAGGGCAGCCCCGCCGCCCTGGGCGTCTCCGCCGGCGCGGTGGTGTCCGTGCCCTGCGATCTGCGCGGCGCCGCCCTGCGCATGGCCCAGCCGGATTGCGCCCTGTATCTGGGGCGGTTCCTGCGGTCCATGCTGGACCGCATGGACGAGAAGAGGCGTCGCTTCGGTATCGGCTTTCCCGCAGTGGATCGCGAACGCATCCGGGATTTTCACGACTTTGATGACGCGTTCACCGCTCCGCTGCATGGATTCGCCGATGCCGAGGACTATTGGAAGCGGTGTTCCTCCCGGCGCTTCCTCCCGGGCATCCGTGTTCCCACCCTGATTCTCAATGCCGCGGACGATCCCTTCCTGTCTCCCGGGTGCTATCCGCGGGACGCTGTCCTGCAAAACCCCAAGATCGTTCTCGAGGTGCCCGCGCAGGGTGGCCACGTCGGCTTCGTGTCCCGGGGCGCCTTTCCGGGCGAATACTGGAGTGAATGGCGTCTGGCGACGTTCCTCGAAGCCGCTATTCCGGGGTGAGTCTGTCAACTGCGCCTACAGGGTCCTGAGAACTGCGGCCGCGGCGCGAATGGTATCCTCGATGTCCCCGGGAGTGTGGGCGGTGGAGATGAAGCCCGCCTCGAATTGCGAGGGGGCCACGTAGATGCCGGCGTCCAGCAGGCCCTGGAAAAAGCGGGCAAACCGGTTCCGGTCACTGTGCATCGCGTCTTCCAGATTGTGGACCGGACGTTCAGTGAAGTATCCGCAGAACATGGATCCAATGCGCTGCCACTGTACTGGAATCCCCGCCGCGCGCGCCGCCTCTCGCATGCCGGTTTCCAGCTGTTCGCCCAGGGTCTCCAGCCGTGCATACGCATCGCCTTCTGCCAGTTCATCGAGGGCAGCCAAACCGGCGGCCATGGCCAGCGGGTTCCCACTGAGCGTTCCCGCCTGATACACCGGACCCAGGGGCGCGAGGAAGTCCATGATCTCTGACCGCCCTCCGAGGGCGCCGACCGGCAGACCTCCCCCGATGATCTTTCCGAAGCAACTGATATCGGGGCGGAGACCGAAGCGCCCCTGCGCTCCGTCCCGTCCGAGGCGGAATCCGGTCATGACCTCATCGCAGATGAACACGGTGCCATGATCACGGCAGAGTTGGGACAGCAACTCATAGTAACCCGGTCGCGGGAGGTAGAGACCGGCATTGGCGGGTACTCCCTCCACAATCACCGCGGCGATGTCCCGTCCCCGGGCGGCAAAGGTGGCCTGAAGCGCCTCCGGATCGTTGTACGGGAGGACAATGGTCAGATTGGCCAGTTCCGCCGGGACGCCCGCGCTGTCCGGTTGCCCCAGCGTCAGCGCGCCGGAGCCGGCCCGGACCAGTAGGGAATCGGCGTGGCCGTGATAGCAGCCGTCGAACTTGACGATGAGGTTGCGGCGGGTGAAGCCGCGGGCGAGGCGGATGGCCGACATGCAGGCCTCGGTGCCCGAATTGCAGAACCGCAGCTTCTCGATGCCCGGGACAAACGCCTTCACCCGTTCTGCCAGGGCGAGTTCGCGGGCGTGCGGGGTGCCGAAACTGGTCCCCTGGTCTGCGGCGGCATGGATGGCAGCCAGAATGCGCGGATGTGCATGCCCCAAAATGGCCGGCCCCCAGGTGCAGACGTAGTCCAGCAGTCGGTTGCCATCGACATCGGTCAGCCAAGCGCCCTGGGCTGATTCGACGAAGAAGGGCTGTCCCCCCACCGCCCGAAAGGCCCGCACCGGCGAGTTCACGCCTCCGGGGAAGTGCTGGAGCGCGGCGGCAAAGAGAGAATCCGAGCGGGCGTGTGAACGCATGCAGGGACGTTAGTGGACTGGGAGATTGGCGACGAGTGTCCGTTGATCGCCGGGACGGCAGCGCCCGGGTCGCCTTACCTCGCGACTTCGATGGCTTGCAGTGCCTCCGTGGCGGCCCTTCGCACCGCAGGGGTTGCTGCAGATTGGGACAGGTGCCTCAGCCGGGGGATGGCATTGGAGGCAGCGGGACCCAAGGCGCCCAGTGCGCTCACTGTCTCGGGAGTCGCCTGGTCGATGCGCGTGAGCACGGTGAACATGGCGGGCGTGGCTTTTCCGGTCACATGCCATAAAGCCATCGCAACGGACGAAGAGGAAAGGGGGCCGGGCCCACTCGTCAGTGCATTCTCCAGGTAGGGGAGAGCCCCGATGGCTTTCGGGCCTGCGGCGGCAAAGAAGGAGGGGGCGATGATTCCTGACAGGTCCGCAGAGCGCTTCAAAGCGTTCACCACGGCATCGGTGCACTCAGCAGCGGTGGAGGGATCAATGCGAGCAAGCGAATACGCGGCGCAAATGGAGACGTGACGGTACGGATCTGAAAGCAGCGAGCGCAACGCGGGCACTTCATTTGTGGCTCGGGGACCAAACTGGCCGATGGAGAAGGAAGCATTGGCGCGCACCTCGCCATCCGTGTCGGCGAGGGCCGGCAACAGCAAGTCGGGGTGGAAGCCGGGATGGTCGATGAAGGAGCCGGACTCATGCGCCGCGTAAAAGCGCTCCGTTTGCTGGGGACTGACCAGCATGGCCACGACGTTGGAGAGGGCGCCCTGGTCATCGGGTAGAATGTGGGCCAGGGCGATTCGCGCGCACGCCTGCAGCTCCGTGGCGTTGCCGAAGCGGGCGACCTGCCGGAGTGCCGGCGTCGCTTCGCTGGCTTTGGGACCGAGTTCACCCAGCATCCACAGCGCCTTCAGGCGTTCAGAAACCGGCACATAGGACTGCGGCAGAAGATCGCCCAGGCTTTGGGGTAGTCGTTGGCGCAGTTGCTCCCATATCCTCCATTCCCTCCAGTCGCGGCGTTGAATGATCCGTACCAGAGCCGGTACGGTCCTGGAGCCAAGTTCGGCGATTTGATCACGTTCAGGATTGGGCCGCCCCGGCCAGGTGATGTTCATCGACGTATACGCCGCCGGAAGGGGTGTCCAGGAGTTGGATCCGGAGCGAACTCGACGAACGCCTTCGAAACTGATGCCGAGAATCAGCAGCAGCGCCGCCAGGATCCAAAGAAAGCGGGATCGTCGCACGGTGAACAACCACAGCCTCTCGGCCGCTCCCCGCCAACTTCAAAATCGTTGGACGTGTCCCGGGGGAGCCCTCACTCCCCGGCGACGCGCTCGATGCGGGCGCCGAGTTGGCGCAGCTTGTCCTCCATCTTTTCGTAGCCGCGGTCCAGATGGTAGATGCGGTGCACCTGCGTGGTGCCCTGGGCGGCGAGACCAGCGATGACCAGCGCGGCGCTGGCGCGCAGATCACTGGCCATGACCGGTGCGCCGCTCAGCGGACGCCCGCCCTTGACGATGGCATTGGTGCCCTCGATGGCGATGTCCGCTCCCAGGCGCATCAGTTCCGCCACATGCATGAAGCGGGATTCAAAGATGCGCTCGGTGATGACGCTGATGCCGGAGGCGAGCGACATGAGGGCCATGAACTGGGCCTGCACGTCGGTGGGAAATCCGCTGTAAGGCTGGGTGGTGACATCCGCGGGCTTGAGACGCCCGGGCCGGGTCACACGCAGACCCGCGCCCACCCGCTCGATCTTCACGCCGGCCTCCCGCAGTTTGTCGAGCACCGCGGCGAAGTGTTCCGGACGGGCCCCGTGCAGGGTCACGTCGCCCTTGGTAGCGGCGGCGGCGCAGAGGAAGGTGCAGGCCTCGATCCGGTCGGGGATCACTTCATGGTCGGCTCCGTGAAGCTCCTTCACCCCGGTCACGGTCAGTGTCGGACTTCCAATCCCGTTGATGCGGGCGCCCATGGACACCAGGAAGTTGGCCAGATCGCAGACCTCCGGTTCGCAGGCGGCGCTTTCGATCACCGTCACTCCCTCGGCGAGCACGGCGGCCATCAGGATATTGGCGGTCCCCAGAACAGTCGGACCGGCACGTCCGCCCAGGAAGATGGTGTTGCCGGTGAGCTTGCGGGCCTTGGCGTGGATGTAGCCCCCCTCAATCTCGATGCGCGTGCCGAGTGCGGTCAATCCCTTCAGATGCAGATCGATCGGGCGCGTGCCGATCACGCACCCGCCAGGAAGGGAAACGCTGGCGGCGCGGCGGCGTCCCAGCAGCGGGCCCAGGATGCAGATGCTGCCGCGCATTTTGCGGATCAGTTCATAGTCGCCGAACCCCTTGATGCGGGCCGCCCGGACCGTGAGCACATCACCCGTCCAGTTTACCTCCGCCCCGAGCGATTCAAGAATCCGGGCCATGAATCCGACGTCGCTGAGATTCGGCACACGACGGAGAGTGCAGGTATCCCCAGTGAGCAGGGTGGCGGCCATGATGGGCAGAACGGCGTTTTTGGAGCCGCTGATGGTCACGTCGCCCCGCAGTGGAGTGCCGCCCTTGATGATGAAACTGTCCATGGATCGAATCGAGCAATGCCGCCGCTGGCTTCCGGACCCAAACGCGGGTCGCAATCAGCGTGATGGCGGCCGGACGATGAGAACCCGCTCCCGGCCGGACAAGTCTTTCTCGACGCCATCCACTGTCCAACCGCCGGAAATGAACAATTCCACCAGCGCCGGCGCCTGTCCGTCCCCAAATTCTGCCAACAGACTGCCCCCCGGGCGCAGCCAGGCGGCGGCTTCACGACTCAGTCGGCGGTAGAAGTCCAGTCCGTCCACCCCGCCATCCAGGGCCAACCGGGGATCGTGATCCCGCACCTCCGGTTCCAAGGAGGCAATTTCAGCCGTCGGAATGTAGGGCGGATTGGTCACCAGCACGTCAAAGGGCGGCGTGCCTTCCGGCAGCCCGGCGAAGCCATCGCCGCAATGGAACTGGATTCGTTCCGCCTGGTTTCGGGCGGCATTGTCACGGGCGACCTCCAGGGCTTCGGGGGAAAGGTCAATCGCGTGAATGGCGGCATCCGGCACCGCCACGGCCAGGGCGATGGCCAGGCATCCAGACCCGGTACCCAGATCGAGCGCGCGCCGGGGCGGTTCGGAGGGGGCGCTGCGTAGTCGTTCGGTGGCTAGTTGCGCCAGCAGTTCGGTCTCCGGACGCGGCACCAGGACCGCCGGGGTGACCCGCAGATCGAGTCCGAGGAATCCAGCGGTGCCGGTCAGATGCTGCAACGGCTCCCGCTGTCCGCGGCGGCGGACCAGTTCGCGAGCCCTGGAAAGGGCCGGTTCGGGCACCTCGCGGTCAAATTCGAGGTAGAGGCGGAGCCGTGGCTTTTCGAGAACATGGGACAGGATCAGTTCCGAATTGAGGCGGGCCGACTCGACACCGCGTTCCCCGAGGTAGGCGGTGCTGCGCTGCAGGACATCCAGGACGGTCATTGGCGGGGACACGCTTCCCGGAAGCAGGCCCCGGGGGCAAGCCCTGTTCCGGAGTCCGCGATGGTGTCCGCGACTTGAATCCGGGACGCCGTCATCGGAGGCTGGCCGCCATGGATCCGTTGGAAGCGCAGTTGGACACTTTTCTTCGCCGGCCACCCACCCTGGGCAATGGTGTTTACCTCGCCTCCACGGCGGTGGTGGTGGGCGACGTCACCCTCGGGGATTTCAGCAGCGTGTGGTATGGCGCCGTCCTGCGCGGGGACATCAACCGCATCGTCGTTGGACACCACAGCAACGTGCAGGACAATGCCGTGCTGCATCTGGCCGATGACTTTCCGTGCCTGGTGGGAAACTGGGTGACCATCGGACATTCGGCCGTGGTGCATGCCTGCACGGTGGGCGACGAATGCCTCATCGGCATGGGGGCCACCATCCTGGACGGAGCCGAGATTGGCGCGCAGAGCCTGATTGGCGCCAACGCCCTGGTCACCTCCGGCACGCGCATTCCGCCGGGATCTTTGGTGATGGGATCCCCCGCCGTGGTGAAGCGTCCGCTGCGTCCCGAAGAGAGGTCCGGACTCAAGCACTGGGCCCACAAGTATGTGGTGAATGGAGCCTATTGCCTGAAACATGGGATAAATGTCGGGCGGCCGCTGGCGGGGTAGAGGGATCATTGGTCATTGGTTCGTGGCCCGTGGTTTATGGCGATGGCTGACCGCGGCTGAGTTCTGCGCCGGACAGAAACTCGGGTTCGACTGTGAACCGATCTTCGGATACATTTTTGGGACTCCATTTGCTTATGAAGCACTCACTTTCCTTGCTGGTTCGATTGGGTTCCCTGACAAGTTTGGCCCTGGGATTGGGCGGATCTGCGCTCTCGGCGGCGACGACCCTTTATTCGTTTGAGGACGGATCCACGCAGGGCTGGCGGGTCAATGATGCGTCCTGGGCGGCCGGGTTTTCCACGATGGTGGTCGCCACCGAGCAGTCGACCGACGGGACGCACAGTCTGCAGATCGACTTTACCGGACAGTCCTTCAAATGGGGCGGTGTGGTGGAGAATCAGGGGGATCCGGCCTTTCTGGGTGCGATTTCCCGCGGCGGGAAGCTCCTCCTGGATTTGTACGTGCCCGAATCCAGCGCAGGCATTTCCCAGTTGGGCTTCGTCATCCAGCAACCCGATGTCACCGGGGACAAGAACTGGCAGCAGGTGTGGTTCTGGATCGGTAGCGCCACAGGACGTTTCACCGTGGAGCTGCCCTTTGAACGCTTGGGCAGCGGGCCGGTGAATCTGCATCTCGGACAGAATGCCGCCGAGGGACAGGCCTTCACCGTCTTCGTGGACCAACTTCGCGTGGAGCCCAATCCACCGACGGGTCCGGAGCCGATCTCACTCCAAACCTTTGAGGACGGGTCAACCCAGGGGTGGACGCTGAATGCCGAGGACTGGGGTAAGGGATTCTCCGGGCTGGAGAACGCCGAGGGTACGTCCTCGCAGGGAACACGGTCCCTGAAGTTGACCCTGGACGGCCAGAGCTACAAGTGGGGCGCCTACGATCTCAACCTGACCGATCCGGCCCTCTTGGAAGCCATCCGCTACGGGGGAAAATTCCTGCTCGATCTGATCATTCCCGCCGACAGCGACGGGATTCAGAATCTCGGCTTTTCCTTTCAGCAGGCGGGCGTCGAGGGAGCCCTGGGTTGGCAGCAGATCTGGTTTGGGGTGAACGGGCAGACGGGGAACTTCACCATCGAACTGCCCTTTGTGCGGACGGGTACCGGGGCGGTTTCTTTCCACCTCGGACAGAATGCCACGGCGGAGAAGTCCTACACCCTCTTTGTGGATCACCTGCGCGTGGTGCCGAACTTGCCGCCGCCCGTCGGGGTGACGGTCACCCGCAACAGCACCCTGTTCTCCTTTGAGGATGGCACCACCGAGGGTTTTGAGCTGAATGAACAGG
>JBDKKE010000256.1:0-4453 GCA_039796255.1 Verrucomicrobiota bacterium | reverse complement strand
GCGTACTCGCTCTTCAACGCCCGGTGATTCTCCTGCTCGTCTTTCAGTTCGCCTCGTGCGGACGCCACTTCCTCCCGGAGTGCATCCGTAGAATCCTTCCATCCAGATTCCCCGCGTCGGGCCGACTCCAGTTCCTCTGTCAGGGAAGCGATCCGGATCGCCTGATCCTTCCCGTCCTGTCGAAGGTGTTCGGCCTGGTTCCGCAGGTCCTCCAGTTCAGAGGAAATCTGGGCGAGATGGGAGCGGAGGTCGGCCACGACTCCCTGGCTGGTGGCCACCGCCGCCTGGGCCTCGGCCAGTCGGAGTTCTCCATCGAGCCCCGCTGAACGGCGTTCAGCGATTTCTGCCTGGGCCGTCTCGATCTGCCGGCGAAGTCCGCTGACCTCTGATTCGCGTCGGGCGCATTCCGCCGTCAGGGAGTGGAGTTCTGTTTCGGCTGCGGACAGTTTTCCGCGGGTGGCGAGAAGGAGGGCCTCCGCCAGAGTTCGACCCTTTTGGGCGGATTCGAACTCGACGGCGCGGTTTTTGAGTTCCGCCTGGGTGCGATTGTGGACAAAGCGCTCCGAATCCAACTCCTCACTTCGCTTGCGTGCGCGACTCTCGGCGTCGAAGAGGCGCTGCCGGAAGAAGAACATCTCGAGAACCCACTCGACCGACACCCCCAGAAGGAGCGCGGCGGTTAGCCAAAGCAAGGGGTGTTGGGCGACGGAAGAGCTCATGGCGGGGGCGTCGGCGGCGTAGCCACGCTAAGGCCCTCGCCCCCTGACGTGCAATCGCCGGCTCCGGGGAATGCTGAAAATCCGCAGATTTGCCAGGGCCCGACCCGTTCTGCCGAGCGAGGGTGGTAGTGCGAACCGCCGGCCGGACACACGCTCAGCCTGGCGACCGTCAACATCACACCACCCAGGGAGGCGGACCCGGATTGGAGGAGTCCGGCAAGGCGATTCGGATTCGCAGCGGAGTCCCGGGGACTGCCGGGTGGGCCTGTTCCGCCGCGGCGGCCTGGTCCAGCAGGTCCAGACGCCGGCGGGCGGCCAGCGATTGCGGCGTGCCCGGATGTTCCCGGAGGAGGCGTTGGAGCAGGACACGGGCCTGGACCTCCCGCCGCCGATCCTTCAATTCCCAGGATGCTTCCAATGCCAGCCATTCCGCCTGCTGCGTGGAAGAGTTATCCGGAAGCTGCCGCGCCCTCTGCAATTGTCGGCGGGCCTCTTCGGGACGGTCGAGGCGCTCGGCCAGCAGCCGTGCCAGCCGGGTATGAAGGCTCGCGTCGTCCGGTCGATACTGCAGACGTTCGATCAGTTGGGCTTCCTCCTGGCGTGCCTCCAGGAGGGCGATGGCGGTTTCCGGTTCTGCGGATGTTTCGGACCTTGCTTCCCTGAGCGCAGGCAATGCGAGGGTTCGTGGCTGCCGGTGTTCCTCAAGCTCTGCCTGATTCAGGGGCAGTTGACGGATTCGATGTTCGGCGACCCGGGCGAAAGGGGTGCCGGTGCAGCGTCGGACAATCTCTTCCAGTGCAGCGCGCGCCCCGACGGGGTCGTTCCCCAGTCGGAGTTCCCAATCGGCGAGGCGATTGAGGGCGTGCGAGACCTGGTAGGGCGTCAAATCCGGCTGCCCGGTGAGCGATTGAATCGTCGTCCGAGCCTCCGCCAGTTCATGGAACTGATCGACGTACAGCGAGGCGAGCAGCATCCAGCCTTCAAAATCGTCCTCCTTCTCCTCCAGTTGGACCAGGATGGCATCCTCGGCCTCGGCGTACTTGCCGGATTTGAGCCGGGTCAGGGCCCGCGCATAGTCGACGCGCGGGACGTGGACCAGCCTCAACGCGGCGTTCATCAGCACCCAGAGCGAGAGGGTGACCAGGGATCCGATCAGCAACCATTGGTGGGTTCGCGAGGCCCAGAGGCAAATCAGCAGCGTGGGAAGACCAATCAGCAGTACCCACCCGCGAAGCTCCGCGCGACGGCGGATCCGTGCGGTGACCTGCGGCAACAGCCATACCAGCGTGCATGAGGTCCAGGCGATGCCGGTCAGCAGCGCGACCACCGCCGATCCCGCCGCAAAGGACGACACCCGGCTGCCGCCAAAATCCGGAGTCAGCGGTTGCAGTCCCCAGGCGGGACCCCAGAGAGCCACGGCATCCCACGTTTGCCAGAAAACGATGGGGAGAACTAAGCCCCGGACGCACCATCGACGGAATCCGGTCGCAGAATCACGCGCCTCGGGGTTCGGACATTGCGTCCAGAGATGGTGGATGCCCACGGCCATGGCGGACGCAACCAGTAGCGCCGGGAAGAGGGCCAGGAACCCGTGAGTCACGCCGACAGCAAATCACGCCACCGTGGGACTGCATCAGAAAAGATTGGAGGCGGCCGCTCGCTCACCGCAGTTCGGACGCGTTGTCAGCGGATGACCTCGCGCCATCCACAACGGCGTCATCTTACTGACGGATGGGGCCGCAAAGCTCGGCCCCAACAGGGCGGTGATCCGAGGCTCTGGTCTCGGCGATCCCCTCGATGGAGCACACCTTCCAAGCCCCGGGCGGGTGAAGCAGGAGATGAGAGAGTCAATCCGTTCCCGGGGGGCTTCGGAGGGATTGGTGGGTTGAGGGTGATGGGCGGCGGCGGCGTCCGTCTGGGCCACACGGCCACTCCGGCGGGCCCGGTGGTCCAGTTCCTGGAGGGCGATGACGTCCGGACGTGCCTCAACACTGACCGCCGCTATCCGCTTGAGATCCACCCGGCCGCCGTTGCCCTCGCCGTGGTGCGTGTTGTAGGTGAGCACCCGCAGGGCGGGCAGATGCGGCTGTGTGCGGCAGCCCGCTGCGGCGAGGGAGGTGGACAGACAGGACAGGAAGGCTCGTCGGTGCCTGGCGACGCGGTCAGTAGGGCGGGATCTGCGGGAGGAACCAAGGGTCCCCGTCCATCGGGGTTGTGGAGCCCATTTCTCCCATGGTCTTTTGGCGGCGTTTCCGGTAATCACGGGAACACTCTCTTCACCATGACAGACCAAATTGAGATCAAGGAGTCCGGCAACCTGCTGGAAGTGACGGTCACCGGAAAACTCACCCGTGAATTTTACCAGGCGTTCGCGCCCCGGGTGGATGCCCTGATCAAGGCGCACGGCAGGATGCGAATTCTGCTGGTCATGCATGAATTCCACGGATGGACCCTGGGGGCGATGTGGGAAGATATGAAGTTCGACTGCGCCCACTGGAAGGACATCGAACGCCTGGCGATCGTCGGGGAGTCGAAGTGGGAGCAGGGCATGGCTACCTTCTGCAAGCCGTTCACCAAGGCCACCATCCAGTACTTCGACCACGCCAAACTCGCGGATGCCCGGCAGTGGATCGCCGCGTAGGCTCCAAAGCGGTCGGTCAGAACCTGCCGTCAGCGCTCGCGGGAAAGTCCCGCTGGTAGCGCTTTAGCAGCGCCTCCGCATCGTTGGGCACCAAGTAGAGCTTTTGCCGGATGCGACGCTGCTCCCCGGGCTTCAGCCCGCCGATCAGCGGATCGCTGTGCAGACACACGTAGACGCCCTCAAACAGTTCGTGGGTTTGGTCGCTGGCTGTGGCCAGGATCCAACGGTTGTCGGCTGAAATGCATCCGATCAGGCCGTTGGTTAGGAGGTTTGCCGCCAGTGGACGCGGGTTCGCATCCGCTGGCAGGGTCCAGGAAGGCAGGAACACCTGTCCGCCCAGATACAGCGCCTGGGAAGTGCGTTGGAGACGGTCCAGCGGAGTCAGTCCGTTGGTGGTAAAAACGAAGCTGCGAGCGGTGTAGTCCAGTTGTCCCCGACCTGTAAAGGCGGCGACCCGGATGCAGGCGGGCTGGAACCATTGCACCGGCGCGGGATTCGTTCCGCGGTTGGTCAGCACAAACTCCAGATCGAGCCCGTCGTCCACGATTCCGACCGCATGGATGACCTCGACCGAAGGTTCCACTTCGGTGCGAAAACGGAGTTCGCGGCCATCGCGCGCGGTGGCGGATAATTGCGTTCGATGTCGGATGACGGTCTGGCCCCAATCGCGGCCATGGGCGCCCGGACGCAGGAAGGCCTCCAGATACCAGATGTCCAGTTGGCCCCCGGGCAAACGCTCATCGCGGAAGGTCAGCAGATTGTTGGTCCAGGACAGGGAAGGGGCCGCTCCCCGCGCAGGAAGCGCGGCAATCCAGACGGCGATCGACAGCAGACTTAGCAGATGTTTCATGGCGTAACGGGTCAAACGCGGGGTTCCCAGCCGGGACGATACTCGCGCGTCCAGAGCCGCTTCATTTCCCGGGTGGGGTTGTTGATTCGTCCGGTCCCCGATTCGACGGACAGGGTGCTGGCGGTCCGGTAGGCGATGTTGCCGAGATGGCACCAGCGGGTGCTCTTCTGCCCCTCGGCAATCTCCGAGTTCAGGGGGACGCCGCTGCGGATGGCTTCCACGAAATTGGTGAAATGTGGAAGG
>JBDKKE010000255.1:0-24366 GCA_039796255.1 Verrucomicrobiota bacterium | reverse complement strand
GCGATCCAATTGACCGCGCAGTTCATTCGCACCTTGCGCAATGGAATCCTCGTAGGAATGCGCTGGGCCAAGGCGCTGGCGCTACTGCGCGAATCTACAAAAGTTTACCTATAGATTTCGCCAGACACCGTTGCTCGGCAATCAGCTGGAGAACTTCCACCTCACGGGAAGTGAGCTGGACATCGCGCCGACCGACCACCGGCCGGCCCTGATGGTCACCGCGGCGGCGGCCCAATGAGCCGGTAAAAAACGACTTCCCCCGGTGGACCTCCCGAATCGCATGACACACCTCGTGCGACGAGGTTTGCTTAAGCAGGAACCCCGCCGCGCCCGCCTCCACGGCGCTCTCCACATACGCATCGTCATTGTGGGCCGAAAGAATCAACACCCGGGAACCGGGGACCGCCTTCGTCACCTGTCGCGTGGCCTCGAGTCCATTCAGTAGCGGCATGGCGATGTCCATCAGGACAACGTCGGGACGGAGAGACTTCGTCATCGCCACTCCCTGCCGTCCATCCTGGGCTTCACCCACCACCTTCATGTCGGATTCCAACTCCAGCATGCGGCGAAAGCCCTCTCGCACCACCGTGTGATCCTCCACCAGCAGTACCGTGATTTGGTTCATAATTTACCTTAGTGAATACAGGCCCTTGCGCGCTCGGGCAGACTTTTTATTAGTTTCCTTCAGAAGCATCGGAATACAGGCAGACACGGTGGTACCGGATCCGGATCGCGATTGGATTTCCAGTTTCCCACCCACCATCTCCACCCGTTCCCGCATACCCAACAGGCCGAGACCACGGCGTCCGCGGGCAAGCATCACCCGGTGCATGGCAAACGACTTGCCGTCATCAGCAACCTTCAAACAGAGCTGGTTGCCGTGCTTGCGGAAGGTCACGGACACGCCGCGGGCGCGGGCGTGGCGCTCCGTATTGGTCAGCGCCTCTTGCGCCACGCGATAAAGCGTCGTGCGCTGGGTCGTATCGAGCGAATCCAAAGTCCCCCCCGAGACGAAACGGGTCCGGATTCCCGTCCGCACTCCAAACTGTTTCAGATAGGACCGCAGCGCCGGCACCAGGCCGAGATCGTCGAGCACCGCGGGACGCAACTCCCGAGCGAACCGGTGCACGATGTCCACCGACTGTTCCACCAACCGCTGCGTGCGCTCGATGTTCTCGTTAAGTCCCTGGATGTTGGTGGACGCCTCCTGCTTTAGCGACGCCAACCGGAGATTGATCCCGGTGAGCGTCTGGGCAATCACGTCATGAAGTTCCCGGCTGATGCGCTTTCGCTCCTCCTCCTGGGCGGACAGAATCTGTAGGCTGAGGCGGCGCAACTCCTCCTGCAAGTGATCGGATTGCGCGAGCAAAACAGAGTAATGTTTCTCGCTCTTTTTCAGCGCCTCCTCGACCGTCTTTCTTAGGGCGATCTCCCGGTTCAAGTCGCCATTGGCGGCGGCCAACTCCGCCGACCGGAGACTCAGCGCCTCGATAATTCCATTCAAGTGGACGGAATCGCCGCGTCCGTCCCTATGGGCCTCTTCCGGGGGACTCACGACCGCGGCAAAAAAGACCGCCGCCTGGCGAATCAGGACGGCGCGACGGGAGGGATTGTCGCGACCGTGAATCTCACGCACCAAGGTTTCCTCGTGGAGACGGGCCAAATCCAGGGTGGTCAATCCGGCACTGAGTGCCCCGGCACCCAATCCCCGGGCTGCCTTCAGGCTGGATCGGTTACCGGCCTGCAGGTGGGACCGAAGCGCCGACTGATAGCGTCGGGAGATGCTTAGGATCGGATCACTCATGTCTTGGCAAAAATGCGCGCTGCCTTCTGCGCCGACCTGGCAGAATTTGCGACCAGCAGTTGCGCGCTGGCGATTTCATTCTTCAGCCCCCGGGTGTTGTTCTTCGCCTCCTGCTTGAGGGTCAGCAGGCGAACATTGATGCCCAGCAGTGTCTGGGCGACCTCGTTCTGAAGCTCCAGACTCATTTTGGTGCGCTCGTTCTCCTGCGCAGCCAGTACACGATGGGTGATCAACCTGAGCCCCTTCTGGAGATTGAGGGACCCCTTTAACAGGGATCCGTAGTGGCGGGTACTCTTCCGCAGACAGGCCTCCACGTTCTTTCGTCGCTCAACACCCCGCTCCAACTGCCCGTTCATCGCCGCGAGCTCTGCCGTCCGCTGCCTCAGAGTGTCGTTCAACCGGTCCAACTGAATTTTTCCCGCCCGTGCAGGTCGATGAGTCTCCGCGATGGGAATCAGCGCTTCGTTGAAGAATTCCGAACCCCGCTTTACCGAGGCTTCGGACCTGCCCCCGGAGTTCCGCCCGCCGAGGGCCTCCTCATGGACGCGCGCCAGGTCCAGGACATCGAGACCCATGACGAGTGCCTGCCGGCCGAGATCCAGCGCCGGACGCAGGGTGGCGGCACCACCCCGGGTGAGGTGGTTGCCGAGCGCCGTACGGTAGCGACGGGTCAGTTCAATCGTTTGCTCCTTCATGGGTTCGGGCCCGGAGATCCCCAGACTTCTACCGGTCACCTTTGGACAATTCCGCCACTTCCCCAATGGGGACAACACCCCATTCCCGGCAGTCGGGTAATACCCCATGGGTTCGGAAAGCTCCGGATGCCATCCTCTTGGGCCCCTCCAATGACGGCGGGGATCCCGTCGCCCCAGGGACGGCGGGATTCGCAACCCCCATCCATTACAAACACCGACATGACAACACTTGAAATCAAGGGCGACTGGAACATCACCAAGGGAAAACTGAA
Organism: Verrucomicrobiota bacterium; assembly: GCA_039796255.1. GTDB lineage: Bacteria > Verrucomicrobiota > Verrucomicrobiia > Limisphaerales > UBA9464 > UBA9464. Next base: position 21,595 of record JBDKKE010000255.1, on the reverse strand, counting down.
GCAGAAGTGGGCCAAGCTCACTGATGACGACCTTCAGTTCGTGGAAGGAAAGAGCGAAGAACTGATGGGCCGCATCCAGAAGCGCACCGGGGAGACCCGCGAGGCGGTGGAGAAGGCGATCCAGGAGTCAAACGCCTCCTGCTGCAAGTGAGGCCCCCGAAGTGGACCGTCCTATCCTGATTCCATTGGGGACGCGGGCCGCAAGTCCGGTGCCCCATCGGAAGACCCAGCCGCCCCTCACCCGGGCGGCTGGTTCCATTGAAATACTCCCCATGCCGAATCCCACACACCGGTTCCCGACGGACCACCCACTCTTCTCAGACCCCAGGCTCCTCCTCCTGCTGCTGGCGACGTGCGTCCTGACCTCCGGTTGCGGAACAGCGAGAGGCAAGCACGGGGAGTCCTACACCTCCCTTCCGGCGATCCGCGACCGAATCAAGGCGGAGAACGCGGTGTTGGGAGTAAATCCCGTGGCCTGGAAGAGAGCCTCCCATTAGGCAAATCCACGCACGCAATAGCCGGCAAGCCGGCAATTGGAGTCTCCTGCGCAGCACCCTCATCACCGGGAACGGGCAGTCCTCGAGGGACTCACCTTCCGGCCCCATGCCCCTGCGCTTCTATCAGGCGGTCGCCCGCTAGGGCCAGGGCCTCCGCACCTCCAACGCCGCAGACAGCTGGGCGATCGGCTCAAGGCTAGTCGCTCACTTGGCGGAACCAATGCGCGTCTGATTCAACTCGCTGACCTGTGAATTGAGGGTCCAGAAGTCGTAGATGACACCGAGGCCCAGCAATCCCGCCGTCAGCAGGTAGAGAATCCCAGTGCCCCATTTGCCGATGTAGAAGCGGTGGACGCCGAAGAATCCCAGAAAGGTGAGAAACACCCACGCCAGCGAATAATCCACCGGTCCGGCGACGAAGCGGCGATCGGCCTTCCGCGCCAGCGAGGGGATGAGGAACAGATCCACAATCCAGCCGATGAGGAAGAGCCCGCCGGTCAGGAACCAAATGGTTCCCGAAATGGGCTTGCCGAAGTAAAATCGGTGCGACCCGGTAAACCCAAAGATCCAAAGGATGTATCCGATCGGCGTGCTATGGGTTTCCGGAGCAGGGTTCATGCGACAGGCAGGCTAGACGGGCGGAGCGACGCCTTCAATCGCAACGCATCGTCTCCTACGGGAAAGCCGAGTCCGCGAGGTGATCCCGCTCCACGTCCCGGTCCAGAAAGACCAGTTGCTTCCGATCATCCACCTCCACCAGCACGCAGCTTCCGGGTGGAAACTGGCTCAGCAACTCGTCGTCCAAAAGATAGCGAACGAGGACGGAATTCGCCGGAGATGGCGGATCGCTTTGGGCCGCAGCTGGGAATCCGGCTGCCGGTGGCCACGAACGGGACCCGCGCAGTGCCAGGCCGATCACCGCAGAAAAGCCCGGCGCGACCAAGGCCATTCGCCATTGCTGACGCTGACACCGACGCTGGTGACCTCGGAAGGCATCGACGGCCAGCTTCCTCAGTTCCTGATCCGTCGCCTGCCAAACCTCGTCCTACACCACGACGTCCAGCAACGCCTCATTCGAATATCCACCCGTACTCCGTGGTCATCGGTGGAAGGTCTCATTCGCCCATCAGAACGTTCACCACTCCGAGAATCCCTCGAACAATTTTACGGAAAATCGAGACTTCCCCCACGACCTCCCTCCGCGTCGCCCACCTGCCCACCTGCCCACCTGCCCACCTGCCCACCCGTTCACCCGCCCACCCGCTCACCCGCCGACCTACCCGCTCCGCCCACCAGCATTGAGCGTTCCCCCGCCACCCGCCACCCGCCATCCTCCTGCGTCTCGCCCGACTGCATTGATGAACTTGATGTCCGGATTCCGCCTGCTCCTGTACTCCACGCTCGCCCTCGCGGCCGCGGCCGGAGAATCCCCGTCGTCCACTGCCGTCCCTCCCGATCATGCCGAACGCCTCACGCGTGGGTTGAAGCGGTTCCAGACGGAGGTGCGTCCGCTGCTGGCGGAGCACTGCGTCCGCTGCCATGGCGGGGAGAAAACCAAGGGAGAGTTCGACCTGACCACCCGCGAGGGACTGCTTCGGGGAGGAACAGATGGCCCAGCGGTGACGCTTTACGATGCCGGTTCCAGTCGGTTGATCCGACTAATCACCCATGCCGAGGAGCCCGGCATGCCGTCGAAGGGCGACCGACTGCCCGACGCGGACATCGCCCGCATCACCGCCTGGATCGACGACGGTGCCCCGTATGACCAACCGCTGGTGGGCGGCAAGGCGACGGTCAAAAAGGATCGCGCCGCCATTTCCGAACAGGACCGCCAATGGTGGGCTTTCCAGCCGCTGACCCGGGTCGAACCACCGCCGGTCCGGTCGGACGCCGCGCCGCAGACGCCAGTGGATGCCTTCATCCTATCCCGACTGGAGGCGCAGGGTCTCTCACTCAATCCACCCGCCGACCGCCGCATTCTCATCCGCCGCGCCTCCTTCGATCTGCTGGGACTTCCCCCGTCGCCAGAGGAGGTCGATGAATTCGTGCGCGATCCGGCTCCCGATGCCTGGCCCCGGCTAGTGGCCCGACTGCTGGACAACCCCCATTACGGCGAGCGCTGGGCGCGTCACTGGCTGGACGTCGCGCGCTTCGCCGAAAGCTCCGGGTTCGAGCACGATTATGATCGTCCGAACGCCTACCACTTTCGCGACTTCGTGATCCAGGCTCTCAACAGCGACCTGCCCTACGATCAGTTTGTCCGCTGGCAGCTCGCCGGGGACGAATTCGAACCGGAAACACCCCTGGCGCTGATGGCCACCGGATTCCTTGGCGCAGGCGTCTTCCCCACCCAGATCACCGCCAACGAGGTTGAACGGACGAGGTATGATGCCATGGACGACATGCTGGCCACCACCGGCACCGCGTTTCTGGGCATGACGGTGGGCTGCGCCCGTTGCCACGACCACAAGTTCGACCCCATTCCCACCCGCGACTACTACCGGATGCTGTCCACGTTCACCACCACCGTGCGCAGCGACATCGACCTGGATCTGGATCCAGAGCGCACCCGGCGGAACCGCGAGACCTTCGACCGCGAACACGCTCCGCGGGTGACCGCTCGGGTCGCCTATGAGCAGCGCGAACTGCCGGTGAAGTTCGACGCCTGGCTGGCGGCCGGTGCCCCACTGCCTGCTCCCACTTGGGAATTGCTGTCGCCCACCGGAATGACCTCCAAGGGCGGCGCGAGCTTCCGACGCCTGGAGGACGGATCGAACCTCGTGGAGGGAAAGAATGCCGACGATGACGAGTTCATCATCACCGCCGAGGTCCACACCCGGGGATTGCGGGCCCTGCGTCTGGAGGCCCTGGCGGATCCCAGCCTGCCTCACGGAGGACCTGGCCGCGCCGACAACGGCAACATCGGACTCAGCCGCATCCGCGTCTTCGCCTCCCCACTGGGCGGCGGCGACACCAATGAGGTGCGTCTGATGCGCCCCCGCGCCACCTTCGAACAGAACACCAACTCCCTGTCCATCGCCTCGGCTCTGGACACCAACCCGAAGTCCGGCTGGGCGGTAGATCCCCGCTTCGGCACCAACCAGGCTGCGGTCTTCGAGTTTGCCGATCCCGTAGGATTGGACGGTGGCTTCCGGTTGACGGTGCAATTGGAGTTCAGCCTGAACAGCCGGCACACCATTGGACGCCCCCGCCTTTCGGTAAGCAGCGCGGAGAATCCCGAGCTCGGGGGCGACTCCCTTCCGGCAGCCGTAGCCACCCTGCTGCCGGGTTTAAGAAGCGACCCTGCCTCGGCGAAGTCCGCCCTGACTCCACCCGAGCGCTCGACACTTCTGGAGTGGTGGAAGGCGTCGGATCCGGGCTGGCAGGCACTGCATCGGGAGGTGGAATCCCATGCCCGCCAAGCCCCCCAGGCAAAGCTCACCAAGGTCATGATTTGTGCGGAAGGTTACCCGGCCATCCGCATGCACACCCAGGGAGGCGACTTCCTGCCGGAGACCCATTTTCTTCATCGCGGCAGCACCGAATTGAAACGCGGTGTGGCAACGCCGGGATTCCTTCAAGTGCTGATGAAGGATCCGTCCGTGGAGACACGCTGGGCGTGGCAGCCGCCGGCGGGAGCCAAGGGGTCCGGACGTCGCCGTGCCCTGGCCAACTGGATGACCGACACGGACCAGGGTGCCGGACAACTCCTCGCCCGGGTGATCGTCAACCGTCTGTGGCAACACCATTTCGGGCAGGGACTGGTGGCCACACCCAATGACTTTGGCGTGCAGGGAACGCGTCCCAGTCATCCGGAACTGCTCGATTGGCTGGCCAGCGAACTCATCCGCAGCGGCTGGCGGCTGAAGCCGATCCACCAGATCCTGATGTCCAGCGCCACCTACCAGGCCAGCTCCCACACTGCGCCCGCCGCAGTGAAGGCGGATCCGTCCAACCAGCACTTCGGTCGCCGGATGCCCCGTCGTCTGGAAGCCGAGGCCGTCCGCGATTCGCTGCTGTCGGTTTCGGGTGCTTTGGATCCGACCCTCTACGGCCCTGGCACCCTGGATCCGGCCAGCCGGCGCCGCAGTATCTACTTCACGGTGAAGCGGAGTCAGATGGTGGCGGCCATGCAGACCTTTGACGCCCCGGAACCGCTCTCCAGTCAGGGGACGCGCCCGACCACCACGGTGGCCCCGCAGGCCCTTTACCTGATGAATAGTCCACAGGTCCGCACCTGGGCTGAATCCTTCGCGGCGCGCCTCGCTCCCGAGCGGGGAATTCCGGTCTCCGACGCCGTCACCCGTGCGTACGCCCTGGCCGTGAACCGCCCCCCACTCGATACGGAACGCGACGACGCGCTCGCCTTTATCGACCAGCAAACGGCCCGACACCAGCATGCTCAACATCCGAATCCACAGGCCGCCGCCCTCACCGATTTCGCCCAGGTGGTGCTGAGCCTGAATGAGGTGATTTATGCGGAGTGAAGGGGTGGGGAGACTCAAAACTCAAAGACTCGGCGGAAATTGATGCTTGTCGTTCAACGTGACCTGACGACTCACCCCTCGCCCCTCGCCCCTCGCCCCTCGCCCCTCGCCCCTCGCCCCTCGCCCCTCGCCCCTCGCCCCTCGCCCCTCGCCCACTGACCACCGCCCACTGATCACCGATCACTGATCACTGACCCCTTCCCCCTGCCCACCGCCCCCTTTCCCCCCATGCCCTTCCTCTCCCGCCGTGAAATGCTTCTCCGTTCCGGAAGCGGCGCCGGTCTTCTGGGACTCGCCGCCCTCCTGCAGGATCGTGGCCTGCTCCTGCCGTCGGCACATGCCGCCAGCGCCGATCCGCTGGCGCCAAAGCCGACCCAATTTCCGGCGCGGGCCAAGTCGGTGATCTGGCTGTTCATGAATGGCGGTCCAAGCCAGGTGGACACCTGGGACTACAAGCCAGAGCTGGTCCGGGCGGACGGCAAAGCGCTGGAGGGCTTCGACAACAAAACCGGGTTTTTTGCCGACTCCGTGGGGCCGCTGATGAAATCGCCCTTCGAATGGGCGCAGCACGGACAGAGCGGCACCTGGGTCAGCGATCTCTTTCCCCACCTTTCGCAGCACGTGGACAAAATGGCCTTCCTCCACTCCTGCCACACGGAGTCCAACAACCACAGCCCGGCCCTGTTCATGATCAACACCGGCACCACGCGCATGGGTTCGCCGTGCGTGGGTTCCTGGGCGACCTATGGGCTGGGCAGTGAGAGCCGGAATCTCCCGGCGTTTGTGGTGATGAGCGATCCGCTGGACCGCGGACTGCCCAAGGGGAACGCCAGCAATTGGGGCGCCGGATTCCTGCCCAGCGTGTATCAGGGAACCTGGCTGCGTCCGAAGGGCGAACCCATCGACAACCTCAAACCACCCGCCGGCCTGGGCGACGCGGAACAGCGCGCCCAACTGGACCTCCTGGCCCGGCTCAACCGGCGCCAACTCGCGCATTCGTCGGCCGAGGGGGAACTGAGTGCGCGCATTGAAAGCTTCGAACTGGCGTACCGCATGCAGACCGCGGCGCCCGAGGCGTTCAATGTCGGACGCGAACCGGACGCCCTTCAGCGGCTCTACGGACTCGACCAGCCCCATTGCCGCCATATCGCCGCGCAATGCCTGATGGCCCGGCGCATGGTGGAGCGCGGGGTGCGCTTCGTGCAGATCTATTCCGGCGGCATGGAGAACCAGCGCAGTTGGGACGGCCATGAGGACATCGTGGGCAACCACCGCGGCTTCGCCCGCGAGACCGATCAACCCATCGCCGGCCTGCTTGCCGATCTGGCCCAGCGCGGGTTGCTGGACGAGACACTGGTCATCTGGGGCGGCGAGTTCGGACGCCTGCCCGTGTCGCAGAAGGGCGGCAAGCCCGGACGCGACCACAATCCGCACGCCTTTACCTATTGGATGGCGGGAGGCGGAGTAAAGGGCGGGGTCCACCACGGCGCCACGGATGAACTCGGCCACCGGGCCGTCGTGGACAAAGTCAGTGTCAACGACCTGCACGCCACCATTCTGCATCTCCTGGGCTTCGACCACGAACGCCTCACCTACTTGCACAATGGCCGCAACTTCCGTCTCACCGACGTGGCGGGTGAGGTGGTGAGACCCATCCTGGCCTGAGAGCCTTTCCGAAACCACAGAGGCATGGAGGCACAGAGAAGGACGGAGCCGAGATTTTCGGAATCGCAGCGATCTGGTGCCCCTTACCCTTCCCCACTCGCGCTGGTATTGCCGGCGGTGAACGGTACCCTGCCCTGAGCCATGAACTTCCACCCGCCCAGGCGCCGGAGCGGAACTGCGGTGACCCTCATCACTCTGGGTTTTGCGGTGGGAAGCATCCTGTGGGCGGGATTCTCCATCCATCGGTTTCTCCAGGAGAACCGTCAGGAAGCCGTGCAGGAGACACGGGCGCGCCGGAGTCGTGAACCGGACCTTCCAGAAGGCCCGTTTCCAACCCCAACCAATGCTCTGGCGGCGTTGTCCACCCGTCGCCTCACCGCCGGGCTCAAGCGCGCCGCCGACCTGTATGCCACCACCAACCTCTGGACAGTGCATCTGCGCTTTACTCCGGACGAGTGGGCGGGAATTGAACCCCATTCTGTCGAACCCCTCGAACAGCAACGGGGACCCGGCAGGCGGTTTGAGCTGCGAAATCCGGCGGCCCGCCGCAACGGTCTTTCCGGAGTGCGCGGGATCGAATTCGACTGGGTGCATGCCACGGTGGAGTTCGAGGACCTGACGGCCTCCAATGCCGCGGTGCGCTACAAGGGCAACGGCACCTATCTGCGTTCCCAGGAAATGGCCAAGCGCCCGTTCAAGGTGGATCTCAACAAGTTCTCCCCGAACGCCCCTCTCGCCGAGCGAACGACCCTGAACTTTGCCAACCTGGTGTCGGATGACTCCTGCATTCACGACACCCTCGGATACGAGGTCTACCGGGCCGCCGGCGTTCCCGCGCCGCGCACCGCCTTTGCCCGAATGTTCGTGAGCACCAACGCGTCCCCGCCCGCGTATCTGGGAATGTACGTCATGGTCGAGAACGTCGATCAACCCTTCGCGGTCGAGCGGTTCGGAACCCGAAAGGGCGCACTGTTCAAACCGGTCACCACCGAGCTTTTTTCCGATCTCGGCGGTGACTGGGCTGCCTACAAAGGGATTTACGACCCCAAGACCCGCCTGACACCCGCGCAGAGCGAACGCGTCATCGACCTCGCCCGGCTCCTGACCCATGCCCAGGACGAGGCCTTTGCGGCGGCCATCGGCGAGTTCATTGACCTGGAAGAATTCTCCCGATTTCTGGCGGTGACCGTATTGATCTCCAGCTACGACGGGTTCCTCAACAATGGCCAGAACTTCTGTCTGTGGCTCGGTCCGGAGACTCAGCAGTTCCAGTTCCTTCCCTGGGACCTGGACAATGCCTGGGGCAAGTTCGGCGGCGGCGGATCCGCCGCCGATCGCGTTCATGCGAGCATCCGGCACCCCTGGATGGGCCGTCACCGGCTACTGGAACGTGTCATGGCCATCCCCGAGTTTCAGGAGCGCTACCTGCACGATTTGGAGGAACTGCTCACCACGGTCTTTGTGCCGGAGCTTTTGAACCGGCGTGTTGACGAACTCGCGGCCCTGCTGCGCCCGGTGGTCGCCGAAGAGTCTCCGCGCAAGTTCGCCCGCTTCGGCCAAGCCGTCACCGCCACCAGCCTCGATCCCACCTCTGGTGACGGCCGCGGATTTGGACGAAGCCGGCGTCCGCATCCGCTCAAAGGGTTCATCACCGAACGCGCAAAATCCGTCCGCGAGCAACTCGCCGGCACCCGGGACGGGGTAATTCTGGAGCGCTGGTGATGACGCAAGGCTTTCCTTCGTCCCCATTTCTGCTGCCTTGAACCCGCTTTGCCTCTGCTTGGTCACGTCGGGATTGCCTTTTGTTTCGTAGTCCTCTCTTTGCCCACCGATGAGGACTGAAACCAACGCCGCTTCGGGCACCCGTCTGACCAAGGCGATCCCTCGCGATCCCGCGCAGACACCATCACCTCCGTTGCGGCAGAGCCGCATTCTCTGGAGTTGTGTGCTGGGGTGGACATCCCTGGTGGGCTTCGTCCTCTGGTGGCTGATCCATAGCCACGGCGGCCCATCGGTGTGGATTTTCCAGGAACGAGACCTGAATCAGCCAGGATTCAGCCAGAAGGTTCACTCCATCGTCGGCTCCGCCCTCCGCCTGCAGCGCAGTTATCCGTGGATTCTCTTCAGCCCGTACCTGGCCCTGGTCGCGTGGTATTTCCCCCTCGAACGGGAACGCCTCCGCCGCAATCTGCCTCTCCATTTCGCCGCCTGCCTGGCTTTCCTCTGGGCCTGCCACGTGGTCGGCTTCCGTATTGCCGCCGCCCGCACACGGGTCATGGCAGCTCCAGGAACACCGCCGTTGGGAACCAACGCGGTGATGGACTTCCACATCCCGGGCCGTTCTGACGGAAGCGACGGGGCGATCCAGTGGCTCCGTCCACTGCCGGGGAATTTCAACAGTCCACCCCCTCCCCCTTCGCTTCGAGCGACCCTGCGCTCCACGATTTTGGATCTGCTGGCCTATGGAACGGTCACCGGTTTGGTCCACTCCGTTTACTTCCACCGGCGCCTGCGGGAACGGGAGCGCCGGGCACTCTTTCTGGAATCCAACCTGGCCAAGGCGCGCCTCAACATGCTCAAGGCCCAACTGCAGCCACACTTCCTATTCAACAGCCTCAATGCGATCACCGCCCTGCTCCGCCGGGATCCCCGTCTGGCCGAAACGACGTTGGTGGCCTTGAGCGAATTACTGCGCCTGGCCCTCAGCCAGTCGGAGCACCAGGAAGGAGCCCTTCGCGGGGAATTGGAATTCGTCCGGCGTTATCTACAGATCCAACAAATCCGATTCGGCGACAAACTCCATGTCGAACAGGACATCGAGCCGCAGGCACTGGACTGCACGGTGCCCACACTGGTATTGCAACCGCTGGTGGAGAATGCCCTTCGGCACGGCATCGAGCCGACCGAAGGGGCGGGAATGATTCGGGTGACCGCATTTCGCGAAGAGGGGAAACTCGTCCTGACGGTAGAGGATGACGGTGTGGGTCTCGATGGCCGCCATGCCGAATCCGGGGGAGCGGAGAATCCCGCGGGACTGCACACCGATTTGCCGACGCTGGCCGAAAGCCGATCCGGGACAGGAATCGGCTTAGCCAACCTCCGCAATCGGCTTCAAGCGCTTTACGGCACCCACCAGAAACTGGAATTGTCTTCCCGAGCGATGGGAGGCGTTGTGGTCCGCGTTGAAGTACCCTGGCAGCCCTGGGCCAATTCCGAAGCAATCCAGTCTTTCGAAGATTGAAGAAAATCAGCGCCATCATTGCCGATGATGAGCCGCTTGCGCGCGAGCGGGTTCGCTCCGTGCTCGAGGACGAGCCGGACGTGGAGATCGTGGCCGAGTGCGCTGACGGCGCGCAGGCCCTTCAGGAGATACAGAGGCGCCAGCCGGACCTGCTCTTTCTGGACGTGCAGATGCCGCGGCTCAACGGCTTCGAGGTGCTCGAAGCCCTTTCGCCAAGTGCCGTTCCCGTCGTGATTTTCACGACCGCCCACGATGAGCATGCGATCCGTGCCTTTGAATTCAACGCCCTCGACTACCTGCTCAAACCCTTTAGCGAAGCACGCTTCAAGAAGTCGCTGCACAAGGCGCGCGTCCAATTGCAAGGGAGTTCCCGCCCGTCGAATCCCGGACTAAAAGACCTTCCGGGCCAGCCCCTCTCCCCTGCCGCCGGGGCCGGGCGAATTTTCGTCCGATCCGCGGAACGGATCCTCTTCCTCAAGCCGCAGGAAATCACCCGGGTCGAAGCGGCGGGCAATTACGTCGTCCTGCATGCGGACAAGGAGCAACACATCATTCGCGAAACCATTTCGGCCATGGAATCCCGGCTCGCGGCGGCGGGATTCATGCGCATCAGCCGCTCGGTGATCGTGAATCTGGCCTGCATTCGTGAGATCCAACCCGCCGGCTCCGGCCGGTATTCGCTCCAGCTCAAAAATGGAACCCGGTTGGACATGACCTGCAGTTTGGGCGAGCTGCAAACGCGGATCGGGGAGGTCTGATCCGTTTCCGGTTCGTCCCGCCTTGCGCCGTCTTCATCCCGCAATGGATCCGGCCTGGTCACATCCGGATGGCCCGCGCCGATGATCCGCAGAAGCTGGGGGTGAAGTTCAAACGGGAATATGAAATCGAAACCCTTGCTCCTGTGCCTCGTGGTGCTGTTGGTCGCCAGCGGATTGTGGGTCGGACGGACGGCCTGGCACCCGAGCCATCCACCGGTCACTCCGGAAAACAAATCGGCCGTGGGCGCCGGCAACAAGACGGCCTCCAACGGCGCCAGGTCCGGCCACACGCTCCAACCTCCGGATCCGAATCGCCGATTTAGGGACTTGTCTCCGGAACAACGGGTGCAACTCGCAAGAAGGGGACCCATTGGAGGATGACCAGTATCCGCCCGCCCCAACCATCAAGAATCGCTGGATGACCGCCTGGATTATGAACACACACCCACCTGCGGCAGACCCCTTTGCCGTCTTGCCCAATCGACCAACTCCCCGCCGCCCTGGAGGCGCCTTCACTCTGATTGAACTGCTGGTGGTCTTGGCCATTATCGCCGTCCTGGTGGGCCTGCTGCTGCCTACCTTGGTTCGATCAAAAGCCAAAGCCCGTGACACGGCGTGCGTAAACAATCTCCGGCAACTGGGAATCGCCACCCGTGTCTATGCCGATGAGCATCAGGAGCGCCTCCCCACTGCGGAAATCCTCCCCACGCAGCCCATCGATCCCCAAAAGCCGTTGCCGCGCATCTGCGACGTCCTGGCAGGGTACGTGGGCAGAAATGGGGAAACGAACACCCATTGGGCCATGATTTTCAGGTGTCCGGCCGACCAGAAGGGCCGTTTCGCCACCGAAGGTTCGAGCTACGAATGGAATACCGATCTGAACGGGCGACGCATGGATGAAATCCGGACGGACAGTGCCTGCCTTCTGTTAAAGCCAGGGGAACCATCCGGAGGAATCACGAACTTTTTCATGACGTATCCTCCGTCAGCGACTCCGCTCCTGCTCGATTACGATGAGTTTCACCCCCGTCCGTCCCAACCCGGCAAGAATGTGGTCTTTATGGACGGGCATGTGGCAGCGTTGGAAGCTACTCGCGCCATCTCCAATTAGCCGGTGAGGATGACGAGGTGGCCTCTCTTAAACGGCGGAAGGCCTCCGCCTTCTCCGGACTGGCCGCCTCGGCCGAACAGATGCTGGAGTCCCCTGCCCGTCACCAGTTCGTCGGCTTGTAATCCTTCAGGAACTTACCGTGGACGTGCTGGCCGGTATTAAATCCAGCGATGATGGGGTCTACAATTCGCGCTGCGCCATCCACAATGTCCAGTGGCGGGTGGAACCGGTGCTCCGCCACCTTGCGTGCGGCAATCTGCGCGGGGTCCTCATCCGTCACCCAGCCGGTGTCCACGCTGTTCATGTGGATTCCGTCAGCGAAGTAATCCGTGGCGGAAGTGCGCGTCATCATGTTCAACGCCGCCTTGGCCATGTTGGTGTGCGGATGCCGTGTGGTCTTGAAGCTGCGGTAGAACTGTCCCTCAACGGCCGAGACGTTCACGATGTGCTTGTCGCGCTCCGGCGTCCGCATCATCAGCGGCTTCAGACGCGCGTTGATGATGAATGGCGCGATGGCATTGACGAGCTGCACTTCCAGCAGCTCCACTGCGGGCACTTCGGCCAGCATGAGTCGCCACGAGTTGCGCTCGCGCAAATCCACCTGCTGCAAATCCTGATCAAGCCGGCCCTCGGGGAAGAGATCCTTTTGCGCGGCGAATTCATCCGGCAACAGCGGCACCTGGGACAACGCCGCCGCGTGGGTCAGTCCCGCAATCCCCGAGGCCCGCCGGTCTGCCACCGCAGCATCGCCCTCGGGCAACAGGTGGTAGCCACGCAGTCCCTCATAAGCGCCGAGGAGGAGACGCGCCTTCTCCGGAAGTGTCTCCAGCGCGGCTGACTCCTGCTTCATCATGTGCCCGTAGAAGTCCGGCGGACGCCGTACCGTCTGACAGGCATTGTTGATGATGAAGTCCAGCCGGGGCCTCGTCGCCAGCAGATGCCGGCAAAACGCCTCCACACTCGGCGTGTGGCGTAGATCGAGTCCGAAAATCTCCAGACGCCCACCCCATTCTGCAAAGTCAGGTTCCAGCGCATAGCGCATCGCCGAGTCGCGCGGGAAACGGGTGCTCACGATCAACTGCGCACCGGCCCGCAGTAGTTTAATGCCCGCCTGGTAACCGATCTTCACACGTCCGCCGGTGAGCAACGCCACGCGCCCGCGCAGGTCCGCCGTCTCGGCGCGCTTGCGGAAATTCAGCTCGGCGCACTCCGGGCAGAGCTGGTCGTAGAAGTGATGAATCGCCGAGTAGTCCTGTTTGCAGATGTAGCAGTTCTGGGGCTCGACGACTTCACGGAACTCCGCATCGCCCTCCACATCCGACTGTTGGAAATCCGGCGGGGGAAAGGCGCTCGGCGTGGAGAACACCCTTTCCTTCCGCTGCTTTCGGATGCCCGTCTCGGCCAACTGACTTTGATCGCGCTGAATCCGCTCGGTCTTGCGGTTGCGCACCTTCGCCTTCACCAGACGCCGCCGTTCCCGAGGGTCCGGGCAGAAAACATCTCCCGCCGCCTGCAACAGCCGCGTGCGCTCCTCATCCGGCAACACGGCCAGCACAGTCCGATCACCGGCCACCCGCTCCAGCAAAACGGTGGCCGCCTTCAGTTCTTCCGCGCTCGGTGCGCTGTTGATGATTTGCCGGACAGACATGGGACAAGGGACCGGGAAGTTACAGCGGCGTCCCGTGTGGGCGAGCGAGAAGGTGAGCGAACCCAAACGCCCCGAACGTTTGAAACACTCCAAATGCGACACCGTCCAAAAAAGCCTTTGACAGCAAAGAGTGAGCAACCCTAGCGTTTTAAGGAGTTTAATGCTGGCTGCCTTCCAGCGATCCCCCCGCACGGTCGAAACGTGATGATCCATTGTCCCCGCTATATTTCCATGCCCTGCCGTAGCGCTCATCCGTACTCGAAATCGGGCGACGTGAACGCGAGCCGACCCCAACTTTGCTCTCCCAAATGGTGAGCGACGCCTCGATTGGAGCCAGGGTCCTCCGCAGAATAGACCGAGATCTGCGGAGGTGGCGCAGTGTTGGATATTTCCGGCGCCTGAAGGGAGCTTACCGGGGCAGACGGGGTTTCGTGATTGGCAACGGCCCCAGCCTGACTCCGGCGGATCTCGACCGGATCCAGGGGGAGATCAGCATCGCCTCCAACAAGATCTACCTGATCTTTGAAAGAACCCGCTGGCGTCCGACCTTTCATACGATGATCGACCCGCTGGTCATCCAGAAAATCGGGGGCGAGATCCACCAGCACGTGGAAAGCACCCACCTTCCCGACATCTACGCGTCCATGGTCCCGCATTGCCGGCAGCACTGCTATGGGATCAATGACTTCGTCCGCGGCCCCGCGGCCGAGGGCCCCCAATTCAGTGCGGATCTCACGAAGGGTGTCTGGTGCGGCTATACGGTGACCTATGATAATCTCCAGTTCGCCGTGCACCTCGGACTCAACCCGATCTATATCCTGGGCTGCGACCATTATTATCAGGGGGAACACAATGTGACGGCGAACGTCGTGACCCGCGCGACGGCCAACAACCACTTCGACCCGCGCTACCGTTCCCCCGGTGAGGTGGTCAATCCGGCTCCTGTCGCGGAGATGACCAATGCCTACGAGCACGCGGCTGAATTTGGGCGCCGAAACGGCGTTCAGATTTTGAACGCCACGCGTGGCGGACACCTGGAGGTCTTCCCGCGCGCCGAGCTCGAGCGGGTTTTGACGAGTGTTTAATTCTGCATCCACATGAACCAATTCTGGCTGACAACGGAACGCCGAACCCAACGGGTAAAAAACAAACTTGGACTCGCGGCATTCCGAGTAACCGGTTGGCCTCCCCACCCTGGCTTTTGTCCCGTGTGCGAATCACCGGTCAGCGTCTGGCAACCGCTGATTCGACAGGTCGGGGAGGACGAGTACCAGAAGGAGGACGAGGGTCGCCTCTGCCCGACCTGCGGGTCCATGGAGCGGACCCGGCACTTCTGGCTATGGCTGCAGGCAAACGGTGTGCTCAAGTCGTCTCCCAGGTTTCTCCATTTCGCGCCGGAAATCGGCCTGGAACGTCGCCTGCGGCCACTCCTGGGCAAACGCTACATTACCACGGACCTCTTCATGCCCAATGTGGACATGAAGATGAGCATCACCGACATCAAGCTGGACGATGGAAGCATCGACCTCATCTACTGCAGCAATGTGTTGGAGCATGTTCCGGAGGACCGAAAAGCGATGGCTGAGTTGCGGCGAATTCTGTCGCCCGGGGGGAAGATGATTTTCCAGGTGCCGATTGGCGGGGACAAGACCTACGAGGATCCGGCCGTGCAGACCCCCGAGGATCGGACAAAGCACTTCGGTCAGGCGGATCATGTGCGCTTCTACGGGCGGGACGTGCGGACTCGGCTGGAGGAGGCCGGTCTCACGGTTGAGGAGTTGATCATGCTGGACGCCTTGAAACTCACTCCGGAGAAGGTTCAGCAGATGAACCTCGATAAGCGTGAGTTGGTGCATCTTTGCGGACGGGGGCGAGGGTGACGTCCCCCGAAGGACACTGGGACGAACTCGCAGTTCATCATTTCGGGTTCTCCATTGGTGGCGGTGCCGGAGTGGCCATGAGCCGCATCCACGACGGGCTCAAGGCGGCGGGAATCCGTTCAAAGGTCTGGTGCGGTCTGGATCCCTATCGACCGTTGCCGGAGGACGTCCATTTGTATCCGCCGCGCAAGCGTCGGATCGGTCCGAGCGAGCAGCGCTGGCGGAACCGGGTACATCGGGTGGGGCCCAAGCTGATGGCGAAGGAGGCCCTTTATGAGTTCAACGTCCCCTTTTTCCCGCCTTTCCTCGGTACGCCCCGGATTGTGGGACCCGGCGAGGTCGCCCATCTGCACTGGGTGACCCTGATGTTTGACCTCCAAAGGTTCACCCGTGGGCTGGCCGACGATCAGCCCGTGGTCTGGACTCTTCACGATGAGAATCCCTTTACCGGCGGCTGCCACTACTCCTGGGGATGTACGGGCTTCACCACGGATTGTCGCCAGTGTCCGCAGCTCCGCCCTCCGTGGTCGTCCTTTGTCGCTGCGCGCCATTTGGACCGGGTGAAGCGCGCGATGGAGCGCTTCAGCAACCTGCACATTGTTGCCGACAGTCATTGGCTGGAGTCCCAGGCGCGGAAATCGTCAGCACTGCGGGCGGCGCGATCGTTTCGGACCATTCACTACGGCCTCGACCACCATCGCTTCCAGCCGGGATCCAAGTCCGCAGCACGGGCGGCTCTGGGGCTTGATGACCAGGCCTTCGTGATGGCCTTTGGAGCCCAGCACCTGAGCCTTCGAAGGAAGGGCGGGGCGATTCTCAGGGAGGCGGTGGCCGAATCCGCTCCGTTGAAGGATTCCACCCTCCTTTTGTTCGGGAGCCATGGAGAGTTCTTTGCTGGAACGTCCCTGCGCACGGTCGACCTCGGTGGCGACGCCAATGCCGCCAAACTGGTGAACGTCTATAATGCGGCGGACGTGTTCGTGATGCCCTCATTGGAGGAAGCCTTCGGTCAGACTGCCCTAGAAGCACTGGCCTGCGGCACACCGGTCGTCGGGAGCGCGACGGGCGGCATCGTGGACATGGTGAAGGAAGGGGAGACGGGACTCCTGGTGGAGCCGGGCTCCGTTACCGGATTGCGCCGAGCCCTGGAGTGGTGCCAGTCGAACCCGGAGGATCTGAAGCGCATGGGTGCTGAAGGAAGGAAACTGGTTGAGCGTCAGTTCACCCTCGACCATCAGGCAAAGGCCTACGTCGGACTGTACCGGGACATTCTCGGCTGAACTGCCTGACCGGTCGTCCGGCCAAACCGAGGGCCCACCCTGGTTTCGCAGAGAGACCCGGCGCGCTGTGCAACATTCCTGACCTCTCGGGTGAAAGCGCAGCTTCTCCCGGGCGTCGTCACGGAATCGTCACATTTCCGCCATTCCCGCGACACCTCCCCTCCGGAGCGTGAATACCGTGAATCGGGTATGTCGTCGGCGGCTTGCCGCCTCCTTTGCCATTTGTCTGCCACTCCTCGCCGGGGCGGCAGAGAACGCCTTGTCTACGGCGCGCGACACAGTCGCCCAATGGGTTCAGACTCAGCAGTTAGTTTCCAGGACCCGCGCCGAATGGGAGTCGGACAAAGAGATGCTGCAGCAGTCCAAGGCACTCTTTGAACGCGAGCTGAAGTCGGTGCAGGAGGAAATGGCGAAACAGGACACCAACAGCTCGGTGGCCAACGCCGAGCGACTCAAGCTCGACGCCGACCTCAAACGTTCCAATGAGGCTCTGGAGGCCGCCCGAATTCAGATCATCTCGCTGGAAGGCGACCTCCGCAAGCTGTTGCCGCTGCTCCCGGAACCGGTGATGTCCGGAGCCCAGCAACTCCTGAACCGCCTCCCTGCCGACCCAGCCAATACCAAGGCCGGCGTGAGCGAGCGGGTGCAGACGGTGGTGTCACTGCTCAACGAAGTGGACAAGTTCAACAACGCCGTGACGGTGTACACCGAGAAGCGCCGCAACGCCCAGGGTGAGGATGTTTCAGTGGAGACCGTCTATGTCGGGCTGGGAGCCGCCTATTTCGTGAATGAATCCGGCAACTTCGCCGGCCATGGGCGTCCCGGCGATCAGGGGTGGGAATGGACGATCGACCCCTCGCTCGCCGGCGAGATTCGGGAGATCATCCGGATCTACCGCAACGAGCGCACCGCGCGCTTCGTACCGCTCCCCGTCGTGCTCAAATAACGCCCCCTTTCCTTCTCCCCATGTCCCGCATTCTCATTGGTTCCGCTCTGCTGGCTCTGGCCGCTCCGCTGTGGACGACCTCGGCGCAAGACCTGAACTCGATCAACACCGGAGCCACGGAAGACCTCAAGAAGGCCCTCGCCTCACTTGCGGAGGTGCGTCAACAGGTCGAGACCGACCGACTGCCACTGGCCCGGGAACTCAGCGCCCTCGAACAGAAGCTCGCCGACCAGCGGGTCGAGCTCGGCAAGGCGCAGCGGTTTCAGGAAAACCAACTCGTCGAACTCAATGCCCTCAAGGCCGAGGCCAAGCGCCGGTCGGATGAGGTGGGATACGTGGACTCCCTGCTCAGTGAATACAGCCGCGCCTTCCGCTCGCGGCTGCACTTCGCGGAAGAGCCGAAGTACCTCGCGGTCTTCCAAGACGTGGACAAGGCTGGTGTGGCGCCGGATGTCACGCCCGCCGAACGCCTGACCCGCCGCTTCGTCATCCTCAAGACCGCCATTGCCCGCGGACATGAAACGCTCGGCGGCGAGGTCATCGAGGGTCAGGCCCTGGACCGACAGGGTCGGGTGCAGAAGGGAAAAATCGCTCTGATCGGTCCGGTGGCGATGTTCGCCGACACGGCGGGGACCAGCTCCGGCATGCTGCAGCAGGAGCTCAACAAAGCCGATCCCACCGTCGTCGCCGTGGACCCCTCGGTCGAAGCCGCCAGTCGCGAATTGGTGACCACCGGCAAAGGTCGCCTCTCCCTGGATCCCACTCTCGGAAACGCCTTCAAACTGACGGCGATGCAGCAGAGTTTCTGGGAGACCATCAAGCACGGCGGATGGGTCATGGCACCGCTCATCATCCTGGGATCGGCGTCCCTGTTGACCGCCATCTTCAAGTGGTTCCAGTTGTCCCGCGTCCGTCTGGCCACCGAGGCTGACCTGCAGAAGGTGCTGAATCATCTCAACGCTGGCGAGCGACCGAAGGCCCTCTCCCATGCCCAGTCCATTCCCGGACCGGTGGGAGCCATGCTGGGCACCGCCGTGGAACACTCCGACGAAAAGAAGGAGTACATCGAGGAGATCCTCTACGAACGGATTCTTGCCGCCCGCACCCGATTGGAGCGCGGACTGCCCTTTCTGGCGCTGACGGCAACCACGGGACCGCTGCTGGGCCTGCTGGGCACCGTCATGGGCATGATCGCTCTGTTCAAGCTGATCTCCAGCTTCGGCAGCGGGGACCCGCGCGTGCTGGCCTCCGGCATCTCCGAGGCGCTGATCGCCACGGCGTCCGGCATGCTCGTGGCCATACCGTCGCTGCTGCTGCACGCCTTCCTCAGCCGCAAGGCCAAGGCCATCGTGGGCAGCATGGAGCAGACCTCCGTGGGATTCATCAACGGACTGCCCGAGAGTGCCCACGTCACCTTTTCCTGACTTTTCCGCCTCCGGTCCCCAAATCGCATGAGCTCGACGCTTCAATTGATGCTGCACACCTGGTCCACCGGGGGCTGGGTGATGCCTGCACTCGGCCTGCTGGGATTGGTCATTTATGGCAACGCGGCCTATCTGATGTTGAAGCTTCGCTATCACGGGCTCATCCGCGCCACGGACAGCGACGTACGCGACTGGGTGGCCAATCCGGCCAAGGCGCCCGGCAAGCTGGGGGAACTGATCCGCTACACCCAAGACGAGGTTAATTCCATCGTGGATATCGAGGGTCGGTTCCGGGAGGTGGAGACGGGCATGATCAGTGATGTGGATCGCCGGATTACCTTTCTGAACGTGCTGGTCGTGGGTGCCCCGCTCTTCGGTCTTCTCGGGACCGTGCTGGGAATGCTGCTCACCTTCAAGGCCATCGGCATCGGTGGCGGCTCGGCCTCGGAGATCGTCTCCAAGGGCATCAGTGAGGCGCTGGTGGCCACGCAGACGGGCATGATGGTGGCAATTCCCGGACTGGTGGTGGCCTATGTGGCCAAACGCTGGCGCAACGAACTGGTCGCCTTCCTCGCCCGCCTGGAGTGCATCACACTGCGATACTATCGCCCACAATTCCATGGCATGACCCGCGTGTTCAAGCGGCCGGCAGCGCTCAAGAAACCCGCCCCAGCGACCCCGACAGTCGTCCAGCCCGCTCAACCCCCTTCCGCATGAGATTTCGCCGCAACGTCAACGAGGCTGAGGAGCCGATCGAGCTGAACCTGATTCCGCTCATCGACGTCATCATGTTCCTGCTCATCTTTTTCATCTCCACGACCAGCTTCATCGAGGAACCCGGCGTGCAGGTCGACAAACCCCAGGCGGCGAGCGCCAAGCTGCTGGAGAAAAACAGCATCATTTTCGCCGTCACCAGCGACGGAAAGATCGCCTATGGCGGGAAGGAAATCGGCCTCGGCGGGGTCCGTCCCACGGTGAAGCGGCTTTGCGCCAAGGAGCCGCTGCCGGTCGTCATTCAGGGCGACGAGAACTCCCGCTCTGGAATCCTTATCCGGGTGATTGACGAGGCCAAACTGGGCGGAGCCAAGGACGTCAGCCTGGCCACCGACAAGAGCTAGTACCCCGCCCGCGAGCCGTCATGCGCAAAGTCTACCAGTCCTCGGGCTCCCATTGGGGACTCGTGCTGTCCGCAGTCTTCGCGGTCGTAGCCACCGGACTGATCTTCGCCGTGCTGCCGTTCACCCACGTGATCGCCAAGCCTGAGCGCCATCTCGAACTGCGCAAGGCCAGCACCGCCGACGTCCCCCCCCCGGTGGAGGAGCAACCGCCCGAGCCGCCGCAGGATCAAACCAAGGAAGATGCCCCCCCGCCGCCCACCATGGACGACGCGCCCCAGCAAGTGCCGCTGATGGCGGATCTGGATGTTGCGGTTGGCTCCGGTGGATTTCTCCCCGGATTCATGGCGGCCTCCCAGGGAGGACCTTCCGACCAGGCGGAGACCGCCGCCGAGACCTTCAGCGCCGCTGAACTGGAGGAACGCCCCCAGGCGGTGGCGCGGACCGACCCGTCCTACCCGAACGAAATGCGCAAGGCCAAGGTCGAGGGGGCGGTCACCGTGGCCCTCGTCGTGGATGAAAACGGACGAGTCGAGGAAGCACGCATCGAGAAATCCTCCCACCCTGACTTCGAAAAGCCGGCCTTGGAAGCCATCCGCAAGTGGCGGTTTCGCCCCGGCATGAAGGACGGACAGGCCGTCCGCGCCTATCTGCTTCAATCCTTCCGCTTCCGCCCACCCGCCAGTTGAATTAGGTTGAGTTGACGTCCCGACGATTCCCTTCGCATGAGACTCCCCGTTCTCCCCCTCTTCGTTGCACTGCTGGCTGCCGTCCCCGCTCGCTCCGCCGACGCCGCCGCTTCCCCGCCCACCCCGGCGCCCCGGCCGTTTGCCCCTGTGGCCTCCGACAACCCACTGGCGACGCTATGGAATGACCCGGAGTTTCAAAAGCGCCTGCTGGGCAGCTACGGGATGAAGTCGGACATCGAGCCGCGGATGACCCCGGAGGAGCAGGCGTTTTACCGAGACAAGGTGGTGCCAGTCCTCAAGGGCGATCCCAAGGAATCGATTCCCCTCCTGCAGGGCCGCACCAAGCCCGGAGCCAGCGCCCAGTTCGACTTCGTACTCGGCAATGTGTATTTCCAGAACGACGACCTGACCAACGCCATCAAGTCGTTTGAAGCAGCCATCGAGAAGTTTCCCGACTTTCTTCGCGCCCAGAAGAATCTTGGCTTCGCCTTTCTGCGGACCGGACGCTTCGACGCCGCCGTCAAGCCGCTTACCCGCACCGCCTCCCTGGGTGGCGCCGACGGCAAGCTGTTTGGTTTCCTCGGATACTGCTATTCCAACCTTGGGCGCCACGCCTCGGCCCAGGGCGCCTATCAGCAGGCCCTGCTTTACGAACCCGACAACACCGATTTCAAGCTGGGACTGGTCAAGAGCACCATTTCACTGGGCAACTACGATCAGGCGCTGGCCCTTTTGGATGAGTTGATCCAGACCCAACCGGAGAAGGAAAACCTCTGGACCTTGCAGGCCAACGTCTATGTGCAGAAAGGCCAGCCCGACAAGGCGGCCGTCTCGCTGGAAATGCTGCGCCGACT
>JBDKKE010000254.1:0-3801 GCA_039796255.1 Verrucomicrobiota bacterium | reverse complement strand
GCCCACCCACCGCCCTCCACAGGCACCGGCGGGTTCTTGACCAGTTCACTGACGTTAAAGAAGGGGCTCAACACCAGGCGGCGGGCGGGCGTCCAAGTCACCCCTCCATCCGCAGATTCCGTCAGATTGAGCGAACTGCCCGACCACCCACCCACGGCAATGGACACGAACAGCAACTGCAGACGTCCACGCCCGTCTGAAAAAAGCAGCGGATTGCCCACCTTCTTCACAAAGCGGTCCAAATCGCGCTGCGCGGACGCCTGATTCACCACCACGATCGGCCGGCTCCAGGGGGAGGCTGTGCCGCCTTCCCGGGTGCTCACCAGAACCGCCACATCGCGAGCCCCCTCCCGCGATCCACCGTACCAGGCGGCCGCCAGACGACCAGGGGTGTACTCGGCCAGCGAGGCGACATGAACACTGGCGATCCCCTCCCCCGGTCCCAGCGATTCCTCCCGATAGGTCGCGGGTCGCGCCGGAGAGTTCGGAGCGCCCCTTGACGGTACCGACCAGGCGACAGGCGGCACCGTCCGACTTCGTTGAAAGTCACCGCGACGCGGCAGCAGGTGAAGGGTGAAGGCCACCAACGCTGCCAGTGCCCACAGGAGTCCGTGCGGTTTCATGGGGACGCAGGACGCGCCACTTCGAAGAGCACGATCTGGGTGCGTAATCCGTCCAGAGAACGGGAGCGCAACGCCTCCCGCCAGTCCGCCGCCGTCGCGTCATGACGGGCAAACCGTGCCCAGGCCTTGCGCGAATACAGGGTGTTGAAACGGGTAACCTCGCGTGTCTGGAATCCTGCGTCGCGAACCGCCGAGGCAAACTGCGTCAGCAGCGCCCGCTCTACAAACACCAGCACCGGACGCCCTCCCGTGTCCCGGTCGGGTTTCCATCGCTGCACACTGCGCCCCAGGCGCGGTGACAGCATGGCCGGCTGCATCAGCTCGTAGGTGAACACCGTCCGGTCCCCAAACTCCCGCTCGATGCCCTTGGGCAGATAATTCAGCCCCAGCAGCGGATAAACCGTCCCCATGCTCAAGGTGAGCAGCGCCGTGGACAGCAGGACCATCCGGACGGGACGGACGCGTCCAAAGGCGGTCCACAGAACGGCACCCGTCACCATCAACACCATCAGGGGCGGCCACACGCCCAGGCGAAACCACAGAGAGACGACACTCCCCACAACGGCCACGACGGACAGCACCACGGCGGCAATCCGCAGCGTCAGGCCGCGCCATGGACCGTCCGAGGACAGCCATTGGGCAGCGAGCACCGCCTGGATGGGCACGACCGCCAGCATGTAGCGCTCGAAGGCGCTCATGAAAAAGAACGGCAGCACGGAGAACAGGAACGCGAGGATCAGCCAGCGGTTGGCGGCAAGACGGGCGGGACGTGGCGTGCGGAAATGTTCCCAGATCGCCAGCAGAACCATGGGAGTCCACGGCGCGATCAAACCCAGCGCCCCGCCCAGCGCGGACAGCGGGGACTTTCCATGCCAGCTCCCAAAGTCCCGCGCCGCCAACTCCTCACCCAGAATGCGCGCAAAACGGTCCGCCCACAGACGCTGCATCGCCAGCGGCCACGGAACGATGATGACCAGCAAAACTACCAGAGCAGCCAGCCAGTGGAGTCCGTGCCTCCGGAATGCCGGCCCCACCGGGAGTGTGAATCCGGCGGCAACGATTCCGGCAGCGAAGAAAAAGATCCCGACCGGACCCTTCATCAGAAACGACAATCCCAGCCAAAGGGCGGTCAGGACGGCATCCAGCATCCGCTGAGTTCGAATCCATCGGATGCCCTGAAACAACGCCAGCGACACCAGCAGTCCGAGCGGCAGATCGAGCATGACCTGACGCGCCTGGGCGGCGACCCCCAGACAACTGAGGGTGAGCAGTCCGGCGAGCAGCCCAGTGGACCGGAATAACTCCCGGGCCAACAGGCAGGCGCTGACCGCCAGTCCGGCGCCGGCGAGTACGCCCCAGATGCGAGCCGCCACCAGGCTCACGCCAAAGAGCTGGTAATTGGCAAGGGTCAGCCAATAGAGCAGGGGCGGCTTCCGCAGACGAGGCTCGCCATTGACCCAGGGCGTGAGCCAGTCCCCCCGTTCCAGCATCTCCATGGGCGTGCGCAACGAGAGGGTGTATTCATCCGACCCAGTGACACTGGTCTCGGATCCGATCGAGGGGGCGAGAGCCAGAATACCGAGGAGAAAGAGGATCCACGGCACCCACTTCTCCTGCGACTCAAGCCAAGCCGTCCAGACATCGAAGGGCGGGGGGACGCTCCGAAGATCCGGGCGAACTTCGGCAGAAGAAGTCATGGAATTGGGAAGGGCCATCGAAACGCGTGACGACAGACTGTGACGGCGGGCGGAAACGCACAATCCCCGGATGCGAGGCTGGTCATGGCGGTAAGGGCGGAAGGATTCGCCGGGGGGGAACGAGGGAAGCGCAACGCGTCGGGGCTTCCCGTGATCCCCGTGGTTCGTCCATGGGCGCAGCGGATTTAGAGGGGGGCGCGGGTGGAACTCGCCCCTACCGACCTTAAGGGATTCCCTGAGGCTGCCGCTCATTCTCCCGACAACGTCTGAAGGCTTGGGTCGGACGAACCGCACTCCGTGCGGCATTGCGCCGTCTCGTGTCCGCGGACAGAGTCACCCCATGCCGCGCGCTTCGCTATGGATGCCGGGCCTTCTTTTACTCCTGATGACCGGACGCGCCCTGGGCGACGCGGTCATTGAAGGGACGGTGCAACTGCCCCCGGGGTCGGCGAAGCGTCCCATCCCGCCCCGCTATGAGAACGTCCCGGCCGCCATGATCGGAACGCCCGAGGCCCCGGTGGCGGTGGTGTACCTGGAGGGCACCTTCCCTCCCTCGCCGCCGGGAACCAATGCGGTCATGGCGCAGCATCACCTCCAGTTCGAGCGCGGATTACTTCCGGTGCAAGCAGGCACGGCGGTGGAGTTCCCCAACCGCGACGACCTGTTCCACAACGTCTTTTCCTACTCCAAACCCAAACGCTTCGACCTCGGACGCTACGCCAACGGCGACAAGCCCCCGCCGCAGCTTTTTGACCGTCCGGGCGTGGTGCGACTGAACTGCGAAATCCATTCCCACATGCGCGCCACCATCCTGGTGCTCGAAACGCCGCACTTCATCCGCACCGATACCAACGGGACCTACCGTCTTACCGGGCTCCCCGCCGGCCGCTACACACTCAAGGCATGGCTCGACGAAAAGCAGATCCGGGAGCACCCGGTGGAACTGGGACCTGACACCACCCTGCGCGTGGACTTCCCCTCCCCCTGACGTGCTGCGCCCCGGATTCCGCATCAAGTTGGTGGCGGCCATGATGTCCGTGGTCATTCTGGCCACCGGGGCTTCGCTGTTCGTCGCCCAGCGCCGGGTCCGGGAAGCCTACGAGCGGCTTTCCGACCAGCAGTTCCGCAACCAGTTTGAGCGCTTCACCGAATTGCAGGACGCCCGGCTTTCCGCGGTCCGGGAACGCTGTCTCAGCGTGGTGACCACCTCGGTCCGCCTGCGCGCGGCAGCTGAGGAAAACGACGTTCCCCTGCTCTACGAGGTGGCGGCAGATGAACTGCGGACCCTGGACGGAAACTCCCTCCGCACGCCCCGTCCGACCTTCTTTCTGTTCTTTGACGCCAGTGGATCGGTTTTGACGCCTCCGCTGTCGCAGCCCCAGGGGATCGCCCGGCTGGATGCCTGGCGTCGCGAGTCGCGCCGCGCCGCCGTGCACCGCACATTGACGGGTTCCGCCGACCAACAGGTCACGGTGATCGCC
>JBDKKE010000253.1:0-10528 GCA_039796255.1 Verrucomicrobiota bacterium | reverse complement strand
GACGGCATCCCGGAGATCCGCTTCCCGACGGAACCCGCATGACCGCCGGCCTGGCTGACCGCAATGGCATTCCCTTTGGCCAGTGGCAGGACCGCTACATCGACTGGTTCCGCGACCTCGGTTTCCTCCAGAAACCCGGTGTGGAAACCAGGGCAGCCCGGGAGAGCGCAGACTTCGCGGCGAAACCCCCGGCCAGTGGAGCCAAGCCTTAGAGCCTAACCGAAACTCAGAGGGGTCCTGCGGCGAGGGATTTTGGTGGTGGTCAAGGCGGCGAGGCCGGCGCATCCCTGCAGTGGGCTGTAACGGCCGAGCCAACGCAGGCCACCGGCAAAAGACCCGCCGCCCGGAGGGTCTTCGCGGAAACGGCCCGCTGACTTCGTTGCTCGTCGGTCACCGACCTCTGTGGGTATGCTCCCTCCTCGCGCCGGCATCCCGCCGAAGCTGGAATGCGAAGCCGGATCGCCATCCATCGGGCCGTTTCCGCGAAAACAGGACCCCTCTGAGTTTTCGGACGGGCTCTTAGACCGGAGTTCCCCCGTCGAGGGGCAATTCCGGAACTGAATCATCCTCTTCCTCAATCATTCCCGGGATGGTGCCGACCGGTCGATCCAGTCCCGCCAGTTCTTGAAGGGTGACCAGGATGCGGCGGACGGGTTGCCCCTGGAAGGTGTATCCGCAGGCAATGGTGGCCTCGATTCTCGACTCGGGGGCTGGCTCCCGGCCTTCCGGGGTCTGATGGACGTTGGGGTCGAAGGCGTCGCCGGGTTTGGCTTCGTAGGATGTCAGTCCGATACGGCGGACGGCATCCAGGCAGGCGGCCCGAAACTGACCGAGCTGCGTCACTAGGGGAGTGGCGCCATTGCGTGCCGCAGCTTGGTAAAGGGCATGGACGTGATCCAGGACGTGGACCAGCACCTGGAGATGCTCGGTACCGCCGCGGCGTAGTTTATCCAGTTCCAGCCGCAGCGCCTGCTTCTCCTGGTCGTTGGCCCGGCCGAGAACTTCGGTGAAGGCCCTGGCTTCTGCGCTGACCCGGTCCACTGCTTCGGTGGCGGTTTCGGATGCCTGACGCGCGCCCGACTGGATGGTGTGCCACTGGGAGGTGGCCTCCCGAATGTGGTCCGCCAGCGACTGCAGTTCGCCGATCTGACGGGCGGTGTCAGCCAGGCCCGCCTGCTCGTGCAGTCTCACCGCCGCCGTGTGCTCGCGAAGGAAGGGAAGGATCATGAGCCAGGCCCCGATGGCGCAGAGTCCGGCGACGGAGAGCACCTCGTGCGGTTGGAGGGGGCGATTTCCCAGAAACACCAATCCGGCGGCCACGGCAATCAGCATCAGATCGCCGGCCACGAAGGGCCATCGTGCGATTCTTGGAACCTCCGGTGTGGACATGCGGCGGGGATCATACGGAGGACCCGGGCTGCGGCAAAGAGGGTTTCCGCAGCGGGAGGCGCCCCGAAGTCCGGGGCTTGAGTGAGGAGCTACCCCCCGATGACGAAGTTCATCCGGTCAATCTCGGTCAGGAACTCGCGCTGGTGTAGTGTCGCATCGCCCGACGCCACACCCATTCGCTAATCCCGAAACACCCGACGGCCAGGGCCAGGAGCAGAGCTACCGGCCAGGGGGATTCCAGGCGGTGGGTGAGCAGTTTTACGGGAACATTCGATACCAGCAGCATGGGTAGCACGAAGGTAAAGACTGCCTTGAAGGCACCGCTGGGAAAGGCGTCGTCGGGGAGGCGGGCGATATTGAAGAGATTGTAGTATCCCCACACCACTCCCTGGGACCGGACGGTCCAGAAGGCGGTGATCGCGAGCAGGTACATCAGGGAGTAGTGAATCAACAGTCCGGCCGCGCACAGGACCAGGAACCCCGCAATCTGCGCCACCGAGGGAATGACCTGCAGCCGGTGCAGGGCGTAGCCCATCACCAGCAATCCAAGAAGGGCATTCACGACATTGCCCGCCTCGAACTTCCGGGTGGAGATCAGGAAACGCGCGTTGACGGGCAGGAGAAGGAAGAAATCGAGTTTTCCGGTGCGGATCAGTTCCGAAAGGTTGGTCAGGTTGGTCATGAAGATGATGCTGACCAACTGCATGAGAAACTGACTCGCCCCGGACAGCAGGATCACTTCCCACTTGGTCCAGCCCGCAATGCTGTCCGTGTGTTCGTAGAGAACGGTCATGAACGCCAGTTGCAGCGCGAACCAAAGCGCCTCAACGACGATCCACAGCAGGAAATTGACCCGGAACATCATCTCCTGAACGAGGGAGATCCGGCACAGGGCCCCGTAAAGGGAGAGGTAACGGCGCAGGGAGTTCATGGGTGTATCGCCAGCGAGTCAGCCGCCGGCCGCGGAATAACGACGGATTCCCCGAGCCCAAATCCAACGAGCCGCGCCATACCCAATCACCACCCAGGCGGCCTGGATCAGCATTCCGCGAACGAGGTCTGGACCGGTCACCCTTCCGAGGTAGACGGCCGCCGGGAAGTAGCAGAGGTAGGGATAGGGCGTCAGTTGCAGCAGTTTCGCCAGGGTGGGTGGCAGGATATCCAATGGGAAGAGGTGTCCGCTGCACAGATACTCAAAGGCGAACTGGATAAAGATGAAGGTGCTGACATCCAGCACCCAGAACGCGAGCAGCGCCATGGAATAGGCGAGGAAGAACTGAAGCAGGCCTGCCAACAGGACCGAAAGCAGGAACACGGCGGTGGTGGGGCCGTCGGGAGGGGCTACAAAATACTCCCGGAGGTAGAAGGCAAACAATGCCACCGGCACGATGGCCACTGCGGTGTAGATGGTCCGGCCGGAGAGGTAGAGGCAAAGCCGGTACGTCAGGTAGTCCATGGGCTTCAGGAGGAACTGGCTGATGGCTCCCTCCTTGATGTCCGCGGCAATTTGCCAGTCGTCCTCGGCCACTGCTGTCAGCGCATCCACCAGGGTGACCAACAGGTAGTAGCTGGTCATGGCCTGCAGTGTGTATTCACCCACCATCGATTCCGGCCCCTTGCCTGCGTAGATGGAACGCCAGACGAAGAGCGTTCCCATGAGCGGGATCAGCCCGAAGACCGCGCGAAACAGGAAGTTCACGCGGTACACCAGCGTGTTTTGAATGCCGACGCTGAAAACGTGCAGATACTTGGACATCCGCGGGCGGCGAGCATGCCGCGTTCGCGGCATCCTGCAATGCCGCGGCGCAGAATCCGGCAGAAACCCGCGCACTTCAGAGTGGACGGCGGAACACGTCCCTACCCGTTTCCGAGAGCGATTCGCGCAGGGGACGCAGCGACGGCTCGGGGACCCGAGCCATCGATGAGGCAGCGCCGCTATTCCCGTAGGCGGACCGGACGCTGGTCACGGGCTTTCAACCATGGACCGAGGAGGCTCTGCAGATTCGCCGGGGCCTCCGGCGTGACCAGTACCGCGGCGGGCAGATTCGGCGGCGGGACCTTTGCGGACCATTGACGACTCCAAGCTTCCCAGACGGCCTGCCCTGCGGGCGTCCGTTCGGAGGGATCCGTGACGTAATCGTAGCCGGGCGGGGTCAGGTCCGTTGTTGCCCGGAGGGATCGGACGGCGACGCACCTCACGGCGGCATAGGGGTCATCCAGCAGCACGCCGAGGATGGGAGGGATCCAGGCCTCTCCCGAAGCTTTTCGGGCGGGTTCCCAGCCTAGGTGCCAGGCCAACAGCACGCGCTGGCCGGCGTCACCGGACATCGCCAGCCGGACGACGTCGGAGATGGACTGGTTCTCGACGCCCAACGCGACTGCTGGTTGGCGATACCAATCGGTCAGGTGACGGGCTGTCCAATCCAGCGTCCGATCCAGATGGCACAGATTGCAGGCGTTAGGCCGGCCGGTCGCCAGTTCGTCGGCGACCTTTGGGCTGCTGATCTGGTGGCTGCGAATGGCCTTCAACACGCCGTAGGTGGTGTGAGGCATGTGGCAGTTGTAGCAATCGCTGCCGGAGGAGGCGGGCAGATGGTGGGTATGCCGCTGGAGGACTGCGGGGTCGCGGTAGGCGTCATGGCATTGGGTGCAGGCGCGCTGGTCTCCCCGGTCCCGGGCGAGCAGATCGTCGGGTTCGCTCTCATGCAGGGAGTGGCAGGAGAGGCATGAGAAGCGCCCCCCCTTGAAGCAGGGCGACTGTTCAAGGCCGTTGAGTTCGCGTCCGCTGACCCGGCCCATGCCGTCGCTCCAGAAGAAGTCCTCCAGCACGTTCGGATTCCGGGCGAGGTAGTCCCGCAGTCCAGGAATCTCATTCACACGGGCCGGTTGGATGAGCGGGGTCGTGGCTTCCAGCGAGTCCCCGGGACGAAACCGGAATCCCCGGTCACGCCAAGCCTCAGCCCGGTCGATCCACTTCATGGAATGACAGAAGCCGCAGGTCTCGGCGGCGCGTACAGGATCCATCTTCTCGGGATGTCGGATCTCTGCGCTGAGTGTCCGGGGATCGGGCTTGGGGGCACCACGGCTCACGTCGGCCTGGCGGGCGATCACGTGGGCTTGGCCGGGGCCGTGACATGCCTCGCAGGAAATTCCGAGCTCGGCAGCCCGCGAATCCATGAGGCGGCGTGCAGGATCCACCCGCGGTTCGATGGCCGTTGCGTGACATCGGCTGCACATCACGTTCCAGACCTCGCTGGAATGAGCGGTCCCTGGTGGGCGGAGAAACGTGGTGTCACGGGGAACCCAGCGTTGTTCGGGAATGAGCCAGGTGAACGGGAATCCAATCTGGGTATTGCCGTTGCCGCCTGGCACCCAGAAGACCTGCATATGATGGGATCCGGTGACCAGACTCACCCGCGTATCCAGCGCCGCTGGGGCCTCCCCGTCTGGCGCGGCGGAGGGAATCCGTTCCATGCGCACCCGGAGTTCCCCACTCTCCCGGGTGAGGTGGAAGCGGGTGTCCTGGTTGGTGAGGGTCACGTTGTCGAAGTTGGCCTGGACGGTCTTGGGCGTGGCAAACTGCGTCATCGTCCGGTGGTAGGATCGGTGCCACGAGGCAAACTGATCCTCATGACAGGCGCGGCAAGATTCGGAACCGGCGTACCCTTCGGGTCCGCCTTCCCGCGGGATACTGTCCTGAAAGTCATCGGAGGGTGCCGGCGGTGTGGAGGTGGTAGGTGTGGTGGTCGAGGGGGCGGCTTCCCGGGAACACCCCGCTGCGATCCCCAGCGCCAGACCGAGCGTCGCGAGAATCGCGCGGAGGCTGTGTCTCTTCCGGGGCTGCACGACCTCTTGATGCTTCAATCCGGGCGGCGAGGCAATACGGCGGCAGGCGGGCCTTCGGTCTCCAGAAGTCCCAATTCCACCGGAGGCACCGGCAGTTTGATCCCCGATCTGGGCGGCACGGAGGGTGTTGGTGAGGGGGTTCCGGTAAAATCCCGCTTGTCACCTCCGGTTTCATTGGTAGCCTCTCCGCTCCATTTATGAAGGCAGATACGCATCCGAAGAACTACCGGCTGATGATTTTCCGGGACTCGGCGTCCGGTCAGTCGTTCCTGACCAAGTCCTGCGCCCACTCATCGCTCACCGCGAAGTGGGAGGACGGCCAGGAATACCCCCTCTACCTGATGGGCATCAGCGGCTTCACCCATCCTTTCTATACCGGGCATCAGAAGTTCGTGGATACGGCCGGTCGCGTGGACAAGTTCCAGCAGCGCGCCGCCAAGACCGCCGAGATGCAGGCCGCCAAGGCCTCGGTGACCACCAAGAAGAAGAAGTAGTCACCGGTCAAGACAACCGCCCGCCGGCTGGATCTCCAGTCGGCGGGCGGTTTTATTTTTGTCCGTCGGTCGTCATCCCGGGTCGGCTGGGCGCCCTGTCAATGGACCTAGGATCAACGACCCGCTTCCCATGAACCTTTCCCCCTTCATTCAGCGTTTTCGCGAGCGCTTTGCCGAGGTTGAGGCGCAGTTGAGCGCGCCGGATGCTTTTGCGCAGCCGCAGCGCGGGCAGGAGCTGACTCGGGAACACGCGCGGTTGCGCGACCTGGTCTCCGCGGGCGACGCGTATCATGGGGTGCAGCGTGAGCTCGCGGAGAACCGGGCCCTGCGGGCCGCTGAGCCCGCCGGGTCCGAACTGGCGCTTATGGCCTCGGAGGAAATCGTCCGTTTGGAGGCCGAGGACGCGCAGTTGGTTCAGCGCGTTCAGGAGGGCATTGTTCCGCCCAGTCCGATCGATTCCCGCAACTCCATTCTGGAATTGCGCGGTGCCGCGGGCGGGGACGAAAGCGCATTGTTCGCCGCGGATCTGCTGCGCATGTATCAGCGATATGCCGAAAAGCAGGGTTGGCGGTTTGAGGTGCTGGATCTCAGCCCCTCGGACCTCGGCGGCTGCAAGGAGGCCATCGTCAGTGTGACCGGACAGGACGTCTTCAAGCGGCTGAAGTATGAATCGGGCGTCCATCGGGTGCAGCGCGTGCCGGCCACCGAGGCGCAGGGGCGCATCCACACCAGCACGGTGACCGTGGCGGTACTTCCCGAGGCGGCGGAGGTGGATGTCCAGATCCGTCCGGAGGATCTCGAGATCAACGTCTGCCGCGCCTCGGGTCATGGCGGCCAGGGCGTCAATACCACGGATTCCGCCGTGCGGGTGTTCCATCGGCCGTCCGGGATCGATGTGCGGTGTCAGGACGGCCGCTCGCAGCAAAAGAACAAGGCGCAGGCACTCACGGTGCTGCGTTCACGGCTGCTGGAGCGCAAGGTGGCGGAGGAGAACGCCAAGTACGCCGCGGAGCGCAAGTCGCAGGTGGGATCCGGCGAGCGTAGCGAGAAGAGCCGCACCTACAATTTCCCCCAGAACCGGGTCACGGATCATCGCATTGACCTCACCCTGTACAATCTCAGCGCGGTCATCGACGGCGAGCTGGATCCGCTGATTGGCCCGCTCATGGCGGATTCGGTGAAGCGCAGAATGGCCGAATTGCAGTAGAAGGGGAGGCATTCGCCGCGGGACGCGGGCTTGAGGGGCGGTGAACGGTGGCCCATGATCACTGGACGCCGACGACTGAGCGTCCGTTTTTCCGAGAGTTCATCCCGACACGACATGCCCGACGAAACCTTCCCCCGTGCCCTCATCTTTGACTGCGATGGAACCCTGGCCGATACGATGCCGATCCACTGGGAGGCCTGGAGAGAGGTGAGTGCGAAGCACGGGCTGGTGTTTCCCGAAGACCGCTTTTATTCCCTGGGGGGTGTTCCCACCCGGGACATCGTGCGAATGCTCGCAAAGGAGCAGGGACGATCCGACATCGATCCGCTCCGGTTCGCCGCCGAGAAGGAAGAAGCCTATTTTCGACGCTTCGAGCACATTGGACCCGTGGAGGAGGTCGTCGCGATTGCCAAGGAATTCCACGGACGCATTCCCCTGGGTGTGGCCAGCGGCGGCTCGCGGCAGTCCATCACCCGGGTTCTCGCGCACCTCGGCATTCTCGAATGGTTTGGCGCGGTGGTGACCAACGAGGACGTCGTGCATCAGAAGCCCGCTCCCGACATTTTTCTGGAGGCGGCCCGCCGCCTGGGAGTGGAACCCAGATATTGTCGGGCTTTTGAGGACACCGATCTGGGCATGCAGGCCATCCGGGCCGCCGGCATGGAAGCCGTGGACATTCGCCACCATACCCGCGGCTCTTGACCGCCGTTCCGCCGTTTCCCCTGGCTGTCTACGCGCCGACGATTTCCTCGGCCTTGGCGATGGCGAGGTCCTGCTCGTGCTTGGCCCGGGCACCGGCAATGTCGTAGGCAGTGTTGTCGGGATGCTCGGAATTCAGCGGCGAGATGTCGCGGAGCTTCTGAATGATCGCCGGCAGGTGTTTGATCAGATAGTCCACGTCCTCGTCGGTGTTGTAGATGCCGAGGCTGAAGCGGACGGATCCACGCGCGCGCATCGGCGACACTCCCATGGCGGAGAGCACGTGCGACGGATCGAGTGATCCCGTGGTGCAGGCGCTTCCAGAGCTTGCGCAGATGCCCAGCATGTCGAGCATCATCAGGACCGCCTCCGCCTCCACGAAGTCGAAGGCGATATTCGTGGTGTTGGGGAGGCGGGGTTCCTTCGCGCCATTGCGGACCGTGTTGGGAATGTGACTGAGGATGTGGTTCTCGAGCCGGTCGCGCAGTCCCCGTACCCGGGAGTTCTCCTCTCCGAGGGAGCCCGCGACAAGTTCCGCCGCCCGGCCGAATCCGACGATGTTGGCGACGTTCTCGGTGCCGCCGCGGCGTCCCCGCTCCTGATGGCCGCCGATGATGTACGGGGCGAACTTGGTGCGGCGCTTCACGTAGAGGAGGCCGATGCCCTTCGGCGCATGCAGCTTGTGAGCGCTCAGGGACAGGAAATCCACACCGAGCTGCTTCACGTCGATCTTCAGTTTACCCGGGGTCTGCACGGCGTCGGTATGGCTCAAGACTCCCCGGCTCCGGCAAATGGCCGCGACCTCCTCAATGGGAAAGACCACGCCGGTCTCGTTGTTCGCCCACATCACCGACACCAGGGCGGTCTCCGGTCGAATGGCCTGTTCCAGCCGGTGGAGATCGAGGGAACCATCGCTCTCGACCGGGAGATAGGTCACTTCAAAGCCCATCTTTTGCAGATGCTCGCCGAAGTTGATGTTCGCGCTGTGCTCGACGGCGGTGGTGATGACGTGGCGTTTGCCCGAGGTCACCAGGGCACTGTGGATGGCTGCGTTGTTGGACTCCGTTCCGCAACTGGTAAAGGTCACCTCCTTGGGGTCCGCATTGACGAGGCCCGCGACCTGCTCCCGGGCGTCCTCCACGTGCTTGTGCACCTGGGAGCCGAAACCGTAGGCGCTGGAGGGATTGCCCCAGAACTCACTCAAAAAGGGAACCATGACCTGGACCACCTCGGGGGCGACACGGGTCGTGGCGTTGTTGTCAAAATAGTAGATTCGCTGGGGCACGCTCATGGAGGACGAAAAGAAACCGGATCGAATTGCTCCGTCAGGCTACGGCAACGCGCCGCCGGTGCAAGCGATCAGGCGGCCGCCCTCCCTTGGACCGATCCTTTCCCCGAACGCCGAGGAAACCGCCCCAGTTGGGATTGGAGGCCCACCGCCCTGTCCCCCCGTTCGACGGGATTGGGGGTCCTGAAGTGGACTCTATCCACTTCGGGAAATTCGTTTACTTCCCGAGTCCGTTGATCGACTGTCCGCCCGTGGCAGGGCGCAGCCCGCCGGCCAAGTGCCTGCGGCATGCATGCCGCAGGCAGAATGTTTGGTTTGGCTGGCGAGCGTCTGACTCTACACGATGGATCAACCGTCTGATTCGAAGCAATTACCCGCGGGTGGGCAGGGGGTAAAATGGACGCGGTGGGTTGCCAGCTTCGGCACGGCGGCCGTGCTGACGGGTGGAGCGCAGGTCGGTGCCGTTGAAGCAGACCGGATTTTGTCATACAATCTGGGCAAGTTCCTCATCCAGCCGCAGTTCGACGCCAGCGCCCAGTTTACGGGGAACCTCTTCTACGGAGCCCAGAATCCGGACCCAGGCGGTCCGGTGGTTCTCGATCGGCAGATTGGTGGTGTGGAGGTGCCCGTCGTGGTCCAATCCCGGCCTGAAAATGGGGTCCAGTCCGATTTGCTGTGGTACCTGAGTCCCGGAATGGAGGTTCAGTTCGGGACGAATCCTGAGAATTCCCTCAGCCTTGGATACTTTCACGACACCATCCTCTATACGGAGAACGGGGACTTCAATTCCGGTCAGAACCGGATCGAGTTTGACGGACGGCTCCAGCAGGGACGGTTCACGGTGATCGGCAATGATCGCATCGCCTGGCTGGACACGATTCTCGGTGGAACGATGTCGACTGCCGAGCGTGTTCCCGTTCGGCGGCTGGCCTGGACCGACAACTATCGGACCACGTACGACTATTCCCTGAAGACCGATTTTTACACCGTCTTCAACCACGACCTGCTCGACTACCTTCAGTCGATCAATCTCTACGATCAGTCGACCCTGCGAGGTACGGTGGGAGCCACCTACAAGACCTCCGAACGGATCGGAATTTTTACCGAACTGGAGGGTGGACATACTGACGTTTCCGCCAATGAGGCGCTGCAGCCGCCGGGCGAGGATTCCTGGGTTTATGGAGGTTATGTTGGTGCCCGGGGCACCTTCACCCCGCGCATCATCGGATCGGTAAAGATCGGCTATGAGACGCGCGAGTTCACCGGCATTAGGACCGGTGGCAATGGGGGCGGTGTGGCGGCCGGCGTGGGCTTGACCTATTCGCCCACGGATCGCCTCCTGGTGAGCCTGAATTACGACCGGAGCGTGGGTGTTTCCGCGCAATTTTCCGGCCAGTCCTATGTTTCCAGTGTCTTCGGCGTTGCAGCAACCCAGCAGTTGGGCACCAAGGGCGTCTGGTCCGTGGTGGGGCGCGCCGGGCTGAGCTTCTACAACTATTCCGGTTTGACCGGCTTGGGTGTTGGCGTGGTGGAGACACCCCAGGGTCCGATCCCCGTCGTTTTCACGACCGATCTCGGACGCAATGACCAGACCTATACTGGCTC
>JBDKKE010000252.1:0-4516 GCA_039796255.1 Verrucomicrobiota bacterium | reverse complement strand
GAACACGTCTATGGCGGCCCTTAGCAGGGAAGGCCCTTGCGAGGCCAACGACTCCGGCAACTTGGATCGCCCACCCACCAGACGATCAAGCAGCTCCACTGGGGCCCAGGCGATGGCCTCGAGCAAGGGAATCCTTCCACCGATCACCAGCGTCGGATCGGCGCCGAGTTCCAGGAGACGCTGCGACATGGCGACATCGCGGTTTTTCAAGGCCAACAGCAAGGGACTGTAGGACAGCCTGCCGGCTCTATCGAGATCGGTGGCCGCCTCTTCATTCAGAGAGGCACCGGCTCCCACTAGAAGCTCCACGAGGGGTCGATTGCCCTTCAAGATCGCAATGCCCAAGGGCGTCAATTGGGTCAAAGTCAATTTGGAGGGTGTATTCTGAAATGAGAGCCGGCCATGGCAACGGATCGACGGCCGAGCACCCGAGGCGAGAAGGCTTTGAACCACCTGCTGATGCCCTGCTTCGACGGCCGGGTGCAACGCCGTTTCGCCATCCTTGTCCAACTGGTCCGGTGGAACCCCCGCCTTCAGCAACAGGTCCACCAGACGCTTGTGGCCGGCGCCGGCGGCGAGATGCAATGGCGGCAGACCTTGGGCCCCACCTTTCGGGTCCACCCGCTGGGACAGCAAAAATTCCACCACTCGGCCGTGATCGAGGCGCGCGGCCGTCTGCAGGGGGGTCTCCTTGTTCTCGCCTTGGGGCGCATCGATCAGGTCGGGGCTGTTGACCAGCATACGCCGCAATCGCTCCAACTCCCGCGACTCCGGATCCGAGGCTCCCTCGTCGGCCTTCAGGGGAGCCGCCAGACTTGAGCTGGGATCCCGGGACTTCTGCGGGGGCTCCGCGCCACCCAAGGTTCGCAGGCGTTCGGTGGCGAGGATGACGAGGTTGGTCTGGGTGCTGAATTCGCGGATGAGGCGGCGGTAGCCGGCGATGGCGTCATTGGTGCGGCTCAGGCGGCGTTGGGTTTCGCTGAGGCGGAACAGGGCCGTGGCGATGAGGTCGCTCTGCGCGTCGGCCAATCGGATTACTTCGCTGTAGGCTGCGCTGGCGGCCTGGAAGTCGGCGCGGGTCTCTTCGGCGAGCAGGCCTCGCTGGAAGGCCTCCGACAATGGATCAGCGGCCCGGAGCGTCAGCAGCAAGCCCAAGAAGACCGACAGCAGCACGAGGATACGCAATGAATTCATGGAGTCAGGATGCCCGCGGCGGGCGGTGGAAGTGTCAGGGAACGGAAAAATCGGAGCGAAGCAAACCCGAGCGGCTCGGGCCCTCGGGCCAGGTTGGGGATTACACAGGCGAGTCACGGCTTCCCTCCCTTTCCGGGCCGCGAAGCCGCATCGACTCGGGAGATCGGAGCCGCTTTGGGTCGGCGGGGTGCCACCTCCAGCTCGGGATCCGATCCGGGCCCCGGCACCGAAACAGACCCGGATTCTGGATTTGTCGCCGAGTCCGGCCCGAGGTCCAGACGGTACCCGACCCCATGAACGGTCTTGAAAAATCTCGCGGCCCCGCCCGCGGCCGATCCGGGCTCGAGTTTGGAACGCAGGCTGGCGATGTGGGTGTCCACCGTCCGGGTGGTGGGGAAGGCCCCGACACCCCAGACCACGTCCAGGCACCGCTCGCGCGACACCGGCTCGCCGGGGGTCTCGGCCAGCAAGCGGAGAAGGCCGAACTCCTTGGCGGTGAGGTGCAGCGGTCGGCCGCCACGACGGACCTCCAACCGGGCGAAGTCCACCTCCACCTCGCCCAAGCGCAACCGCGTGGGAGCCGCCGCGCCGCGGTTGAACCGCCGCAGGAGCGCCCGCGCCCGGGCCAGCAATTCGTCGCCGCTGAAAGGTTTGACTAGGTAGTCATCCGCCCCGGAGTCCAGGCCCCGAACCCGGTCTTCCACGCGGCCCTTGGCCGTCAGCATCAAAATCGGCACGGCACGCCCCAGACGCCGCAACTCGTGCGCGAGGGCGAACCCGTCGAGGCGGGGCATCATGACGTCGAGCAAGATCAAGTCGGGTTGCTCGGCCAGGGCCCGGTCGAGGCCTTCGGCTCCCTGCGAGGCAGTGATCACCCGGTGACCTTCCGACACGAGCAAGTCGGTCAGCACCGTGCGCATGGCGGGCTCGTCTTCGATGATCAAGATGCGGGACATCGTCGGTGCGGGTTCCAGTTCAATTTCTCTAACCCTCAAGCCCTCAGGCGATGGGATCGGGATTCTGAGGCTCGGCTTTCGGGGCCGAAATCGGGAGCGGCACGGGATCCGTTCCTGGGTTCAATTCGGACGCAATGTCCGAGGCATGGATCGGCCTTGGGGACGGCGAAGCTTCTGCTGGGATCGATTGTCCGTCGGAAAACTCGCCGCTGGGCAATTCGATCACGAAGCAAGCCCCCGGGCCCGGCGTGTCGTCGACCCAGACCCGGCCCCGGTGGGCGCTGACGATATGCCGCACGATGGCCAGGCCCAGGCCCACGCCCTGCGTCTCGCGCCGCAGTTCCGAGCCACGCCGGACAAAGCGCTCGAAGATTCGCTGACGGTCCTCGGGCGGAATCCCCGGACCAGTGTCGCGCACCGAGATCCGCACCACCGATGGCAGCCGGGTGGAGACCGATGCAAGATCGCCGGACGCTGTGCCCACCGCTTCGACTACGACCGTCACCTCACTGCCCTCGGGCGCATGCTTCAACGCGTTGTCGAGCAAGTTGGAGAGGGCTTGTTGCAGTGCGACCCCGTCGGCGAGCAACTCGACCACGGCCTCTGATCTGCCGGCGAACTGTGAATCAACCGGCTCCGTCCACGCGATGCGAACCTTGCGTTCGGCGGCGAGCGGCTCGAAGGCTCGGACCGTGGCCGACACGAGCCGGACGAGGTCGGTGGGCTCAAACTGATATTCCTTGCGACCCTGCTCGATGCGCCCGAAATCGAGCACGTTCTCCACCAACCGACCGAGGCGGCGGGTCTCTTGAAGCAGCAGTCCCGCGTACTGGCGGCGCTGGTTGGGCTCAGCGACCCGACCGGAAGCCAGGCCTTCAGCCAGGAGCCGCAGGGTCGCCAGGGGTATGCGTAGTTCGTGCGAGACGCTGGCGATGAAGTTCGACTGCTCCTCGTTGAGCGCCTGTTGGCGATGGATGGAGCGCTGCATTTGCCAGGCTGCCAGGCCCGCCACCACCGCCGCGGCCAGGATGAGCCCGCCGAAAAACCACTGCCGCCGCCGCTGCGCGGCGAAGACAATCTCGGGATCCTGGAGATGGATCCGCAGCACGAACTTGGGGCCCTCCGACTCCGGGAGATCGCTGAAGGTGCCCGCCTCGGAGGCAAGCACCGGAAACTTCGAGGACTCCGGAAGCACCGGAAGGGTCAAAGAGCGACCTTCCAATTCCACGGAATAAGACCAACCGACGGGGAGGAGCTGCCTCGGGTGACCCCTCGAATCCCACTCCCAAGCATGCCCCTTCAGCGCCATGCCTGCGACCCAGCCCAGCGCGTCGGCCGAATAGAAAGTCACCTGAAATTGTCCGTCGGCTTCGTTGGTGAATCCCCACCAGGAAACCTTTCTACAGTCCATCCAACCCTTCCGCAGGGACTCACCGGAATCGTCATAGCTGGTGTTCCAGGATCGAAAGAGTTCGCGGGACAGTTCATCCCGCCTCCAAGTCAATTCCATGTCGCCCCGCCGCTCCAAGTCGAGATCCGAAGGCGTCGTCGAGGACAGGCCCTCGGTCATCATGTAAGCCATCTCCAGCAGGCCCTGGGTCATCAGGCTCGGTTGTACCAGCGTCAATCCGCGGAGCAGTTCGAATTCGAGGTCTCCGAAGGCGTGGACACCGGTCCGTCGCTCATATTCCTCAAGACTCAAGGCACCCAATGGCAGCCCGGTGACCGATTCGACCCGATTGCTCAGGGCGCTCAAACCAAACCCCAAAAGCTGGGACGGAACGTTCAGGTCGCCTTGAGGAGCCCGCCGGAGCGCCAGGAACCGCGCCCAATGCCCCACCGAAAGATCTCTGGATCCGCCCATAACTGTACGCAATTCGGTCTCCACCTCCTGCATCGACAACGGCTGCGGATCTTGAAGTCGCTCCAACGCTGCCTGGACCCGGGGTGAAAGTTTCAGGACCCAGGACGGTGGCTTGGGAACGGTCGGATACCCGGGCGGGTGCAAGAGTCTCCGGGGAGTCGCGAGTACCTGCACAGGAAGGGTGTGTTCCCCGGAAGGCAACAGGTGGAGATCTTCAAGGCTCGGTCGATTCGGGGATCGGCGAGATCCGTCTGCGATCGGATCGGTAGATCCCCATACATAACGGTCGGCATTCGTCAGCTTTCCGAACTGCGACTCCAATGTTTCCAGCCAAAGAGGCCACGAGCCCCCCAACTGACTTGCGAGATTCCGCGCCCACCTCGCCGCATCCTTCCGAGCCTCTTCCTCCACGGTCGCCCTGTCTCGCATCACCGAGACCAACCCGACCAGAGCGAGTGCCAAGACAGGCATCAGCACGAGCACTGCCGTCCACGGTGGCGGC
>JBDKKE010000251.1:0-5376 GCA_039796255.1 Verrucomicrobiota bacterium | reverse complement strand
GACCCTGTACTCCACCTGCAGCATGTTGCGGACGATGGAGTTGATTCTGGGGATGAAGCCAATGACCCAATTCGACGCCGCGGCGATGCCGATGTTCGCCAGCTTCGGTGCGAAGCCGGTCATGACCCCCTACACTGTCGTGCTTCCTCAGGTGGATCTGGATGCGCGCAATCTGGCCGATGCCTGGGGACACGAGAAGTCCGAGCAGATGAACCTGACTCGCGAAGATGCCGCCGACGACCTGGAGCTGAATGAGGTAATCTGGCGGTCGGTCCGGGGGGCCGACTCGTCCATGCCGGCGCCGGTTCGTGCAGGATTTGTTCTGGCTGCGGAGACCGAGGAGGAGGAAGAGGAGGAAGAGGAGGAAGAGGAGGAGCGTCGGTAGGTCAGCGGTCAATGTTCCGCCGGACCCAGGAGGCGTGGAAGTCGAGGTAGAGTTGGTTTCGGCCCCCGTTGTGGGCCGACCAACCGCCGGGCGGGGGCTCGCTGGAGCCCACCGTCCAGTCGGCACGGGACGAAACCCACCACGGTTTCTCGAAGAAGGGGGTCATCAGCCATTCCTCGTCGGAGATGCTGGTTCCCCGCAGACGAGCGCAGTCTTCGGGAAGACGGTCTCTCAGGTAACGGGGCTTCTGGGGGTCCGTTTCCCCCAGTTTGTCGCTGATGTAGTTGGCGGTTGCACGCAGGGGGTCCTCACCATTCCGGTCGAGCCAGGCACCCACGAAGTTTGACTGCCAGGAGTTGGTCGCAATTTTCCGAACAGGGGGGGATGACCAGATCCGCACGTCGGGGAGGTAGGGGTGGAGTACGGGTAGAAAGGCACCCATGCGGGCGTAGCGCTTCCCAGTCGAGTCGACCGGTGGGGTCCGTTGGAGGTTTTCGTCGGGAACCCATGGCATGCGGTTGCGGAAGTCTCCGATGTAGAGGGCGGTTCCAATGCCGATTTGGTGGAGATTGGACAGGCAGGCGCTGCGCAGGGACAGCCTCTTTGCCCTGCCCAGCGCCGGTGTCAGCAGTCCGGCGATCAGGGAGATGATGGCAATCACGGTCAGGAGTTCGATTAAGGTGAAGCCTCGCTGCTCGGGATGCTTGTCGCCTGCCAAAGTCATGTTAGTACCCTAGCATCTTCAGATGCTTCGAATCGAGTTACGGAGAAGTGACGTGTGACGGAAACCCTCCCCGTGGAATCTGTCCAATAATCCCCCGGTCCGAGAATCATCATGCAGAAACTGCCGCGCTCCTTTTACGACCGGGATACCATCACCGTCGCGCAGGAACTGCTCGGGAAACACCTGGTTCACGTCGAGCACGGGGTTGAACGCGTGGGACGGATTGTGGAGGTCGAGGCGTATCTCGGCGCGCACGATCTGGCCTCCCATTCCGCGCGGGGCCTCACGGCGCGGACCCGGGTGATGTTTGGTCCGCCGGGCCACGCCTATGTGTATCTCATCTACGGCATGCATCATTGCATGAACGTGGTGACGGAAGCCGAGGGGCACGGCGCCGCTGTTCTGATCCGGGCTGTGGAACCGGTGCAAAATCTGTCCGGACGGAGCTGCGGTCCGGGCCTGCTCTGCCGGGCGATGGCGATTGACCGTAAGCTCAACGCCCAGGACCTCCTGGGAAACGAACTCTTCATCGTCCCGCCCCCGGTGACCGAACCCTTCGGCATCGTCCGGAGTCCCCGTATCGGAGTGGACTACGCCGGACGCTGGGCCAGGCGGCATCTGCGCTTCTACATCCGGGGTAATGCGTTTGTGTCGAGGTCCGCCTGAACCGCAGCGGGTCAACGCCAATGGGTTTGGTGCAATTGATGGGCTCGGAGGTAGCCGTCCCCTCGGGTGGCATGGGTCGGATCGTCCCTCAATCCGCGGCCCGTTCCTTCCGCGGATCCTCCTTGAATCGAAAGGGTGGCCGGCCGGTGAGATCGGTGCTGGTGATGGTGGGGCACCAGAATTGTTCGACGTGGCCGATGACGAGATCGGTGCCGGTAAAGTGGGAAACCTTGGGTGCCTGATCCGGATCGTACATGGTGTCGGTCAGGTCCCGGCACAGGACAACATTCTTCCCCAGCTTGACCTGCTGGCGGATGGCGAAGGGGCGGCCGAGCACGCACATGTTCAAATGAACGCCCACCAGGATGACGTTGGTAATGCCGCGTTCCGTGAGCAGGTTCCAGGTTTCCTGTCCGTTGTCGGTGAGGGCATCTTCCGGGGCGAGTTGAATGGTTGGAATCTGACGCGTCCAGGCCTCCCGGATGGTGCACTTTACCGGGCAGTCGCAGCCCATGTCCGCATCATCAATCGGCATCGCCGGCTCGCGCGGGGAATCCGGCCAGCACCACATCGTGCCCCAGCGCTCAGAGGTGGAGAGGGGAATGGGTGTGGGGGCGAAGGGGGCGCGACGGGCGCGCTCCCGCTGGGGGGTGCCGTTGTAGAATTGAGTCACGCTGCTGGGGGCGTGGATGATGAAGATTCCCCTGGCCCGGGCACCCGTGACCACGGCATTCAGCGGCCCTGCCATTTCAGTGACCCGGCGGGCGGCACTC
Source organism: Verrucomicrobiota bacterium (assembly GCA_039796255.1). Lineage (GTDB taxonomy): Bacteria > Verrucomicrobiota > Verrucomicrobiia > Limisphaerales > UBA9464 > UBA9464. Next base: position 2,828 of record JBDKKE010000251.1, on the reverse strand, counting down.
CGGCACCAGTGGTCGTCCCACATGTCGCAAACGATCAGCGCGGTCTTTGCGGGATCCCAATGCACCGTCCGCTGGACCGGTTTCGCGACGGGGTTGGTAGACGACCGGGAGCGGGTGTGCAGATCGAGCGAGGCGGCGGAACCGGTGAGAGTGGAGGCCATCATCGTCAGCAGGAGGAGCCGTTTCATGGGAGGTGTCAGATCATCACGAACGGGAGGGGGGCAAGTGCAAAGCTCAAAGTTCAAGATCCAAAGGGCTCCGATGCCGCTCCCCAAACCCCTACGAAGGGATTATTGGGGAGGAGGACTCAGGTTCCCCAAGGCAGGAGGGGAGCGTCACGAAGGGGGCTTGAGAGGGCTGCCTGGGGATCGAGCCTCGCAGGACTTGGAACGGTCGAATTGTCTCGAGGAGCCCATAGGGACCTCGACCTTTGGATTTTGAACTTTGAGCTTTGAACTTTCACACCTTCCCATCCCACTGGAAATCAGGCCTCGACACTGATCCGAGCGATCGCTAGCTTCCGCGCTTCGATAAACGGAGACCTACCGGGCGGTACCTGCTGCCCGACACCGAGATCATATGGAAGCCAAATCAAAGACCATTACCGAGCATCGCACGCACGACAAGGACACCGGATCGCCCGAAGTCCAGGTCGCGCTGCTGACCAGCCGAATTGCCAACCTCACCGAGCATCTGCAGAAAAACACCAAGGACGTAGGTTCTCGGCGTGGTTTGCTGATTCTGGTGAGTCAACGCCGCCGGTTGCTCAACTACCTTCAAAAGAAAGACGAGGCCCGCTACCAGGCCATCACGAAGAAGTTGAAATTGCGTAAATAATCATTTCTGAAAGCCGGGCCTTGCGCCCGGCTTTGAATTTGGGCTGGAAGAGCCCCTCAACGGGGCCAAGGACACCGCAGGCGACGCGACCCGGCGTCCGCTTTCCGGCCACCTCCGAAAACCAATTCGGTTGCGTCATCAAACTCGATCTGCCCGCCACCGGGCGATTTCACTCAGCGACCCCGACCTTGCGGGCGCCTGTTGGCGCCCGGCGCTTGGTTGGGGCGGTTGATTGAAGTTTCCCGGGGTGCGGTCAGACACCACCGCACATGCCAGAGAAAGTATCCGTTAACGTTGGAGGCCAGGAACTTCATATTGAGTCCGGCCGTTATGCTCGTCAGGCCGATGGGGCCGTGACTGTACAATTGGGTGAGACCGTCATCCTCACCGCGGCGGTTGCCGCCAGCAAAGCCAAGGAGGGACAGGAGTTCTTCCCCCTCACCGTGGATTACCGCGAGCGCGCGGCGGCTGCCGGCAAGTTTCCCGGAGGTTACTTCAAGCGCGAAGGCCGTCCGACTGAGAAGGAAATCCTCACCTGCCGTCTCACCGACCGTCCGATCCGCCCGCTGTTCCCCAAGGGTTGGTACAACGAGGTTCAGGTTCAGAGCATCCTGCTCTCGACCGACGGCCAAAACGATCCCGACATCCTCTCCATTCTCGCCGCTTCGGCCGCGTTGATGGTTTCCGACATTCCCTGGGAGGGGCCCATCGGAGCTGTGCGCGTGGGTCGCGTTCGCGGTGAATTCCTGGCGAATCCCACCCACGATCAGCAGGCGGAGTCGGATCTGGATCTGATCTACGTCGGCAATGCCACGGATGTGGTGATGTACGAGGGTGCCGCCAATGAGATCACCGAGGAGGATTTCATCGCGGCGCTGAAGTTCGGCCAGGAGGCCATTCAGCCGATGATCGTTGCCCAGAAGGAACTCGCGGCGCGCATCGGAAAGCCCAAGCGCCAGATCAAGGTCAACGTGGTGCCCGAGGAGGTGCTGAACGCGGCGAAGGACCTGGCCGGGGACCGCATTGTGCCCGCGCTGCTGACCACCCAGAAATTGGCCCGCGAGGCCGCCGTAAACGCGGTGTTCGCCGACGTTGGCGAGAAGTTGGTGGCGAAGTTCGGTGCGGAGAAGGTGACCCCCTACGTCCTCAAGGACGCCCAGTATTACATCCAGAAGGAGGCCGTGCGCGGTTTGATTCTGGATCACGGCAAGCGTCTCGACGGCCGTGGAATGGACGATCTGCGCGCCCTCAGCAGTGAGGTTGGCTTTCTGCCCCGCACTCACGGCAGCGCGATGTTTCAGCGTGGGGAAACCCAGGCGGTCTGCATCGCCACGCTCGGAACCAGCGACGACGTCCAGGAGTTTGACTCCTACACGGGCGGCGAGACCAAGAAGCAGTTCCTGCTGCATTACAACTTCCCCAACTTCTCCGTGGGCGAAACCGGCCGCATCACTGGACCCGGCCGCCGCGAGATCGGTCACGGCGCGCTGGCGGAACGCAGCGTCCGCCCGATGATTCCCCTGGAGGAGTATCCCTACGCGATCCGCATCACCGCCGAAATCATGGAGTCCAACGGGTCCACCTCGATGGCCTCCGTCTGCGGCGCCACGCTCGCTCTGATGGATGCCGGTGTGCCCCTTAAGCGTCCGGTGGCCGGCATTTCCATCGGCATCTGCACCGATCACGGTGCGCAGGGGGAGATCAGCCGATACCGCCTCCTGACCGATATCATCGGATGGGAAGACGCGTTCTGCGACATGGACTGCAAGATCGCCGGAACAGAGAAGGGCATCACCGGCTTCCAGTTGGATCTCAAGCTGAAGGGCATTCCGCTTCCGATCATGGCGGAGACCGTAGCCAAAGCGCATGCTGCCCGCCTCGAAATCCTCAAGAGCATGGCGGCCACGCTGTCGTCTCCGCGTACGGACATTTCGAAGTACGCGCCGCGCATCACCATCCTCCGGATCAATCCTGAGAAGATCGGCCTGCTC
>JBDKKE010000250.1:0-6515 GCA_039796255.1 Verrucomicrobiota bacterium | reverse complement strand
CTGGAGTGCGGACGAACTGCGCCTCGGCACGACGTTCGCATCGGTGACGCCGACCGGAGCCGAATTCGCGCTGACTCCCCTCGGCACCGTGGAGGGGCAGGAGCACCGTCCGTTGACGCGGCAGATCACGACGGTGGCTCCGCTTCCCGCGGGCCGCACACTGGAGTTCGAACTCGTCGGCGACGGCTTTGGCGCCACCCTGGATGCGGTGACGGGTGAATTCGCCTGGTTGCCGGGCGAACTCGACGGCGGACAGCTCCGGCCATTCACCGTGCGGGCCACCAGCGATGCCAACCCGCCCGAGTCGGTGGAGATGACTTTTCGCGTGCAGGTCACCGAGGTGGTGGTGGCGCCGGAACTGACGGATCCCGGCAGCCTCCTGGTGGAGGAAGGGGTTCCACTGGCATTTCCGTTGGTGGCGACGGATCCCGATTTGCCGGTGCAGGTGCTCACCTTTACCCGAATCAGCGGGCCAGAAGGCCTGGAGGTGTCCTCCACCGGCCTGCTCACCTGGACCCCCTCGCCCACCCAATGGGATGACGTATTCGAGGTGACCGTGCAGGTGCGGGATGAATTCGGCAGTATTGACCGTGGCACCTTCGTCATCGTCACGCGCTCCAAGGGTGACGTGACCGTGCCGCCACCGCCGCTGATGGCGTTGGCCGCGGGGGATGAGGTGCTGCTGGTGTGGGAGAACCTCGCGGGGACTTTTGCGCTCCAGGCAACGTCCGACCTGGCCTCGGCCCCGTGGCGGGATCTCGCCGTCACGCCCGTGCTGGCCGACGGACTGAACCGGGTGACCCGCCCGGTGACCAACGTCCACGAATTCTTCCGCCTCGTCAGTCGGGGAGGGGCGGCGCGTCTCACGGGGGCCACGCCGAAGCCGGGCACGCTGGCCCCGGGCAGCACGCGGTTCGTGCAACTCAACTTCAGCGGTCTGCCCGCGCCGGGCGACCTGCTCGAAGTCATCGAGACCACTGCCGGATTGAGCCGCGAGCGCCGCATTCCCGCTGAGTTTCTTTCTCAGCCCGACGGCACGCTGGGATTTTTCCTCAACGGCGATGACGCCCCGCTGGGCACGCCGCGCGTCACGGCGCGGCTGGTGAGTTCCAGCGGTGAGGGACGCGGGGCGGTGACGTTTGAGGTGTCGAACCTGCCGCCCGACACGGGGGGGCAGCCGCCCGCCCTCGGACTGACCTTCTGGGGCCCCCCGGTCGGCGCGGCGCGACGGCCGATCAACAATCTGTCCACGGTCCGCCCCCTGCTCTTCGTCTCGCTCACCGATGCCGACGGCGACCTGGCGCGGTTGGAACTCATCATCACCGATCCGCTGGGCGCCACCATTCACCGGATTGTGCCCGTGGCCCAGACCGACGCGGATCCGCTGGCCTTGAATCTGTTTCCGCTGGCCTTCGGTCGTGATTCCGCCGTTGGTCCATGGGAGGTCCAGGTCACCGCCTTCGATTCCGCGGGCCACGCTGCTGGTCCCCGCAACGCCCGTCTGGAGTTCGGCGACACGGTGTCCGTCAATGCCGTTGTGGCCCCGTTGCTGCACAATGTTCTCCCCCAGACCGGGGTGCCGGGCGACGTGGTCGAGTTGCGGGTGATCAACGTTCCGGACCTTTCGCCCACCAACGCCCGCGTGCGGATCGGCGGCCGGCCTGCTGCGGTGGTCGAGGCTGCGGATGGCCTGCTGCGCGTCACTGTCCCCACCGGCACGGCGGGCGGCCTGGTGGAGATCACTGTCCCGCAGGGTACTTCGATTGGTCAGGCCAACTTTGTGGTCCTCTCCGCCCCAAGAATTGAACCCGCCTTCGCCCATGCCCTTGCCGGCCAGGCGCTGCAGTTCCGTCTCGACCGCCGACTCAGCACCAACGCCCTCATCGCGTGGTCGGTTACGGGCGGCGGCGCCATTGATGCCAATGGGCTATTCCGCGCTCCGGCGAACCTGTTGGAGTCCGGTGAAGTTGTCGTGACCGCGACGATCACGCTGCCAGGAGGCACGAATGACGCCACGGCGTTTGTGACGGTCGCGCCTGCGCCGACCGTGCGCGGTTCGGACCTCATTGCCGCGGCCACGGGCGGCGAGGTGTGGTCGCAGAACCTTCTTGCCCGCGTGCAGGTCCCGGCGGGGGCGCTGGTGGGCGATACGAGGCTCTCGGTGAGTGTTCCTGCGCAGGATGCCCGGCCCCAGGCACCGGCGGGTTCCGAACTGCTGGGCCTCGTCGAACTCGGGCCGGACGACGCGCAGTTCACCACCACCGTCGCCGTGTTCGTTCCCCTCACGCGTTCGCTCCCATCCGGTGAATCGATCCCACTTCTGCGCTGGAATCCCGCTACCAGCGCCTGGTTGGACGACGGAGTTTTGGCGATTGTCGAACCCGACGGCCAAAGCGCCCGCGCCGAGGTGAGACACTTCTCGCTGCATGGTTTGATTGCGCCGGTCCAGAGCTTGTCGCCGTCATCCAGTCCACCGGCCCGGCAAGCCTCCGGTCCGGGGCCGCGGATCACCGGCATCACGCCGGTCTTCATTTACGAAGGAGAACTCCGGCCCATTTATCTTGAGGGCTCCAACCTCGACGGTGCGGTGGAATTGGCCGTTGTGCGCGGCGATGGCTCGCGGATGCCCGGCCTTGTGCTGGGGCCGCTGGTGCGGGCGCAGGGAGGAGCGGGGGCGGCGTCCCAGGACGGCACGCGTGCGGCCTTCCTGCTGGACTGTCCGGTGCTGTCTTCGCTGGGCGAGAACCAGGATCTGGCGCTGCAGGTCCGGCTGCGGAAGGCCGGCCACCCGGACGCCCTGTTTCCCCTGCGCCTGCGCGGCCTGCCGGAGTTCAATGCCGCGGATCTTGCGGGCGCGCCGCCGCCCGACCACCGGGTGGCGCGGTTGTATTCAGAGATTGTGATGGGCACTGCGCTGTCGTCGTCCCTGGAGGTGCTCGATCTGCGCGCGACCCACGGCATCCGGGTACTGGCGGAGGTCGATGTCTCCGGGGCCGATGGCAGCTTCGGCATCGGCAACCGCTCCGGAACGGCGGCGACACCCCGGAGATTTCGCACGGGTGGCCAGGGAGGCAATTCGCAGGGAGGTGACGCCGAGTTTCTTGCCCTTTACGAAATGCCCGCCCGCCACACCCGAATCGGATACGGCGGCGCGGTCGGGGCCGGCCTGGACGATCTGGGGGATCTCCTCGGTGTGGCCGGATGCCTCGGGACAAATGCCCGGGAATGCTTCAATCGAATCCTGGACGACTTGCGCGAGGATCCGTTCGATGAATTGGAGGACGCGCCTGCGGACCTGCTCAATTTGGTGACGGCGCTGCCCGATGGCCGGCGCGGCGCGTCCGGGCTCTGGAATGGCGCCCCCACTCACTGGTTCCGCATTCCCTCCGGCGCGATCAGCGACAACCTGTCCTGGAAGCGTCAGTTCGGGCCAGGCTCCGGTGGCGGCGGTGGCGGCAAGTCCGGTGAACTGTTCGGCGACCCCGGCACCCGGCTCGGCGCCGGTGCCGGAGGGGATGGCGGCGGCGCCATCCGGCTGCTGTCGGGACGAGGCCTCCATTTGGGCGGGCTGGTCAGGGCCAACGGCGGTGCGGGCGGCAATGGCGCGCAACGGCGGACCGACGGCGTCGCTCTCAGTGCCGGTGGCGGCGGCGGTGGCGGGGCGGGCGCCGTTCGGGTGCTGGCTGGAGAGGCGGTCCGCATCGAGGGAGGCACCACGGAGGCGCGTGGGGGGCGGGTGGGCTTCGGTGGCATCGCCACCCGATTGGAGAATGTGGGTTTCGGTCTGCACGCGGAGCTTCCCTACAGCGAGGAGGAGGCGCCCGAAGGGATGAACGTGGTTGAGGGTGCCCTCTTTGATGAAACGCGGCTGGCAAACGGGGTTGTCACCCTCGGCGTTATCACCCTGGAGCCGCGCCGTGCGCCCACGCTGTTCGCCTTTGACGGACGGCCCGGGCTGTCCCTCGATCCCAACCGCCCGCATATCGTGGTGAGCCGGGAAGACGGATCAGAACCGATGCGCTGTTACTTCCATCCGGTCGGCGACCCGGCGCATCCCCGTTTCCGCGTCAATCTGCTCCTCCGACCGGGGGCCAATCGGGTCGCGCTGGGCGGCCCCGATGAGCGATTGCTGGACCGCCACATCGTCTGCCTCAGCGGACCGGACACGGATGGGGATGGGATTTCCGATGCGGACGAATCCGCGCTGGGCACCGATCCCGCCGCCACGGACACGGATGGCGACGGTCTGGGCGACTTTGAGGAATTGGTGAACGGCGGGAATCCCACGCGCTCCGACAGCGACGGAGATCTATTGCCCGACAATGTGGAGATTGCGCTCGGCACGCTGCCCACCCAGGTGGATTCCGATTCCGATGGCTTGTGGGACAGCCTGGAAGTCTATCGCGGCCAGTCGCCGACCGAGGCACGATCGTCGGCCTTCTCCTACACGGACGGGGAACTGTTCGCGATCGTGGAGAATGAGGCCGGCGAACGGCTGCTCGCCCTGCTCGATCCGGTCACCGGCCGGCTTGGCGCGCTGGGACGTCTCCCTCGTAACTTTGGCGACGGCATCACGTTTGATCCTCGCGGCACACTCTATCTCGCCCAGGGCGACCAGCTTTTCGAGTGGGCCGGCTCGGTGCTGTCACCCCAGGGGGCCGTTTCAACACGGCCCTTCGTTGGTGTGTCCTCCGGCGGACCTGGAAGCAGCGGCGGCGGGGTGGTCGGCTTCATGCCGGGGGCAATTCCATCCGTGCCACCCGGGGCGGGCAGCGCGGTCCGTGACTTCCGCACGCTGGTCTCCGGGGACGGAACGCTGAAGTTCAGCAGGCTGGGAGATATCCGTTCTGCCAATGCCCTGGGCGGGTTCACCCTTCCCGTTCAGGCGGGTCCGCTGACCTTTGATCCGTTCCCGGGGTCTGCCAGCCGCATCAGCGGGGTCATGTCCACTCCCGGCGTGGTAGGGCAGACATTCCATCTCGATCAATTCAACCGATTCACCCCGCCGTTGGTGAATGTGATCCTGCCCCCGGCCCAGGCACCCGCAGAAATCAAGGCGCTGGCGTTTGGAGATCCGACCGGCCGATTCGCACTGCTGACAGGGGCCGCGGGTGGGGAGGATTTCCTCCAGGCCGTTGATCCCTTCAATGGCGGCGCGGCGGGTCCGGCATACCTGTTGGGACGCCTGGATACGACCGCGCTGATTCATCTGGATACCAATCGCTTCATCCTCACGACGGCGACTCGCGAGGTGCTCCAGGTGGAGCTTCACCCGGTGGCCGGCAACCAGACCAGTTTACCGCTCTCACGCACTGTGGCCGTCGTGTCACGCCTGGCGCGGGTGCCGTGCGTGGGCGGCTGCTTTAATCCCAATACACTTACCGGCACCGGATCGCTTGGGCCGAACTTTCGCGCGCAGGGCTTCACCCACGGGGACTTCAACGGTGATGGCTTTCCCGACCTTGTGGTTGCGGGCGAGGACGGCACGGAGGCGGTCGTTCACATCCTGCACGGCGATGGCACGGGGCGGTTTAACGCGGTGAGGCGTCATGTCCTGGGCGAGGGAAGCATCCACGCCAATGGCAAGGTCGCTCTCGGCAACCTCGACGGTGATGCGCACCTGGACCTAGCGGTCGCGTGGGTGTTTAGCACCTTCTTCGGACAGCAGGGACATCTCGCTGTGCTGAAGGGTACCGCGGATGGCCGGTTCGCCACGCCAACGGATCATCCGCTCCTGCCAGCGGCTGATGGCTTCGCCATCGGGCCGTTTGACGGCGTGAATCACGACGACCTGGTCTTTGCCAATGGCCTCGCATTCCTCGTGCCCACGGATGCGGCCGGAGCCTTGAATTTCGCCGGTTCGTCACCGCTGCTGCCCACGAACTTTGACACGCAGTTGGTCGAATTCTCCGACCTTGATGGCGATGGCAGGAAGGACCTCATCCGCCTGGGTGAGATTCTGTCCGTGCACGGTGGCGGCCATCCAACGGCGGATTCGGACCGCAACGCCGAGTTCGGCGGGGGCCAGGTGATGGAACTGGGAGACTACGACGGCGATGGCAAGACGGACTTGTTCGTAAGCGGCTACAGCGGCTTCGTCCGCGTGTTCCCCGGCAACGGGGACCTCACCTTTGATCCGTCGCTCGCGGTGGTGAACGGCCAGATGGTCGGCTCGATTCCGCAATTCGCCGTGGGCGATCTCGACGGCGACGGGCGAAGCGAGATCGTCATGCCCGATCTGTTTGGTCAGCGGGTGCGCGTGCTCCTGTGGAATGCCGGGGACAGCCGGTACGACGTTTTCTCAGAATTCGCGCTCGCCACCCAGGCTTTCGCCGCGCGCATTGCCGACGTAAACGGCGATCGGAAGCCTGACCTCGTGCTGCTCGGGGTTGCCGGCAGCGTGGAGGTGGTATTGAGCCGATGACGGTGTCAAAAATTCAAGGGCGCACCTCGGTTGTTGGATTGACCGTCAGGGCTCCTCTCATCTTTGATATTAAGAATCCCGGCTCCGTCAT
>JBDKKE010000249.1:0-4679 GCA_039796255.1 Verrucomicrobiota bacterium | reverse complement strand
CCCCCGAAGTGGTCGGTGTGCAGGTGGGTGACGATCAGGTGGTCAATCTGCCGGAGACCGGCCACCTGAGTGGCCACCGCGTGAATGCGTCCGGAGTCGCGTCCGCCCGGATTTCCAGCGTCGATCAGGATGGATTCTCCCCCCGGGGTGACCACCAGCGTCGAGCCGCCGCCCTGGGAGTCCACCCAGTAGAAATCGAGGGTGCCGTCCTGCGCACCGGCGAGCAGCGTCAGCGACGCGAGTGTGGCGGCGACTGCGGAACGGGTCAGGACCAGGATTCGGTTCATGCAGGTGGACGTGTGGTCTGGGACCGTAGTCACGGCCCGAGGACTGTGAACAGAAATTCCCTCGCTGTTGGCAATTTCGGTGGCAGATCGGTCAAATTCTAAGGGGCGCACCTCGGGAGAGCGGCGATAATGCCAGTCATGAAATTGATGACTCTTCGCGCAATGGTCGGGGCGGTGTTGCTGGGCGCGGCGTTGGCCTCCTTCGGTTGCGCCACACAGGGAACGGGGCACGCGGCATCCTGTTGCAAGTGTCATTGCCCGATGATGCAGCCCGATCCGGCGAACCCGTCCAAATGCGCGAAATGTGGTCACGATGTCCAGGATCACCAGACGTCGACCAATACCCCCGCTGCCACGGCGCATTCGCACTGACGTTGCCGGTCCCTCGGACGGCTAGACCGCAGAGACCCGGGCTTCGGAGTCCTGGAGATGGGGCTCGGGTTGCACCGGTGGCCGGCGGAGAACCGCCGTCGGAACCGGAAGACTTCTGACGGTCCCCTTTACACGCTACCTACAGGCCGGCCGCCGAAGTAGGGACGGAGAATATTGCCCGCAACCCGCAGGGCGTTCTGTCGCCCGGCGAGGGTTTTTCCGAACGTGTCATCCTCCACTTCGATGCACACCGGCCCTCGGTAGGTGGTCTCCATCAACGACCCGAGGAAGCGACCCCAGTCCGTTTCACCAAAGCCGGGAATGCGCGGCTGATGCCATTCCAGGGGATGAGCGAACACACCCACCTCGTGGATGCGGTCACGACGGATCTTCGCGTCCTTGGCATGCAGGTGGAACAGCCGGTCCTGAAATTCCCGCAGCGGGGAGACCGGATCCATGTGCTGCAGCACGAAATGGGAGGGGTCGTAGTTCAGGCCGAACTGTGCGGACGGAATGTCGTTGAACGCCCGCCGCCAGATCACCGGTGTAGTCATCAGATTCTTTCCGCCCGGCCATTCGTCCCGGGTGAACAGCATCGGACAGTTCTCAATGCCGATGCGTATGCCGTGGTCCTCGGCGAAGGCGACCAGGGGACGCCAGGTCTTCAGGAAGCGCGGCCAGTTGTCATCGACGCTGCGGGTCCAGTCGCGACCGACGAAGGTGTTCACCGTCGTCAGCCCCAGCTTGCCCGCAGCGACGATCACCTTGCGCAGATGCGTCACGGCGGCGCGGGCGACTGAGGGATCCGGATCCAGCGGATTCGGATAGTATCCCAGTCCCGACAGCGCCACGCCATGCTTCGCGCACAGCGCGAGAATGTCCTGAGCCCGGCCCGCAGTGAGGCCGTCCACGTCCACATGGGTGACGCCGGCAAACTTCCGCTCCGCCCGCCCCACCGGCCAGCACATCGCCTCGACACAGGAGAAACCCTCGGCGGCGGCGAAGCCCAGGACGGCGTCCAGGGGGAGTTCCGGCAGGATGGCCGAGACGAATCCCAGCTTCAGGGCAGGCATGAGGCGGAGTGAATCGGGAATTCGCGGGCGGGTCGGGGATGGGATTGCCGGATCCCCGGGGGCTGAGGAGTGTGTTACCCGTTACGGCGCGAATGGCGACGACCGGCGAAGAGCATCGCGGCCACGCCCAGTCCCGCCAGGGCCCAGGTCCCGGGCTCGGGCACCACCTGGGTGTCGAGGGTGGCGGAGTCAAAGCTGAGGCTGGGCTCGGCGGCCTTGAAGCTGATGGAGTAGCCGCTGGCCGCGTAGGGAGAGAGGTCCCAGGTCCAGGCGGAGGACACATTGAATCCCTGGGGTCCCGGCACACCCGGCGTCCCGAACGAGGTGCGGTTCAACTCAACGCGCGTGGCCGTGAGCGTTCCGGCGCCGTAGTTCAGGGAAACCGATCCGTAGTCGAGTTCGGTTCCCGACGTCCGGGCCTGCAGGGTGACCAGACCGGCGGGACCCGAACCCGAGTAGCTGATCGTGAACTCGCTGGCCGACGGCATGTTGTAGATGTTGCCCGAGCCGACCGCGATGGCGTCCGCCTGCGTCTGGGTCAGCACCGAGGTGATGTCGTTGCCGAAGTTGGCCTTGTTGCCGGGAGCGCCTACGGCAACGCTGAAGCTTTCCCAATAGCCGGCTTGGGAGCCGGACTCCCCGCGATAGGTGGGAACGTAAAATCCATTGGTACCGGCGACTGCGGTGGAGGCGCCGACGCAGGCGACGGTGACGGCTGAGAGTGCGATCAATTTCTTCACAGGACGCCAAAATGGAGAACTTTTGCGACTTCGCAAAGGGATTGTGCGGAATGGAAACGGAAGGGAGCAGATTTCAATCCCGCCCCGGTGGCTGCTCCGCCTCCGAGCGCTATGCGCCCAGGCTGGGCCGGGCCATCGAGCGCGCCTTGCACGGAATCCGCTTCCGCGCACACTGCCCTGCATGTCCGTCCTGCACCGTGTCCTGTGGAGTGCCCTGCCGTCGCTTGCCCTACTCGTCCGCGGCCCGTCGGCGCATGCGGCGGATATCGCGGCGGCGCCCGGCGGGACGTCCACCAACGGGTTCCGCGCGTTGGTGACTGCGGACCGGACCTCCGCACCGCTGCTGGCACCCGCCAGTCGGGAGGGGGAGATCCGGCTCAAGCAGTTCAAGCACGCTCCGGAACTCAAGGTGGACCTCTGGGCTGCCGAACCCATGCTGGCCAATCCGGTGGCCTTCTCGATCGACGAGAAGGGACGCGTCTTCACCAGCGAGACCTATCGCTATCGCAGCAGTGTGCTGGATATCCGGCATTACATGTTCATGCTGGAGGATGATCTGGCCTCGCGGTCGATTGAGGATCGGTTGGCCACCATTCGGAAGTGGTTCGGACCGGACGGCGAACGGGCGTTGAGTACGGAGACCGAGGTGGTCCGGTTGATTGAGGACACCAACGGCGACGGCGTGGCGGACAAGTCCCGCGTGTTTGCCGACGGATTCACCAGTCCGCTGAGCGGCATCGCCAGCGGGGTCCTGGCCCGCAACGGCGAGGTGTGGGTGACGGAGATTCCCAGTCTGTGGCGGTTTCGTCCGGCGAACGCTTCCGAGGCGGCAACGATGGCGCGGGACAAAACCAGCCTGACCATCAACCACACGCCTTACGCCAAGGATCCCGCCCTCCATTCTCTCCCCCACGTGCTGGACCGCACGCTCGTCGCCGAACAGCTCCTTCGCGGCTTCGGCGTGCGCTTCAGTTTCACCGGACATGACCTGCACGGACTGAAGTTCGGTCCCGACGGCCGGCTGTACTTCAGCGTTGGCGATCGCGGCACGCACGTGACCACGAGGGAAGGCACGGTCATTGATCTGCCCGACGAAGGTGCCGTGTTCCGCTGCGAACCTGACGGCTCGAAGCTGGAGGTGGTGCATCGCGGGCTGCGCAATCCGCAGGAGCTGGCCTTCAACGAATACGGCGACCTGTTCACCGGCGACAATGATTCGGATCAGGGCGACCGCGAACGCTGGGTGCAGGTCATCGAGGGTGCGGACAGCGGATGGCGCGTTGGTCACCAGCACGCCCCGCTGGGCAATGCCGGCATGTGGAACATGGAACGTCTCTGGGTCCCGCAGTTCGAGGGACAGGCGGCCTACATTCTTCCGCCGATTGCCAACATTGGTGATGGCCCCAGCGGCCTGGTCTTCGACGCCACCCACCGCTACGGAAAGCCGGGCGCGTCGACGTCCGCCTCCGCTCCCGCGACCTTTCTTCTCTCCTACTTCAAGGGCACCAGCGCCAAGAGCGGCCTCTATGCGCTCACCGTCGAACCCCGCGGTGCCAGCTACGCGCTGGTGGGGCATGATGAATTTCTCTGGAACGCCCTGGTTCCCGACGTGGACCTCGCGCCCGACGGCTCCGTCTTCTTCGCCGACTGGCACGAAGGCTGGCCCAAGAGCAACAAGGGCCGACTCTACCGGGCCTCGCTGCCCGCCGCGGTGGGCGATCCCGTCCTCAAGCAGACGGCGACGCTCCTGGGCGAGGGCATGACGAATCGGACGGAGAAAGCCCTGCTCGAATTGCTGGCCTTCCCCGACATGCGGGTGCGGCAGGAGGCGCAGTTTGAATTGGCGGCGCGCGGACCGAAGTCATTCGACGGGCTTAGGAAAGTGGCGTTCGAGTCGAAGAATCGACTCGCGCGGATTCATGCCATCTGGGGGATGGGGCAACTCGCACGACTGTCTCCGATTACGGAACTGGCAGCCGAATTAGAGTCCACGGTGGTACTGACGGCGGATCCTGATCCCGAGATTCGGCGGCAGTCCGTGCGTTTACTCGGGACTGGAAAGGTGGTTCGCGCCTATCGGGCAATAGTGGGCTGCATTACCGACACCGATCCGGGTGTGGCTCAGGCCGCGCTGTTAACAATGCCTCGGATTTGGCGGAACGGTTTCAAGGGCCGATATGCCGCCGGAAGCTTCGAAGCGATCGTTC
>JBDKKE010000248.1:0-3063 GCA_039796255.1 Verrucomicrobiota bacterium | reverse complement strand
CTTCGAAGCGGGGACGCAAATGGGCAGGAACCGACTCCGGGCGCCAGGCATCCGGCGGAATCGCCAGGCCATGGCGACGGTGGATCCAGCGGCCCATTTCGTCCGCGAGCGTTCCGGCCGCAGGCTGCAATCCCTGCACCATCTCCTCGATCTTGGGCGGGAACGGCTGCAGTTCGCGCCGCAGGGATTTGGGCAGGGATGCCAGCAGCTCCGACACCAGTTCGGATCGCAGTCCCGCGATGGCCCACTCCAGGACCGACGGGGGCACCGTGGCCAGGAGTTCGGAGGGCAGCCGAAGGGTGACGCCGTCCCATTCCTCGCCAGGGGCGTAGGCGTAGGTGACGGGGACCGGATGTCCGGCGATCAGGACCGCCTCCGGAAACGCATCCGCGTCGAAACTCAGTTCGCGACCCCCGGTCAGATCCGCCGTGGTCGCGTTCAGGAATCCGGAGTGGGTGGTCTCCCGGATCGCCCGGTTCAACTCGGCGATCGACGACACTTCGGGCAGGTGCTTCGTGTAGAACCGAAACAAGGCTTCGTCGGGATCCCCGAGGTCCGGACGCCGCACCCGCGTCTGCCAGCTTTCCACCTTCTGCCGCACGACCCGGTTCTCCGTGAGAAAGCGGTACTGGGGAGGAAGCTCCCCCCGCTGCTCCGTGGTTCCATCGTCGTCGTCCGCCTCGTCGTGGATGGCATGTCCCGTCCGCAACGGTGGCAACAGGTTCTCCTCTACCAGGGCGCTGCGGATGAAGATCACATTGGCCGCGGCGGCGTTGATGGTGCCGTAGGCGGCCTTGCGGCGATGGACCTCGAGTCCGTGGAAGGTGATGATCTCCTCCACCAGCACCCGTCCGGCGGCGGCGCTCCAGTGGGGATTCTGATGCGTCACGCGGCAGAGGTGCGGCGCGAGTTGGACGATCCATTCCGGATCAATGCCCGCCAGCGTCCGCGCAAAGCGCTGCGAGGTTTCCACGATTTCGCCGGCCACCAGCCACAGCGGCTGGCGGGACTTCCGCGCTTCCGACCCTTTTGATTCGGACTCCTCACGATCGCGCCCGGGACGTTTCTTGAGGTTCGCCTTAGGATCCGACCGCTCGAACATCGCCGAGCCGGGGAACACCTGCACCTCGCGGTTGCCCGCGGCCTGATACACGTTGCGCTCCAGGCGGGTGGCCACGTGGCCCAGCAGTCCGGTCAGGATGGATCGGTGGATCGCCGCGTAGTCGGCATTGCTCTCGTTGAGGTCGACGGTCCCCAGTTCCTCCAGCGCGCCGTGCAACTGCGCGTGGAGATCCTGCCATTCCCGCAGGCGGAGGTAGGACAGAAAGTGCGTCTGGCAGAAGCGGCGGCGCTGTCCCTGAGTGCGGAGGGATTCCCACTGGTCGTGCACGGCATTCCAGAGGTTGAGCAGGGTGAGAAAGTCCGACCGGGGATCGGTGAAGCGCTGGTGCGCGGCATCCGCAGCGGCGCGCTTCTCCAACGGACGCTCCCGCGGATCCTGGATGCTCAGGCCGGCGGCGATGATCAGCAGTTCCCGGGTGGCGTGCTCCTGCTGCGATTGCAGCAGCATCCGCCCCAGCGTCGGATCAATGGGAAGCCGGGCGAGGTCGCGTCCGGTGTTGGTCAGATCCCGGGCGTCATCCAGGGCGCCCAGCTCCTGCAGCAACTGATATCCCGCCTCGATGGCGGCCGGCGTGGGCGGATTGACGAACGGGAAGCGCTCCATCTCGCCGAGACGGAAGGCCTTCATCCGCAGGATGACCTCGGCCAGATTGGCCCGCTGGATCTCCGGCTGGGTAAAGGGCGGACGCGCCAGGAAATCCTCCTCGGAATAGAGCCGGATGCAGGTGCCATTCTGCACGCGTCCGGCGCGTCCCTTGCGCTGGTTGGCGCTGCTCTGGGAGACCGGTTCCACCGGCAGGCGGCGGGTGCGGGTGCGTGGATTGTAACGACTGAGGCGGGCGAGTCCGGTATCCACCACGAAGCGGATTCCTGGCAGCGTGAGGGAGGTTTCGGCGATGTTGGTGGCGATGATGATCTTGCGCCGATCGGAGGGCGCGAACACCCGCTGCTGATCCCCGCCGCTGAGGCGTCCGAAGAGCGGAATCACTTCCACCTCCCGTCCGCAGCGTCCCTCCAGCAGTTCCCCGGATTCCCGGATATCCCGTTCGCCGGGCATGAAGACCAGCACGTCGCCGGATCCGGTTTCGTAGAGGATTTTCTCCACCGCATTCACCGCCGCCTCCACGAAGGAAATCTCTCCGCGCTCCTCGGAGGCTGCGTCGATGGGCGCGTACTCCACGTCCACGGGGAACATGCGTCCCGAGACCTCGATCACCGGGGCGTTGTTGAAATGCCGGGAGAAGGCCGCGGTGTCGATGGTGGCCGAGGTGATGATCAGCTTGAGATCCGGACGCTCCGACAGCAGGCCCTTCAGGTGACCCAGCAGGAAGTCGATGTTGAGGCTGCGCTCGTGCGCCTCGTCGATGATCAGGGCGTTGTAGCCGGTCAGCAGCGGATCCCCCTGGGCCTCGGCGAGCAGGATGCCGTCGGTCATCAGTTTGATGTAGGTGTCCGGACCCGACCGGTCATCGAACCGGATCTGGCATCCGACATCGCGTCCCCAGGTCACCCGCAACTCCTCGGCGATCCGGCGGGAGATGGAGAGCGCGGCGACACGGCGGGGCTGGGTGCAGCCGATGCGGGCCTCGATCCCCAGGCCGGCCTCCAGACACATCTTGGGAAGCTGGGTGGTCTTGCCGGAGCCGGTCTCCCCGGCGACGACGACCACCGGATGCTTGCGGATGGCCTCCACGATCTCGTCCTTGCGGGCGGAGATGGGAAGATCCGGGGGATAGGAAACGGTCGGAACTCCGAGGCGACGCCGCTCGCGCAGGGCGGCGGAATCCTGGGCCTGGGTCAGCAGTCGACTGAGGACGGCATCATGGCGGTCCGGATGCAACCGGTCGCGGAAAAGCCGCGTCGCCCGCGCGCCGAGCCGGACCCAGTCCGACAGCAGGCAGCGGGGCAGAAGGGATTGCAGTTCCTGGACCCGGGGGTCGG
>JBDKKE010000247.1:0-11407 GCA_039796255.1 Verrucomicrobiota bacterium | reverse complement strand
TTCAACCCGCCCACCTCAAAGCGCTTTCCATCGAGTTCGACCACCGCCTCCGGTTTGACACCCCGAAGCAGTGACTCCCCGGTGCCCAGGTGGTCCAGGGCCACGGTGGCCGCGTTGGGTTGCACGCGGATTTCTCGGCGCAGGAGTCCGTTCTCCAGCACCAGCGTCCGCCCGTTGGCGTTGGTCGTCACCCGGGCCGCATAGGGATCTGGGTCCAAAAGCCAGTCCGGAGCTGCCGGCAGGGTTGCCGCGACCGCCCGCATGCACAGGAATCCACACAAAAATATCCCACCCGAAAATTGCCTCATCGGCGCGCTTCGACCACCGCCACCCCAATCTCATTCACCGCGCCCACCTCATCGTCGGGGGGGGCAGGGCGTGTCCGATCCCCAGTCCCCTGGACGAACCATGGGGTTCCCAATGCTCTTCGCGCATCCGCGAATTCCTGAGAGGCAGGATGCGGATCGTTGACTGAAGAATCACACCAATCCCATCGTCGGCACCTCAGTGCCGATCCTGCGATGCCATCCACTTGTTTTGGGTTCCGGTCCAACCGGTCCAACTGGGACCGGGGAGGATTGTGGGCGACGGTGGGCGGGATTCGCGGCATTTCGATGGGGATTCGTCCTCCTTTTCTTGATCTGGAGCCGGCTTCTTGCGGCGGGTGGAGCAGAAGGAGCCTCTTCCGGACTTCGTGGCGAGGAAGCCGGGGCGTCTTGGTGGTCGTTTCGACCGATCTCGCAACGTGCGGTGCCCGTGGTTCCGGGCGGACGAATCGGCAATCCGGTGGATGCTTTTCTCGCGAGTCGACTGGCGTCTCAAGGGCTGGCGTTCAATCCGGAGGCCAGCCCGCGGGTGCTGTTGCGACGCCTGTACTTCGATGTCGTTGGACTTCCACCCACGCCTGAGGAAGTGGCCGAATTTGAGCGGGATCCTTCGCCCGCTGCCTGGATGCGTCGCGTTGAGGCGTTGCTCGCCCGACCCGAGTACGGCGAGCGATGGGGACGTCACTGGCTCGACGTGGTGCGGTTTGCCCAGAGCAACGGCTATGAGCGCGATGGCGAAAAGCTGCAGGCCTGGCGATACCGGGACTATGTCATCCATGCTTTCAACCAGGACAAACCCTATGACCAGTTTGTGCGTGAGCAGATCGCCGGCGATGAATTGGCCCCGGCTTTTCTGGATCCCGATGGAAATCCCGGGGAGGCATGGCGGGAAGCGCTGGTGGCCACCGGCTTTCTACGGTTGGGAGTCCACGACGACGAGCCCGATGATCCACTGCAGGCGGAGTTTGATGAACTGGATGACATGGTCAGCACCAGCGGGGCCGCGTTTCTCGGCATGACCCTGGGATGCGCCCGTTGCCATGATCACAAATTCGATCCCATCCCCCAGCAGGACTACTACTCGCTGCTGGCTGTGTTTCGTCCGCTGAAGTCGGGCGGGGGAAAGGAGCATGGCCTGGACTCTCCCCTGTTCGCGCCCCTGGCGGGTCCGGCTCAGATTGCCGCCTGGAAGGCAGCCCAGGAACGCCAACGGGAGGCTCTGGAGTTGCAGCGAAAGGATACGACCAACGAGGCAACGCGAAAGGCGGTGTCGGAAAAGATCGCCGAACTCCAAAAATCCATCCCGCCGTTCGAGTGGGCTCTGGCCGCCCGGGAACGGACCGAGGCGGTGCCCGCGGTTCATGTGCTTTCCCGGGGCAACCCGCGATCGCCCGGAGCCGAGGTTCGGCCCGGCTTTCTGCGGGCCGCCGGCGGTGGTGAAGCGGTGGTGATGGGAGACGGTGCTCGGGGGACCTCCGGACGCCGCCTCGCCCTGGCCCATTGGATCGCCAGCCCGGACAATCCGCTCACGGCCCGGGTGATGGTCAACCGGGTATGGCACCATCACTTCGGACGCGGCTTGGTGCGCACCACCACCGATTTCGGGCGGGTGGGCAGTCAGCCCACACATCCGGAATTGCTCGACTGGTTGGCGGGCGAATTCATCCGCAGCGGCTGGTCGGTCAAGTCGCTGCACCGGCTCATCCTGACCTCGGCCGCCTGGAAGCAGGGGTCCTCAGCCACCAACGCCGCGGCGCTAACCATCGACCCGGGCAATGATCTGCTCTGGCGACAGAATCTGCGGCGCCTGGATGCCGAGGCCTTGAGGGACAGCTTGCTGTCGATTTCCGGCCGGCTGAATCCTGCAGCGGGAGGGCGCGGATTCTTTCCGGCCCTGAGCGGCGAAGTGCTGGCCGGCGGTTCGCGTCCCGGCACCGACTGGCAGGTGTCGTCCCCGGAAGAAAGGTCGCGTCGGAGCGTGTACACCTACATCCGGCGAACCTCCATGGTTCCGCTGTTGGAGGCTTTCGACTACAGCAATGCGACCTCGCCGCTGCCGGAGCGTCCGATAACCACCGTGGCGCCGCAGGCGCTGATGCTGCTCAACGACGCGTTCGTCCAGGAGCAGGCAGTGGCTCTAGCGGAACGTGTCATCCGCGAGGTGCCGTCGGGATCGGTGGACGAGCGGATCGTCCGGGCCTGGTCGCTGGCCACCGCCCGAAATCCGGGGCCTGAGGAAGTCCGGCAGGTGAGCGCCTTCTGGAAGCGTCAGGCCGCCCTATGGTCGGGATTGGATCACCGGATTTCCTTTCGTCCGGATGTGCCCGACACCCTTTCGGTTCCCTACTTTCAGTTATTGCCGGCCTCGCGATTCCTGGGGGTGCCGGGACCGGATTGGGAATCCCACAAGGGCTACTGGCCCCGCGAATATGAAGGGAACAAGGCGCTGGAGCCGGGCCGGGGACCGTTTGCCCTCTGGAGCGGGGCGATGGTCTCTGAAGGGGATTTCGAAATGGAGGTCGTGCCCCAGGTTGGCTGTTCACAGGTGGGAATTCTCTGGTGTGCAACGGTATCTGAAGGCGGGGCGGACCGGGGGTATGAACTCGTCCTGGCGCCGCGGGAGGGGCGGGCGGCTCTCCGCTGCCTGACTCCCACCAATGCCGTGGAGTTGGCGGCATGTTCCGGATGGACGCTGCAGGGGGACCGGTTGCCGGTCCGCGTGACCCTCCACGACGGGCGGATCGCTGTCTTTCTGCATGAGGATTCGCAACCCGTGATGCAGACCCACACGGTGCCCGGCGGACCGGTCACCGGACGCCTGGGCGTCCGGGCCTGGGGTTCCGGAGTCAGCCTGGACCGGCCTCGTTGGAACGCGGGCCAGGGTCCGGTGCCGTTGTGGCCGGCTAGATCTCGGGAGTGGGCGGGGCGGAAGGCCCTCGAGAGTGCGTGCCTGCTGGTGTTGAACCTCAATGAAGTGGCCTATGTCGACTAAGGATGGATCCGGAAAATCACCGCTGTGCGCCGGCTCCCGCCGGGAATTCCTCGCGCAGTTTGGGGCGGGGTTCACCAGTCTCGCCCTTTCCGGACTGTTGGAGGCCGACGGCTTCTTTCAGCGTCCCGAAGTGGCGGCGGGACTGGCGGTGGACCCGATGCGGGTGCGCCCGCCCCATAGGCCGGCCAAGGCCCGCTCGGTCATCTTCCTGTTCATGTACGGAGGTCCGTCCCAGATGGATCTCTTCGACTATAAACCGGAGCTGAATCGTCGCCATGGCCAGACGGCGTCGCTGGAACAGCGGCGTCGCGATGTGAAGCCGGGAAAACTGCTCGGATCTCAACGGACCTTCCGGCAATACGGAGAGTCGGGCCTCTGGTGCAGCGACGTCCTGCCCCACCTGTCGGCGCACATGGACAAGCTGGCGGTGATCAAGTCGCTCTACGCCGATTCGTTTGCTCATGGTTCGGCGATGATTCAGATGAACAGCGGACGGGTCCTGCAGGGGTGGCCATCCATGGGGTCCTGGATGTCCTACGGGCTGGGGTCGTCCAATGCCAATCTCCCCGGCTACGTGGTCATGCTGGATCCACGCGGCGGCCCGATCAGCGGCGCGGCAAATTGGTCGAGCGGGTTCATGCCGGCGGCGTACCAGGGCACGGTCTTCCGGGCCTCGGGAAATCCCATTCTGAATCTGGACCCGGCGGATGCCGCACCGCCCGAGGCGCAGCGGGACACGATTTCGACGCTCAATGCGCTCAACGCGGGGCACCTGGCGTCGCGGCCGGGCTTCAGTGAATTGCAGGCCCGCATTGCCAGCTATGAACTGGCCTTCCAGCTTCAGCGCAGTGCTCCCGAGGCGCTGGAACTTGCGCAGGAATCGGCGGCGACCCTGGAGCGCTATGGCGTGAATCAGTCCAAGCCGGGGGACCACCCGCTGGCTCTGGGCCCCGCCCCCTTTGGACGCCAGTGCCTGATCGCCCGGCGGTTGGTCGAACGCGGTGTGCGGTTCGTCCAGATTTACCACGGCGGCGGCCACCAGCAGCAAAACTGGGACGCCCACAATGGCGTCGAGGAGAATCTCCGGATCCACGGTCCGGAGATCGACCGTCCCATTGCCGCCCTGCTGGAGGATCTGGAGCAGCGCGGCCTGCTGGAGGAGACTTTGGTGGTCTGGGGCGGGGAGTTTGGCCGCCAGGCACTGTCGCAGGGCGACAATGGGGGGCGGGATCATAATCCCAAGGGATTCACCTACTGGATGGCGGGCGGGGGCGTCCGGGGAGGCACCAGCTACGGTGAGACGGACGAACTCGGCCACGAGGCGGCGGTCAACCGTCATCACGTGCGGGATCTGCACGCCACGATTCTGCACCTCATGGGACTGGACCCGCACCGGCTGACCTATTTCTACGGGGGACTGGACCAGAAGCTGACCGGAGTGGTGGATCCAGAGATCATTCGCGGTGTGCTGGCGTAAAAAGGGCTTCCCGAAGTCCCGCACCCCGACCGGATTTTTCCGAAGGGCGGGTTCATGGATCGGCGGCTGAGGGACGAGCCGTCGCTCCGACGATCCCGACGGAAGCGACGGCGTGCAGGGCCGGGAGCCGAGCGAGGCGAGGCCTATTTCGCGCCCTGTTCAATCCAGGCCCGGACTAAACCGACTTCCTCAGGGGTAAATGCCTTGGGCATTTTGAAGCCACCAGGACCACCAGGACCACCTGGGCCTCCCGGAGGGGCACCTTGCGGCCGGTTTCCGCCGGGGCCTCCCGGACCACCGGTTCCGCCCTTGCCGGGTTTACGCTTGGGGGGCATGGCCGTTTCCTCGTCGAGTCCGGAGACCGCGACGAGCAGCGCGCTTTCCTTACCCTTGCCCGGAACAATCACCTTTCCGTCTTCACCGCCTTTGAGTACCGCCTCCAGGCTGTCCAGCCGCAAATCGCCCTTCTGTTTCTCCTCGCCGTGGCATCCGGTGCACGACGCCTGAAACAGAGGTTGGATGTCCTTGGCGTAGGTGAGGCCCTTCTTGGTCGCGGGAGGGGGGAGTTTGCTGAGATCCGCCTCAGCCCAGGTGGGCAGGGCAAGCAGGGTGGCACCGGTGAGAACGAACAGGGGTAGAAATTTCATGGGAGGATCTGGACTCCCTGAGGCTGACCCATCGGAAACGCTGGGGTTACAGAAGGTCAATGGTCCGTGGCAGGTGATGGTCGGTTACGGGCTATCAATGACCAGCCATGGCGTTCCGCGCCTTCAGTTGCCGCTTGCTCCGCGATGCCCGCTCGCCTTATCTGAAGCGTGTCCCCTTTGCGACGTATGAAGCCCTGCTTTGCCTCCATTCCTCTCGTCACACTCACCCTCGGGCTGCTGTCCGGCCTTCCCGGATGGGCGGTCGACCAACAACCGCTTCCGGCCCAGCCGGGGGGAACCATTCCCGGGAAAGTGGCCATCCAATTGGTCAAGGTTGCCGACGGGTTGGTGGATCCCGTGCATGTGGCGAGTCCGAACGATGGTACCGGACGTCTCTTCGTCTGCGAGCGGCCGGGGGTGGTGCGCATCGTCAAGGATGGCAAGGTGAGCGCCAAGCCGTTCCTCGACATCAAGGACAAGACCCTCAGCTCGTTTCTGGAGGAGGGCCTCTACGCCATCGAGTTTCACCCCAAGTTCAAGGAGAACGGACTGCTTTACGTTTCCTATGCCGACCTGTGGTTCAACGGCGCGACCCTCCTCACCGAGTACCGGGTCTCCAAGGACAATCCGGACAAGGTCGATCCCGACTCTGCGCGTGTGGTGATGCAGATTGATTTTCCATACTGCAATCATCACGGCGGCAAGATGGCCTTTGGTCCGGACGGCTACCTCTATGTCGGCGTCGGTGATGGCGGATGGGAGGGCGACGTCATCAGCGCCGGTCAGGACCTCCATACCTGGCTGGGCAAGATGCTGCGCATTGATGTGAATTCCCAGACACCGGACCGCGGCTACAACATTCCCAAGGACAATCCGTTCATCACTCCGCTCCAGCAGATGACCCTGTTCGGAGTGTCCGAATTGCAGTTCTCCAAGATCCATCCCCGGGCCAAGCCGGAGATCTGGGCGTACGGACTGCGCAATCCCTGGACCTTCTCCTTTGACCGGAAGACCGGCGATCTCTTCATTGCGGACATCGGTCAGAACCACTGGGAGGAAATCGATTTTCAGCCGGCGTCCAGCAAGGGGGGCGAGAACTACGGATGGAAGTTCATGTGCGGCAGTCATCCATTCCCCATTGAAACCGAAAAGGATGCCCCGCGAATCGGGGTTTGGCCGATCGCCGAATACAGCCACGTGGATCAGGGCATTTGCGTCATCGGACTCGGCATCTATCGCGGCAGGGACTTCCCGTCGCTCGACGGCACCTACTTTGCCTCCGATTGGGGATCCGGTAAGATCTGGGGCATGAAGCGGGATGGCGCCGGAAAATGGCAGATGCAGGAACTGCTCGATCTCGACACCCCGCTGCGTCCCACCGGCGGCGGTGAAGACCAGGCGGGCAACGTCTACGTCACACAGGCCACCGCCAACTACGGGGGACCGGTGGATCCTTACCAGAGCGAGCGCGGAGCGCTTTGGAAGATTGTTCCCTCCGACAAGGTTCCCGCTGGAGCTACGGTGGCACCTCTCCAGAAATAGGCGCGTCTCAACGCCTCCGTGCAGCCCGGACCGGTGAAGACCGGTCCGGGCTTGGATTTTTCCCCGGTCCTGTCCGACACTGGCTGCGTCATGAATCGATTTCCTTCCGCCCTGCTCGTCTGCCTGTCCCTTTCCATGGCGGCCGGGCTTTCCCTGGCCCAGGAGGCGGCGCCCGCCCACGACGCGGCAGCGCATGGCGCTTCTGGGCTCAAGAAGGAACTGTTTGCAGGGATTACCGAGGCGGATTTCCTCAAGCTCGGCGAGACGCCGAAAACGGTGAAGATCACCCTCATCGCCGCCTACACTCCGGCCAATTATGGGATGAACTTCAACGGCTACTTCAAGGGCAAGGCGGTGTACACCGTCCCGACCGGATGGAACGTGGAGGTGACCTTCATTAATCCCAGCCCGGTTCCCCACAGCGTCCTGGTGGTGGAAAAGGAGAAGACGCGCAAGCCGCAGATGGGGGATCCCGCCTTCGAAGGGGCCTCGGTGCCGAAACCGGTGCAGGGCATCAGCCTCAACAAGGCCAGCTTCAAGTTCACTGCCAGTGAGGCGGGGGACTATGCCTTGGCGTGTGGTTTTCCCACGCATGCCCTCAGTGGACACTGGCTGGCCTTCAACGTCCGAGACGATGCCAAGGTCCCGACGCTTCAATTGGGCGAGGGGGAAGCGAAAGAGGCGAAGTAGGCGAGGATGAAGGGAGTGTTGTTTCCCGTTGCAGCAAGGATTCCGTAAAGGGAGTCACTCGTAGATGACGAACCCGGCTGCGGGCACGGTCAGTTGAACGGCCCGGCCGTTTCGGTCCTCCACCGGGATCGTTGTGCCGATCTGGGTGGCGTCGGTGGAGTAGAGGCAGGTCAGGAGGTCGCCCGCGCGGTGGAGTCCGGCGTCGAGGGTCACCCAGGCGGTGGACGGATCGTTGTAGTCGGTGTTGAGGGCGCAGAGGACTTCGGATCGGTCCAGAATGCGCGACCAGGGGATCAGAGAGCGGATCTGGCCGCCCACCATCTCCGGCACTCCGAAGTCGAGTCCGTTGCCGGAGATCTCCCGCAGATATTGCCGCCCTCGGCGCAACGCGATTTTCTGACGCCGCACCGCGAGGATTCTGGCGAGTTCGGTATAGACGAAGCGTTGCTCGTGGAAGAAGTGGCGTCCGCGGCTGCGAAAGGCACCGAACTCCCCGCCGAACATGCATTCGCGGAGGTAGCGGTCACTGTCACCAGCTCCGTTGAATGCCTGCTCGGTGCCATAGTAGATGCAGGGAATGCCGAGCGAGGTGAGGTTGAGCGCCAGCGCATTCAGGACCACGCGCCACCCGTCCTCGCCGGCACAGAAGCGGGCCTTGTTGCCGCCCTTCCGGACCTGGTCGTGGTCGTCGAACATCGTCACCACGGTGTTGCGGAACCACACGTGCGATTCCTTGCCGACGAGCATCGAGTTGCGGAACAGCCCGAAGTAGTCTACCGGGTTACGCAGGCCCTTGACCAGGTATTCGAGCTTGTCCGGGATGTCGTCGACGCCCAGCGCGGCATTGAGGCCGGTTTCCTCAAGGGTGGTGAAGGCGCGCTGGCGTCCGCCGGTGATCTCGCCGATCAGGTAAAAGTTCTCCTTGCCGATGCTCTGCGTGAATTCGTGGATGGCGGAGGCGAAGTAGCGGGTGGCGCCCTTGTCCATGTGCTTCACCGTGTCCACACGGAAACCATCCAGGTCGGCGTAGGCGATCCAGTATTGATACACCGCAGCGAGCGCTTTCAGCGCCGGGGAGGCCTGGAAGTGATCGGTGGACCCGGACCCAAGATTCACGTCCTTCAGATCGAAGAAATCGCCGTCGAGAAACTCGGGCTCATGATCCCAGTTGGAGATCCGGCCGCCGCAGGTGAACACCCCGGAGTCCTGCAACTCGGCCGGCCACACTGCGCCGTCAGGCCAGGCCGCAGGTGTCGCGCCCGGGTTCACTGGACCGAAGGGAATGGAGCCCTGACCGAGGGAGTCGTTGAAGCCCTTTACCGGATACGGGAGGCCATCCCAGCGGGCATCCGGCGCCGTCGCGCCCGCATCCCAGTGGCGGTCGGCGTCGTAGCTGAAGACGTTGCCCGTGTGATTGAGGATGATGTCGAGGATCACATGAATGCCGAGTGCATGCGCGGCTGTCACCAAATCCCGCAAGTCCTCGCGGGTGCCAAAGTGCGGATCCACCTCGAGGAAATTCTGCACGCCGTAACCGTGGTAGGTGGGCTGGAATGCCACCTGTTTAAAGATCGGACTGATCCACACCGCGGTCACCCCAAGCCGACTGAGATATCCGAGTTTGCTTTTCAGTCCGGGCAGGGTTCCCCCACACCAGACCGACCCGGCGGCATTCCAGGGATCGAAAGGTGCGTTTCCGATGTCCACCGCCGGATCGAACAACGGCGTTCTGCCCTGGGTGACCAGATTTCCTTGATTGTCGAAGTGCCGGTCTTCCCGACCATCGGAAAATCGGTCGAGCATCAGGAAATAGAGCACCTGATCTTCCCAAGCGACGGGGGAGGGGTGGTACGGGCGCTGGGTCAGGTGTGCGAAATCGAGATCAGCAAGGCGTTGGGGGCTCATGGTCGATGGGGGCAAAGAGGGACCGCGTCTTCCGTCAACGACTCGATAGTCGTGGGCGCGGTCTTCGTCGAGTGACAAGCAGTCGTCAGCCATGCAATCGACTCATGACCGGGTCGGCGCCGGCCCCAGTCGGATCCAGTCGGATGCACCCGATGCCTGGGTTTCATCGACGCAGCGCGAAGACGTACGGGGTGCGGCAGGTCAGGCGGTCCATGAGAACGGCGGATTCCCGAGGGAATCCGCCGTTATTCGCTGTGGCCGAGCCCTCGGGAAAAGAGCGGGGCTCGGGTGCCCATCAAGGACGGGTCACGGAGAGCTTGGTGGCCAGCTTGGTCGTCCAGTCATAGCGGGCCTCACACCAGTCACCCTGCTTCAGGTCGGCAAAGGATCCATTGAGGTTGTTCAGCGAAACCTGGGTGGAGGAGTCTACGCGCAAAGATCCAGAGCCATAATAGGAGGCGCCAACCACCAGCGTGTGATTCACAGAGTCGATGGCCGTAATGTATCCGGTGACCCGGGATTCCGCCACCTTGGGGGCCTTGACGGATCCGCCGCCGCCGCCACCACCGCTTGCCGTCGAGCTGTTGCGTCCTGCGGCTTGGGCCGTGGGCGGAGCGGCGAAGATGAAGGCCAGGAGAAGGGTGGACAGAGCCGTCACCAGGGAAGCACCACGGGAGATACGAGGGATCATGATTGAGTAGTAATTTAATTTGCGATGGGGACCGGCGGATGGCGACTCCTGAAACAAGGGTCGTGTCGATCTGGACACCCATCACGCATCCAGCGTGCCATCGCTTCAAATGGCTTTAATTCGCGCAGTTTCCTGGGAAACCGGAACGAGTCCGGACCACGACGCAGATCCAGTGGTCCGAAGGGAGACCAGCCTCACTCCCAGCGGACCACTTTATCCCGTTCCGCGCGGGGACGCGGTCAGCGGGGCAAGGGGGCGCTGGTCACTGGAGCGACCTGGGGAGAACCGCGAAACAGGGGCAGTGAGCGTTTCACAGAATGAAAGACGCCAGGCCAGCGGAATTCCCACCAGGAGCCAGGCGACGATGAGTTTGAGGCGGGGCATGAGGAGTGGGGTGCGATCGGCTGTCACGAAGGAGAATGGCCGGTCAGGTGATGGCTGGCGTGGACGGGACGAACCATCAGGTTGGCCACCAAGCCCACCAGAAGGAGACCCGCCATGAGGTACATCGTGGTGTTGTAAGCCTCCGCGCGGGGCACTCCTGCCTCCTTGCTGGCCGTGGATAGGTAATTGACCAGCACGGGGCCGATGATGGCCGCCATGGACCAGGCGGTGATGAGGCGTCCATGGATGGCACCAATCTGGTGGGTCCCGAAAAGGTCACGCAGGTAGGCCGGGATGGTGGCAAATCCACCGCCGTACATGGAAATGATGATCGCGGTTACCGCGACAAACATCGCCTGACTTCCCGACTTTTGGGTCTGAGGGATGAGGGAATACAGCACGGCGCCCAACAGGAAGAAAATGCAGTAGACAGTGCGCCTCCCGGTGTGGTCGGAGACGGAGGACCACAGGAAACGTCCGCCCATGTTGAACAGTGACAGGACACCCGCAAATCCACCGCCGATCGCGGCGCTGACCCCAAAGAGATCCTGGCACATCAGCGAGGCCTGGCCGAGAATTCCTATGCCGGCGCTGACGTTCATGCACAGGACCACCCATAGCATCCAGAACTGCGGAGTTTTTATTGCCTGATCCACACTCACATTCTCGCTGGTGATCATCGACCGGGCCTGGGGGCTGGGTTTCCAGCCCTCCGGACGCCAGCCTGCCGGAGGCACCCGAACAATCCAGGCC
>JBDKKE010000246.1:0-17643 GCA_039796255.1 Verrucomicrobiota bacterium | reverse complement strand
TAGGCGATAGGCGATAGGCGATAGGCGATAGGCGATAGGCGATAGGCGATAGGCGATAGGCGATAGGCGACCGCCGCCCCTTCCCGTCAACCTGCGCTGATTCGTCGGTTTACAACCTGCCCCAGGTCTCGCATCGTCGCCGCAGATGACTGCGGTTCTCCGCCATAACTGGTCCCTCGATGAAATCCGGGAGATTCATGATCTACCCCTGCTCGAACTCGTCTTCCGGGCGGCGGCGGTGCATCGGGAATTTCATGACCCGCGCGCCATGCAGGTGTGCAAGCTGATCTCCATCAAGACCGGGGCTTGTCCCGAGGACTGCGCCTATTGCGCGCAGTCGTCGCGTTACTCGACGGGGATTACTCCCGAACGGTTGATGGAGAAGGAGCAGGTCCTGGAGATTGCCCACCGGGCCAAGGCGTCCGGCGTTTCCCGCGTCTGCCTCGGGGCGGCATGGCGGGAGGTGAAGGACAACGGACAGTTCGACCGGGTCGTGGACATGGTGAAGGGCGTCACGGACCTTGGACTGGAGGTGTGCTGCACGCTCGGAATGCTGACCGAACCCCAGGCCAAGCGACTGGAGGACGCCGGACTCTACGCCTACAACCACAACGTGGATTCCAGCGCCGAGTTTTACGAAACCATCATCACCACGCGGACCTACGCCGACCGTCTCCACACGATTGAGAATGTGCGCAAGACCAACGTGACGGTGTGTTCGGGAGGCATCATCGGACTGGGCGAAGGCGTCAACGATCGCGTTCAGATGCTGCAAACCCTGGCAGCCGTGCAGCCGCACCCGGAGTCGGTGCCCATCAACATTCTGAGCAAGGTGGCGGGTACCCCCATGGCGGGCAATGAGGACGTGCCGGTGTGGGACGTGATCCGCATGATCGCCACGGCGCGCATTCTGATGCCGGCCTCGGACGTCCGGTTGACCGCCGGACGCGCCAAGCTGAGCGCGACGGAGCAGGCCCTATGCTTCCTGGCGGGCGCCAACTCCATTTTCTCCAGTGAGACGGAGTTCATGCTCACCAAGGCGGTTCCTTCACCGAGCTATGATGCGGATGCCGAGTTGCTGCGCATTCTGGGCCTTCAGGCGCGCGCTCCGTTCGACAATCCCAACGCCCCCCGGGCAGCGGAGTTGGCGACGCGGGTGGCAGCCTGAAATCGCCGCCCCGGCCGTCTCCGGATCAGGGTTCCCGCAGGCGGAATAGCTGTCCGGCATTGGTACTGGGAACGGAGAGATAGGAGGTTCCGCCCTCGACGGACGCTTCGGCCTCCAGGGTTCTCCAATCACCGATTCCCAGATCTCCAGAAGTTTCCACGACCAGGGCGGCGTCTCCCGTGGGCCAACTGAGCACCACATGGTCTGATTCCAGGAGGAGGTGCAGGGACAGTCCGGTGCCTGATGGGGGATCGACGGGCGGGGCTGCTGCGGTGACGGTGATCGAGACACGTCCCAGGTTGGACTCCGTGGAGCCGTCCCAGGCGGCGAAGGTAAAGGTGTCCGTGCCGACGAATCCCCGCTCGGGAAAGTAGGTCGCCTGACGGCCATTCAGGGCCACGGTTCCGTGAGTTGGTTGGGAGACGATTCGCAGAACGAGCGGATTCTGGTCCGCATCAGCTGCACCCAGGGTCACTGACTTTGAGCGTCCCGTCGGGGTCGCGAGACTGGCCGGAGTGGTGACGGGCGCCCGGTTGGGATTGCGATCCTCATTGAACGGTCCCTTGTGGCAGGCATAGCAGCCGATCTGGAATCCGCGCCAGACGGTCTTGGTGCCCCATTCAGTCCGGAGACTCCGGTCCGCGGAGCTGCGGGAAAGTACCGTGCCGCGAAGATCGGCGCCGTGGCATTGTTTGCACAGGGCCAGGTTGTGCTCCGCGGGATCCTTGTGTCCCTCGATCCAGGCCTGACCCACGGGGTGCATTCCGTGGGGGCCTCCACTGAACGCCTTTTCCGGAAGCGTGGTGTGGCACACCGAGCATTCCGCCAGGGTTCCGACATGGCCCTGAAGCTTCAGACTTTGGAGATTATCATTGCGGTGGGAACTGGGGTACTCGGCGTGTGTGGATCCGTGGCAGGCGGAGCATTGCAGGCCGCCATGACCCGCAGAGAATCGGTATAGGGAAACCCCGGATGCCGGCGTATTGGCGGTGGTGGCAAACGTCCGGTTGACGGCCGTCCGGACATGGCCCGGCGAGTCAAAGACGGACGCGTAGCGGATCTGCCCATTGTTGCTGACCGCAGTGCCCGTATGGCAGCTCTGGCAATTGGGTTCTTCCAGCCATCCCACCCGCCCGGCCCGACCGACTGAGGCCATGGATCCGTGGCAACTCTGGCACTGGATGGCCATGGTGCCGTCCGCTGCGACGGTGTTCCCCATCACGCCGCGCAGACAGCGGGTCTCCGATCCGGGGTGACACCGATAACAGGACCCACGGTTTCCGGTGTCATCCATTCGCTTTAGGGTGACCGGATCCACGACGTTGGCGTGGCGCGCATGAATCGCCTGGGTGAGGGGAGGAACTCCCGCCACGCCGGTGCCCGGCAGGGCCTCGGAGGCATGGCAGCGGGCGCACAGAATGGGGGCGCCCCCGTCGATCACCTGGCGATAGAGTCCAGCCGCACTGAATCCCGCCTGCTGGAGGGCAGCCTTGTACGATGGTTTGCCCAGGTTCTTTTCGTCATGCAGGCGGAGCACGTTCAGCTTGTAGTCACGGTTCGGGTCCGCGAGTTGTACCCATCCGGCAGCCGGCCTGGCGGCGTTGGATTTGCCCGAGCCATGGCAGACGACGCAGGTCATTTCGTCGGAGACCGGAAGAACGATGTCGGTGGTGGCGATGATTCGCTGACCGCTGTCCCGCGCGGTCAGGCGCATCAGTGGATAGTAGTTCTTCCGCCCGGCGTCGTCGTAGGGGGTGATGGGGATTCCCTCGGCAATGAACCATTTCATGGCGGGATCGAACCGCATGGCCTGTGGCTTGTTCTGGAGGCCGGGCATTCCCGATCCCGCCAGTCCGGCATCCGGCTTCAGGGCCGCCCCATAGAGCCTTTGGACATACTGGTAAAAGTTCCCCTTGCCGATGGAGGTTCGGTTGATCGATCCATCCGGATCCGCGACCGCCTCGTAGGTGACGGTCATGCCCTGGGGTGCGGCCACCAGTTTGCCTCCGACGATCAACTGCGCCTGGATGGTGTTGTAGTGGGGTAGAATGGAGAAGACGGAGAAGTCGCTGCCATCCGTGCAGTGCATGCCCAGATTATTCCAACCCACCAGGGTGGCACTGCCCGCAGAGAGGTTGGGCGATCCGGCGATGGCGAGCAGGGCGAGGACCCACAGGAAGGCGTTCCGCAGTGGCGTCTGGAATTCGGGCTCCAAGGTGTTTGCCTTCATATCCCCTGTGTAGAACACGGACATGAAGGCCCGATGAATCCCGGATGACGATTCGTTCATTTGGGCGACTCGGGGTCGCGGATGGGACTCCCCGGGTGTTTCCGCGATGCGCGCCTGCCGCGGTCGCGTGCCTGGAATTCAACCCCTTCGGAGCGGGGTCCGAAGGCTCTTCCTGAAATGAAAACGGCGGAGTGGAGCTCTCGCCCCACCCCGCCGAACAGAATTTCAACCAGCCTACGTGACGCTGCGTCCCAACTCCTGGTTGTTGATGGCGTCCTGAATGCGCCACTGCTCGTTGTGGAATCCGACCTCGGGGCGGAACGCCAGCTTGGCGTAGAATTTCTTCTCCAGTTCGATGAGCAGTTTCTCGTCCTGGGTGCGGAGACGCTCCAGCACCGAGGGATGACAATGGATCCGCAGTTGGAAGTCGCTCTCGTCGCGCGGACGGGCCTTCATGATGGCGGTGAGCTTGCGCTGGATTTCCACGCTCATGCTTTCCGGACTCTTCACCACGCCGCGTCCGCGACAGTGCGGACAGTCGATCAGCATGGCATCGGCCACGGACTCCGTGTGGCGCTGGCGGGTCATCTCCATCAGGCCGAGCTGGCTGAGGGGAAGGATGTGGGTCTTGGCGCGGTCGCGCTTCAGGTTCTCCTTCATCCGCTGATAGAGCGTCTGCTGGTCCTTGCGGGACTTCATGTCGATGAAGTCCAGCACGATGATGCCGCCCATGTTGCGCAGGCGGAGCTGGCGGCAGATCTCGTCGGAGGCCTCCAGGTTGACCTTGAGCAGATTCTGGTCGTGGTCGCGGGAGCCCTTGTGGCGTCCGGTATTGACGTCAATCGCCACCAGTGCCTCGGTTTCGTCGATGATCAGATAGCCTCCGCTCTTGAGGGTGACCTGGCGTCCGAAGGCCTGCTCCAACTGCCGCGAGATATTGTAGCGGTCAAACAGGGGTTCCGCCTCGTTGTAGAAGGCGATTTTCTTGGCGGAACGCTGGCTGATGCGGGCAATGAGTTCCTGCACCCGGGAGAACTGACGGTTGTCGTCGATGATGATCCGGCTGACTTCCTCGGTGAGGAAGTCGCGGACGGTACGTTCGATCAGATCGGGCTCCTGGAAAACACAGGCGGGCGCCGGTCCGGTGGCAATCTTCTCCTGAACGCGTTTCCACTCCTCCAACAGCAGGGCCAGATCGCGAATGAAGTAGCGCTTCAGCTTGCCCTCGCCGGCGGTGCGGATGATGACGCCCATGCCGTCCGGCAGGGTGAGTTCGCGCAGGATCTTTTTCAGACGTCCGCGTTCCTCCGGATCCTCGATCTTGCGGCTGATGCCGCACTGGTCGGAATTGGGCAGCAGAACGAGGTAGCGTCCGGGCAGGGCGAGATTGGTGGTGACGCGCGGTCCCTTGGTCCCGATGGGGCCCTTGGTGACCTGGATGATGATCTCGCTGCCGACAGGATAGAGCTTGGGGACATCCTTGGTGGTGATCTTGGGCTTATCCTTGCGGACCCGCTTGCGGTCCTCGCGCTCGACCAGTTCGACGCTGGAGTCGAAGTTGTTGGGGATGATGTCCCAATAGTGAAGGAAGGCGTTTTTGTCGAAGCCGATGTCCACAAAGGCGGCCTTCAGACCGTCCTCCAGGTTGCGGACCTTGCCCTTGTACACGCTGCCCACGAGGCGCTCGGTGTTGGTGCGTTCGACGGTGAAATCGTCGAGGCGCGAATCCTCCAGCACCGCCACGCGGGTCTCGAGGGGCTCGGCGTTGATGATGACCTCAATGTTCCGCTTGGGCTCGGGTTGGATGAGGCGACGGACCTTCTTGACCACCTCCTTGACCGCGGCGCGGGCCTTTTCGAGGAGGTTGGGCGGGCGGCGGGGTGGGGTGGGGACGGCGGGTTGGCGGGGCTTGGACCCATCCTCGCCGGCGGCGGAGTCGTGATCCTCGGCGTCCGAGTGGTCGTGGCCGAGGGAGCGGAAGCGCTGGTCGCGTCCGGTGGCGGGAGCCTCCTCGGCGGTCTCCTGGGTATCCTCGGGAAGCCCGGCGGCGAGGTTCTCGGCCCGGCGGATTTCCGCCTCATGCCGGCGGCGGTCGTAGGTGAGATCCTCCCCGGGTTGGTCTCCGAGGGCCGCGGCGCGGGCGCTGGCCGCGGCCCGTTTGGACTTGGGCGTGCTGAGGCCCTGGGTGGGCTTGAAGCGCATCGGGCCCCGACTGCGTTTAAATTTTTGCTGACTCATGGGTTAACGGGGGCGTCAGAAGTGACGCCGGTGCAGATGAATGTTTTGCAGAATGCCGATGGCGATCAGGGAGCAGACCACTGAAGTGCCCCCTGCACTGAGCAGGGGCAGCGGGATGCCCGTGACCGGCACCAGGCGTATGTTCATGCCTATGTTCACGAAGATGTGCGTGAACAGCAGAGTAACGACGCCCACAGCCAACAGTCGGCCGAGGCGGTCCCGGGCCCGGGTGGCGATCCGAAGACCGCTGAACAGCACCAGGCCGTAGAGAGTGAGAACCGTCAGGCTGCCAAGAAATCCCTTCTCCTCGGCGATGACGGAAAAAATGAAGTCGTTGTGGGCGACCGCCCGGGGCAGATAGCCCAGCGCGCTCTGGGTGCCCTCCCTCCAGCCCTTGCCCACCAGGCCACCGCTGCCGACGGAGATGAGGGCCTGCCGGACGTTGTAGCTCTTGGTCTCCTGTTCCGCCCGGGCGGCCACGCGCTCCGCCGGAGTGGCATTGCGCGGCGCGAAGTCGAGTCCGAAGTACACCAGCAACCGCTGCTTCTGATACTCCTCCAGCTTCACAAAGCGCAGGCCGGGTGGGGCGTAGAGGACATCCACGAGGATCAGGACGACCACCAGGGCGGCCCCGCCGAGGAAGCGGGCGAGGAACTTCCGCGGAACCCCCGCCACAAACATCATGGTGAGGGCCACCGGAAGGAAGACCAGGGAGGAACCGAGGTCCGGTTGCTTCAGAATCAGGACGAGCGGCAGGAGGGTCATGCCGAGGGCCTTGGCGAACAGGGTCGGGGAGGCCAGTTCCCCGGGGGGACGCGACAGGAAGTTCGCCATCGCGAAGAGGAAGGTGAGTTTGGCCAGTTCGCTCGGCTGGAACTGGATCATTCCGAAATCCAGCCAACGACGGGCACCCAGTCGGGAGACGCCGAACAGGGTCACTGCCACCAGCAGGAGAATGGAAATCCAGTAGCCCACCAGGGACCAGCGGGCCAGGCGGCTGTAGTCAATCACGCAGAGGGCGGCGACCACCCCGACTCCGAGTCCGTAAGCCAGAATCTGGCTGATGACCCGGAAGCGCCACCAGGGGAGCCGGGCGGCGGCGTCCGCAGTGCTGGTGGCCGAGAAAATGAACGCCGCCCCAACCAGCATGAGTCCGGCGACGGCCAGCCACAGGGGCCATTCAATCCGGCTTTCGCGGCGGACGGTAGGAAGGTCCCAGGTCATGGATGTCCCGGGTTGAAGGCCACCCGTCCGGTCACCGGCGAACGCTCCCGGTCACGGAGGAACGCATAGATCTCGCGGGCCACCGGAGCGCAGGTTCCGCCACCGGAGGCGCCGCTTTCCACCATCACGATGACCACATAGCGCGGCGCCTCATAGGGCGCGAAACTGGCAAACCAGGTGACCTTGTCCTTGCGGCCATTCCCCTTGATCTCGGCGGTTCCCGTCTTGCCGCACACCGCGAAATCAGGAAGGTGGGCCGCCTTGCCCGTGCCCTCCGAATCCAGCACGTCATCCCGCATGGCCAGACGCACCTGCTGGAAGTGGGCAGGCTTGATGCGCAGTTCCGACCGCACCTGGCCGGGTTTCACTTGGGTTGGCGGGGTTTCCGAAAGCGGATCCTCGGCTTCCAGGCGGTCCACCAGACGCGGCCAATACACCCGGCCCCCATTGGCCACCGCACTCACCGCGACGGCGAGTTGGAGCGGCGTGAGGGTGATTTCCTGTCCGATGCTGACATTCGCCAGATTGCCCTGGGTCCATCCACGTTCGCGTACCTGGCCCAGCGTGGGGAAGTCGCCTGCGGATTCCTCGGCGATCCGGATGCCGGTGTGCTGGCCCAGTCCAAAGCTCAGACCTGCCGTCGTCAGGCGCTCCCATCCGAGGCGAAGTCCGTGATGAATGAAATAGCTGTTGCTGGACCGGATGAAGGCGCGGCGGAAGTCATACTCACCCGGCGGCGCCCGGTCCCCGATCGGGCGGCGCCCCAGCATGTAGACGCCACGTCCGGGGTCCCGGGGATTCGGTTCGACGGTGTACGGGGCGTCCGGATCGAGTCCTGCCTCCAGCAGCGCGAGGGCGTCAATGATCTTGAAGGTGGACCCCGGCGCATACTGACCGTACGTCGCCCGGTTCATCAGGGGCGTGGCCGGCTCGGCGAGGAAGAAATTGGTCCAGCGGACGGGCGAAACGCCATCGATGAACTCGGCCGGATCAAAGGCCGGGGCGGAGGCGAGGGCCAGGATGTCTCCGTTGGAAGGAGCCATGACCACCACGGCTCCCCGTTCGTCGCCGCTCACCGAACTCAACGCCCGCTCCACCGCCTTCTGCAAATCCAGATCCAGCGTGGTCACCAGATTCAGTCCGGGCTGGGGCGAAGCGATCAGTTCCTGCCCGCGCCGGTGGCGATATCCGGCTGAGTTGACCAGAATGCTGCGCGCACCGGCCTGACCCCGCAGTTCACGGTCGTAGGCAGCTTCCAGTCCCATGGCTCCCCGGTAGTCACGGAGGCGGTAGTCAAATTGTCCATCCTCCTCGTTGTCGTCGTCGTCATGGCGTCGCAAATGGCCGACGACGTGGGATCCCAGCGTGCCGTGCGGATAACTGCGCACCGGGGCCAGCTCCAGTTCGACGCCCGGAAAACTCCACCCCTGTTCGGTAATCAGGGCAATCTGGGCCGAAGTGCAGTGGGGAATCAACGTGAGCGGAAGGGCCGTCTTGTTGAGAAAGTGCTGGTGAAGGGCGGGTTCGCTGAGCAGCAGCGGAAACCCAAGGCGTCGGCCGATGTTGGAGACCAGGTTGCTGACCACCGCGTAGCGCGATTCGCGGTTCAACTGGTCCAGTTCCGCCCGGGTGATGCCGTTTCCCTTGCGGGGCTTGCGAAAGCGGTTGAGGAACCAGTCCAGAAGTCCCTCCGTCTCCGGTCGTCCGGCGGCGCCCTTGCTGGCCACCAGGGCGGCGCGCCGCAATTTGTACTCGCTTTGAAATTGCGGGCGCAGCTCATCCAGATAGAGATCCAGACGATAGCGCGGCATGTTGCCGGCGAGTTCGCGTCCCTGACGGTCCAGAATCTTTCCCCGCATGGCGGGCAGCCGGACGGTCCGAAAACTCTGGCTCTCCTGGCGTTGCTGATACTGGTGACGCGACATCACCTGCACCTGCCAGAGTCCCAGCAACAGCGCGAACAGCCCGGCAAAGACGCCGCCTGCGACAATGCGCAGCGGTCGGTCACCGAGATGATAGGCGTTTTGGGACGGCACGGGTGGATTAGGTCAGAATCAATCGAAACGTTAGTTGGGCTGGGTAAGTCGGGCTTGGTCAGGGGGCCAGGGAGGGGCAGACTTACATCCTTCCGCGCTTGATTTGGCGGTCGGCGCGGAAGCTCGTCTCGGCGAGGGGCTGATAGTCAAAGGTGTGCTGGATGGCATCGAAGAATCGAAAGACGGCGGGACAGATCGCTCCATTCAGGAAGCCGACAAACAGCATCTGGGCGATGAGGATTGGCCCCTGGATGAGTCGGGTGGATCCCAGGTTCAACAGAAGAAGGGTCAGGAGCGGCACCGCCATTCCCGCCCCCAGGCCCAGCCAGAATTGCGCATAGGTCTGATTGCGCAGAATGAGGTGCTGCCGGAGGTGAAGTCCGAAGGCGATGGCAAACAGCGGCAGGATGGAGACTCCCATGGGGCCGGACGACAGGGCGTCGAGTCCCAATCCCGCCACCACCGCCAGAATGGCCACCGTGACCAGATTGTGGGTCAGGGCCGCATACACCATGAGCGCCGGCAGGACGGAAAGAGGCGTGTCGAGCAGATGGACCAGCGGACGGAACTGGGTTTGGGCGAAAACGCTCAGCCAGGCGACCAGGAACAAGGTAGTGGTGGGGATCCAACTCATGGAGAGGGACGGCGGGAGCTATGGGTCATCGGTCACTGGTCACTGGTCACTGGCTATTGGCTATTGGCTATTGGCTATTGGCTATTGGCTATCGGCTATCGGCTATTGCCTCCTACGGCACCAGGACCCAGATCTCCTCCAGTTGGCCCAGGTTGGCGGCGAGGCGGATGCGGGCCTCGGTGTAGAGGCCGCCTTCGACAGAGCGGGTATCGACGATCTGGCCGATGGGAATTCCGGACGGGAACACGCCGCCGAGTCCGCTGGTGAGCACGCGGTGGCCGGGCATGGTGGTTGGACTGCGCTGAAGCGTGCGCATCACCACCAAACCGTCGGCATCTGGCGCGGCGCGGGCCTCCAGAATGATGCCCGTGTCACGGGTCTCGGCGACCACGGCGGAAACACCGCATTCCGGGTCGCCGATCAGGGCAACCTGGGAATGGGTGAGGCCCACCTCGCGGATGCGTCCGACCAGGCCCGAACTGGTGAGCACGGGTTGATTGGTGCGGGCTCCATCGCGGCTCCCGTAGTCGATGGTGACCGTGCGCCACCAGGTGGTTGGTTCGCGGGCGATGACGGTGGCGGCGCGCATCTTCCAGGGGGCGCGGGACTGCCAGCCGAGCAGGGCGCGGAGCTTCCCGTTTTCTACCTGCAAAACGCTTCCCTGGTCCGCCCCCAGTCGGAGTTGGTCGTTCTCCGTTCGCAGCCGCTCGATCTCCGTGATCAGGGTCGTCCGGTTTAGGGAGGCGTAGGAGGCGCGATCCACGAAGGCCTGGCCGGCGCCGGAGAGTCCGAAGAGGGGAACGAACAGGGCGCTGACGCCGAGCTTCAAGCGTCCCGCCGCTACGGGCGGGAGGTTGAGCAGCACGAGGCAGAGCACCATGATGGCACCCAGCACCCAGTAATGTGCACGTTTCAGCACGTTTGTCCCGGTATCAGTCTCGGGGCAAACGCATCGTCGGGGAGGATCAGGCTGTCGAGCTGGAGGCTACCCGCTTCAGGAAGCTCAGTTCCTGAAGCACCTTCCCGGTGCCCTGCGCGACGGCGCTCAGCGGGTCGTCGGCAATATGGACGGGAAGTCCGGTCTCCTGCGCGATCAGTTTGTCGATGTTTCGCAGCAGAGCGCCGCCTCCGGCCATCATGATTCCCCGGTCAACGAGGTCTGATGAGAGTTCGGGTGGGCAGCGTTCCAATGTGATACGGACCGATTCCAGAATGCTGGAAAGAGGCTCCTGCAGGGCGGCGCGAATCTCCTCGGACCGGACGATGACCGTCTTGGGAAGACCGGCCGCCAAATCGCGGCCTTTGACCTCCATGGTCAGTTCCTGATCGAGGGAATGCGCGGAGCCGATGCGAATCTTGATCTCCTCGGCGGTGCGTTCGCCGATCATTAAATTGTGGGCGCGTTTCAGGTGCGCAACGATCGTCTCGTCAAACTCATCGCCACCGACCCGGACGCTCCGGCTGAAGACAATTCCCGCGAGGGAAATGATGGCGATCTCACAGGTGCCGCCGCCGATGTCCACGATCATGTTTCCGGACGGTTCATGCACCGGAAGACCGACACCAATGGCCGAGGCCATCGGTTGCTCGATCAGGTACACCTCCCGGGCACCGGCGTGGGTCGCCGAATCCTTTACGGCACGTTTCTCCACCTCGGTGATTCCGGAGGGAACTGCCACCACTACCCTGGGCGCGATCAACTTGCGGTGGTGGACCTTCTGAATGAAGTGCCGGAGCATTGCCTCCGTGATCTCGAAGTCGGCGATCACGCCGTCCTTCATCGGACGGATGGCCACGATGTTGCCGGGCGTGCGGCCCAGCATCCGTTTGGCTTCCTCGCCGACAGCGAGCACGTTGGTGGTGCCCGCCTGGATTGCCACCACGGAGGGTTCGCGCAGGACAATGCCCTGATCCCGGACGAAGACGAGCGAGTTCGCCGTTCCGAGGTCAATGCCGATGTCGTTTGAAAAGAGACTCTTGAGTTGAGCTAGCATGATGCGTGCTCCACACGCATGAGGGCACCGTGGAGGGATGCTGTGAGTGGGTCAAGGTATAACCCATTAAGTTCGGAGCGCTTCCGCTGGGAACGGAGGGGTCGCCTTCCTCTGGCCGTTGGTCCGCTCAGCTGAAAAACTCCCGCGCGCGCTTGAAGAAACTGGTCTTCTGGGGATTTACGTCGTCGTCACACAACTGCGCAAACTCCTCCAGTTTCTTGCGCTGCTCCGCGTTGAGGCGGGTCGGGACCT
Source organism: Verrucomicrobiota bacterium (assembly GCA_039796255.1). Lineage (GTDB taxonomy): Bacteria > Verrucomicrobiota > Verrucomicrobiia > Limisphaerales > UBA9464 > UBA9464. The sequence continues at coordinate 5,867 of JBDKKE010000246.1, read as the reverse complement.
CCACCAGAACCCGGACCATCAGGTCGCCTACGCCCTGTCCCTGCACATTCTTAACCCCGCGGCCCTTCAACCGGAATACCGTTCCATGCTGGGTGGCGGCCGGCACGCGGATATGGGCCTTGCCGCCCAGGGTGGGAACCTCGACCTCACCGCCCAGCGCGGCCTGGGTGAAGGCGATGGGAATCTCGCAGAGAAGGTTGTCGTCCTCACGCTGGAAGATGTCGTGCGCCGAGACGTGCAGAACCACGTAGAGGTCTCCAGGCGGACCGCCCCGCTGCCCGGCAGCCCCGTTTCCACTCGATCGGAGACGCGTTCCGTTGTCGACCCCGGGAGGGATGCGCAGGGAAATGGTGGACGCCTGGTCCGTGCGGCCATCTCCGCGGCATGTCTTGCAGATCTTCTCCACGACCTCACCGGCGCCCTCACAACGGGGGCAGGTCTGTCGAAGGCTGAACATGCCACGGGAAACCAGGACCTGGCCGTGTCCCGCGCACTGGAGGCAGCGAATGCGCTTGGACCCCTTCTCCGCGCCCGATCCCTGGCAGGTGGGGCAGACGCCCGGCTTGGTGACGGTGATCTCCCGCTCCACGCCGGTCACCGCCTGCTCCAGCGTGAGCTCCAGATCGTAGCGCAGGTCCGAGCCGCGGGCCGGGCCAGTGGGATCTGTCGATTCACCGCCCATGCCGAACATCTGTTCAAAGATGCTGCCCAGATCCGCGCCGCCGAAGGTCTGGCGGAAGATGTCCGCCGGGTCATGAAAGCCGCCGCCGCCGCCGCGCCCGGCCCCGGCCCGACGGTCGAAGGCGGCATGGCCCTGCCGGTCGTAGGCCACCCGTTTTTCGCTGTCGCTCAGGATCTCATACGCCTCGCTCAATTCCTTGAACTGCTCCTCCGCCTTCTTGTCGCCGGGGTTCTTGTCCGGATGGTAGCGGATCGCCAGCTTGCGATAGGATTTCTTGATCTCGTCTCCGTTGGCGGTGCGGGTGACTTCGAGGATCTCGTAGTAACAGCGTCGTTCGCGTGAACTGGACATGGGGAGTTCGGACGAGTTCAGGCGGGCTTGGAAGCCACGATCACACTGGCAGGACGGAGGAGTCGGTCTCCGAGGCGGTATCCGTAGCGCACTTGCTGGGCCACATGTCCCTCGGGTACGTCGCCGGTGGGGCAGGTGGAGACCGCCTCGTGCAGTGACGGGTCGAAGGGCTGTCCGGTAGCGTCAATCGGGGTGACGCCGACCTCGCCCAGCAGGCTGCGGAATTGACCGTGGATCATGGAAATCCCGGTTCGCAAAGACTCCAGCGTGGTTGACGACTGGTTGGCCGCAGTCATCGCCATGTCGAAATTGTCCAGCACCGGGAGCAAACGGCTAATGACCGACTCGCTGCCGTTGCGCCGGGCCTCGTCGCGCTCGCGGGTGGATCGTTTCTTAAAGTTGTCGAAATCGGCGGCCAGGCGCATGAAGCGCTCTTGAGCGAGGGCTAATTCAGCGGCCAGGCGGGACAGCTCGTCCGTTGGCGCTGGGGCAGGGGATTCCGGGTGATTGTCGGCGTCGTAGCCCGAACTGGACTGGGGAGAACTCATGTCAGTGTAAAAACGGTCGCAAACTGGCCGGCGAAACTAGTGGGGAGCCGGAGGAACGGCAATAGGAGTGAGAGGAAGCTGGCGGAGGCTCCCGGGGATGGTCACCCGAAACGGGTGATGTCGCGGCTGGGTTGCATTCGGGCGATCCCGTCCATGACCTGTTCGGTCACCGATTCGTAGATGGCCTTGGTCCGGGCGCGGGACGCCGTTTCCGCTTCGGTTCGCTCCTTTTCGAAGCGGAGGGGTTCGCCGAACTTGATGATGATCCTGCCCGGCATGGGGAACCGCCGCTTGCGTCCCCAGATCTCGTGGAGTCCGAAGATCCGGACCGGAATTACCGGGGCGCCCGAGCGAATGACGGTCAGGCCGGTGCCACTCTTCGCTCCTCCCAGGGAACCGTCCGTCGACCGCGTTCCCTCGGGAAACAGCAAAAGGGCGCGGCCCTGGGCCAGCACCGACAGGACCGTCCGCATGCCGGCAGGACCGCCCCGGTCGCGATCCAGGGGGATGGCGTTGAGGGAGCGGATCAATTTTGCGAACCACGGGGGTTGAAACAGGGATTCGCGGGCCAGGTAATTGATCGGACGCGGGATCGCCCCTCCGATCAGGGGCGGATCCCCAAACGACACGTGGTTGGCGGCGAAAATCACCGGTCCCGTCAGCGGAATCCGGTCCTGGTGCAGGATCGTCCACTGGAAATAACCGGTACCGACGCAGCGAACCAGGACTGCGCAGAACTGATAAAACAGGGTGGCTTTGGGCGGGGGGGGATAGGGGGATGCCGTCATGCGACCTCGACTTTCAATCCGTCGTACGCCAGTTGGACCCCGGCGGGAAGTTCCGCCTGATCCGCGTCATGATCGTAGTCATGCGTCAGGTGGGTGAAAAACGTGCGGTCGGCCCCTATCCGCCGCGCCGCAGTGAGCGCCTCATCCAGGCACATGTGGGTCCAGTGCGGCTGCTTGCGCAGGGCATCCAGAACAACCACTTCGGCCCCCCGGATGACCGCCTGCGCCTCTTCCGGGACCTCTTTGCAGTCACTGAGATACGCCATGCGTGGACCATCGCGCTGAGCGAACTGAAACCCCAGGGTGAGGATCCGTCCATGCGGCAGCAGAAGCGGGGTAATGCGGAGATCTCCGATCTCGAAGGCGCCGGTGACGATTCTCGGCTCCGGATGAAAGTAGCCGCGCGGGATCGGACGTCCGTCAAAGGCATAGGAAAATACCCGCCGGAGCGCCTCGAAGGTATCCTCGGAGGCGTAGATGGGCAGCGGACCTCCCCTCAGATCGCATACCCGGCGGCAGTCATCGAGTCCCATGATGTGGTCCGCGTGGGCGTGGGTGATAAGGACGGCATCCAGGAATCCCAGCTTCTCCCGTAGCATCTGGGTGCGGAAGTCCGGGGTGGTGTCCACCACCAGCCTCACTTCCGGGGTCTCCACATAAATGGAGGGACGCAGCCGGTGGTTTCGGGGGTTGGCGAGGAACTCCGGCGGGTACTCGCGGCCGATCACCGGGACCCCCTGGGAGGTGCCGGTGCCGAGGAAACGGAAGGAGAACGCCATGTGCCGCCGCCAGTACACGGGGGGACGGCCCCGTCTCAAAGGGAATTTTGAGCCTTCCGCTTTGGCCGCCGGCACTCGAATCTGGTCCGGCGATGCTCACCACGCTGCGCATTCGAAATCTGGCCCTGGTGGCCGACCTCACCCTTGAATTCGAACGTGGGCTTACCGTGCTCACCGGCGAAACGGGCGCGGGCAAGTCCGTCATCCTTGGCGCGTTGAGCCTGGTGCTTGGCCAGCGGGCGGACCGGACACTCCTCCGCTCGGGGGCGGACGCCTGCACGGTCGAGGCCGTATTTGATGTCGGCGGACTGCGCGCACCCCTGGCGGTGTTTCTCGCAGACAACGGACTGGAGTCCGGAGAGTCCGGACAGCTCATCCTCAAGCGCACCTTCACGGCGTCGGGAACCAACCGCCAGTTTGTCAACGGTTCCCCCACCACGCTGGACCGCCTCGCCGTGTTGGGCGACTGGCTGGTGGATCTGCACGGTCCGCATGAGCATCAGTCGCTGCTGCAGCCCTCGCGGCAATTGGCCATTCTGGACGCCTTTGGACGCCTCACCCAACAGGTGGACGCGTTTGCCGTCCTGGTTCGCCAGCGTGCGGACGTCGAGGCGGCCCGCAGGGCGCTGATGGTGGATGAACGCACAGTGGCCCAGCAGTTGGATCTGCTGCGCTTCCAGGTTCGTGAGATCGATGCCGCCCGGCTGCAGCCTGCGGATGAAACTGATTTGGAAGTCGAATACCGGCGCGCCGGCAATGCCGTCCGTCTGCGACAGCTGACGGAGACCGCCCTGCAAGCCTTGGGTGAACAGGAAGATTCCGCCCTGGTCGCGCTGGGGGTTCTGGGGCGCACCCTCCATGAACTGTCGCGCCTCGATCCGGGGGTCGAAGCCATGGCGTCCCAACACCAACAGTCCGTGGACCTGCTCCGCGATCTCCAGTCGGATCTCTCCCGCTATGCCGACCGTGTGGAGGTGGATCCTGGACGTCTTCAGGAGCTGGAGGAACGGCTGAATCTGCTGCAAAGCCTGCGGCGCAAGTATGGCCAGACGGTGGCTGATATTCTGTCCTTCGCCGACGAAGCGCGGGGCAAGCTGACCGTTCTCGAGGGGCGTGACGGGGAAGTGGCGAGGCTGGATACCGAGGCGGAACGGTTGGACGGCGAAATCGAGTCCGCAGGGGCCGCGCTCACCTCGGCGCGGCGAAAGGTGATCCCCCGTCTTGCCAAAGCCGTGGTGCGGGAACTGGGCGCACTGGGGTTTGCCCGGAGCAGCTTTGACGTGGCGCTGAATCCGTTGGCGGAGGCGTCCCTGTCCGGACGCGATGCCTGCGAGTTTCAGTTCGCCCCCAATCCGGGGGAACCCGCGCATCCGCTGCGGGCCATCGCGTCCAGCGGAGAACTCGCTCGCGTGATGCTGGCGCTGAAGACGGTGCTGGCTGACGAGGATGAGGTGCCGGTGCTGGTCTTTGACGAAGTGGACGCCAATGTCGGAGGCGAGACCGCCCGGGCGGTGGGCGAGAAGATGCGGCGCATTGCGCAGCAGCATCAGGTCCTGTGCATCACCCACCTCGCCCCGGTCGCCGCGGCGGGCGACACCCATTTTGTAGTCACCAAAGAACTGCATGCCGGCCGGACCGAGTCCCGGGTCCTGCGACTGGACCGCTCCGCGCGGGTGGAGGAACTGGCCCGGATGCTCGGAGGAGTGACCACCGCCGCGCGCCGGCATGCGGAGGAGCTGCTGGGCGAGGGGATCTGAGCTTCAGGCTCTCGAAGGATTCTTAGTCCTTTACGGGCAGGTGAACGCAGGTCTAATCCCTGGTTGAAGTATTCGGCATTATTGGTGACATAACTTCTGAAGGGATTATGAAAACAATTCTAGGCATCCTTGTCCTGCTTGCGGCTGGAGTTTCGGCGATTGGTCAGGGGACTGTAAACCTGAACAATAACTTTGTGCCCACCGGGGGGATTACCAAGGCCTTTATCGCCGTGAATCGAATTCCCATGGCCAAGGCTCTGGGATCGGTTGACATTCTTGATTCCACGGGTGCGGTGATCAAGTCGGGCTCCTTGGCGACTGACGGGATATTTGCCTTCGGCGTTCTCGAGATTCCCAACGCCCCGATCGGTGGAGCTGGTTCGATCACTATTCGCGCTTGGGATAACTCCACCGGGTCGAGCTTCGAAACCGCCTTTGTAAAGGACTCCGTTGTCGTGACCCTCACCGGTCTCGGTGGCGGTGCGACTCCTCCTCCGAGCCTTGGAGCTGCCAGCAACTTTGTGGGTATCAATTTTATTCCTGAACCTTCGACTTATGCCCTCGCTGTCGTGGGACTCGTCGGGCTTTGTTTCGTGGCTCGCCGCAGGTGAAGGGCGCCAAGTGGACGTCGGCAGTCTTGGGAGTTTGTCAGGCGCCCGGTTTTCTGGAAGCGTGTGGAAAGGGATCTGGCTGAGTTGCTACACAGAAGTCCTTTTCCTCTTACATCAGCCCATCCTATGGCGGTGAATGAGCTTCCCGCGTTCCCCCGGGTGTGTCCACGCACGCTTAGGGATGGGTAGGGACGCGTTCCACCCGTGTCCCTGACTGGATCCGTTTGGCCTGTGGAGGGGATGCGGGGAACGGGGGAAGGGTTGGGCGCGTGGGCTTCCCGCGTTCTCCTGGGTGTGTCCACGCACGCTGCGGGATGGAAATGGGACGCGGGTGGAACGCATCCCTACCGC
>JBDKKE010000245.1:0-3191 GCA_039796255.1 Verrucomicrobiota bacterium | reverse complement strand
GTCCTCCGTTTGGCGTGAGGACGAACGACGGGGAACGTGGGAAGTTCCCACGTGCTGGGGCTACCCGCGTTTCGGGATGGGTTTTTCTGGGGCGCAGCGGACTTGAAGTGGGTCGCGGGTGGAACACGACCCTGCCGGAGGGAAGGGGAATTCCGCATTTTACATTTCCCTGACAAATCGCCTGCCGTCTCGGGACAGGATCCGGTACGAACTCGTACGTCACTGTGGATTCTGCCGCCCTAGCCCTCCTTGCGATTGTCGTGCTGGTGGGATTCCTTGGAATTCTGGCGGTGCCAGGGCGCTTGCGGGCTGCGCTGGCCCGGTGGGGGACGGCGTGGCATTGGTCTTGGACCTGCCTGTTCGTCCTCATCCAGATCCAGGTCCTACGTTCCAAGGGTTGGCCACCGCTGAGTGCCGCGTGGATGAATTATCTGGCGGTGGGTGGATTGGGACTCATTGCGATCCTGACGTTTTTCACGTGGATCCGTCGGCGCTTCAGTCCGGAGTACCGTGCCGCCCGCAGAAGGGAATTGGACGCCTTGTCCGGTCCTCCGTCGCTGCATCGTCAGTGGGCGCTCATTCTCCTGCCGGTCCTCGGTCTTGCTGTGGGCGGCCTCATGGCGCTTTCCCGGAACCAGGCGGCGGTGGAGGCCGACGCCAGGGAACGGGCCGTCGGCATCGCCCGAGATCTCGCCACTCGCCTCAGCAGGGTTCTCCCATCGGAGATCTCGTTCATGGAGTTGGCGGGAAGTGTTTGGGCCGGCGATGGCATCATCGGACCTCCGGGTGTGCGCTGGGTCGTCCAGCGATCACCGGAACCTGACCCGGCTGCCGCGCGCTGGGGAACGCCCGAGTGGGTTCAGGGTCGGTATGCGATGCGGCCCCAGGAGTATCTGCCGTTGCAGCTCCGCTTTGCTGCGGACGGAAGTCTGGTGGATCCCCCCACGTTTCCCGAGGTTCCCGTGCCGCCGCGGTGGAGGCGGGAACTGTCGGTCGGCGAGGTTGAGCAATGGGAGCGGACGCGCTGGCCCACCGAGGGTGCTCCACCCGCCGCTGAGGGTGGGCGTGGACTGGGCGCGCTGACGCAGGCGACTGCCGATCCCGATCTCCGCGCATTCCTCCGCATGCAGGAGTCGCTGTCCGGGCTTCGGAGCGCTGCGGTCCGTGCGGGAACGCCTCTTCAGGCCTCCGATCTCATCGCCGTCGCCACCAACGCGGTTTCCGAGCGCGTGGAGACCGAGAGCGGTGTTCCCTTGGCGGTGGCGCTTTTTGCCGAGGCTCGGCGGCTCGATCCGGCGGCTTCCCTGGATCCCGATTGGCTTGAAGCCCTGAATGGAATGGTGCTGCGACAACCGTCGGTCTTCACGCCCTGGGTGCTCGAACAGGCGCAACTCATGGTGGCCGACCCGGCGGCGTTGACGGGACGCCGGGTGCTGTCGGAGTTGAAGGCGCATTGGGAGAGCGATCAGCGCCGTCGCCTGCTGGCCCGCGTGCTGACCCAGCGGGTTCCCCTGTCGCCGCCAGTGCTCACCAACGCCTGGTTCACCAACGGAGCCGCAGCCTGGTTTGCCGTCATTCAGCCGTCGGTTTCGTGGACTCTGACATTCTCCAACAACGTGCAGGTGATATACACTAACCAAAACACCAGCGTGCGTATCCTCTCCGCCGAGGTGCTGGGACAGGTCCTGGTCCGGGCCGTTGAGGCGGGGCCGGTGGTGGACGGCCGGGAACAGCGGTTGCCGCCGCCGCTGTCCGCAGGGATGCGACTCGCCTTTGCGGTGCAGGGGCGTCCGCTGGAATCGGTGCCCGCTTCCTGGGCGGGAACACTGGGGGAGAAGGTTTCCGTTCTGGCTTCCGCAGAGGGAGAGTTTCTCCAGGAGGCCCAATCGAACGAGGGACGCTTCGACAACTGGCCCTCCCGTCCCCGGTTCACGGTGCGGGTGCTGCTGGCGGATCCGGCAGCGCTGTTCGCCGCCCAACGGCGACAGCAGTGGTTGTTTGGCGGCATGATTCTGGCGACGGCAGGCGTGGCGGGATTGGGCATCTGGCAGGCGAACCGCGCCTTTGCCCGCCAGTTAGCGCTCAATGAACAGCAATCGAACTTCGTCTCCAGTGTGTCGCACGAATTGCGCGCCCCGCTGGCCAGCATGCGACTGCTCGCCGAGGGGTTGTCCAGTGGACGTGTTACCGGGGAGGACAAGCGGCGCGAGTATGCCGGGTTCCTGGTACAGGAGACCCGGCGCCTGGGAGCGCTGGTGGAGAACGTTCTGGACTTCGCCCGGCTGAAACAGGGCCGGCAGCGGTATGAATTCGAGCCGACGGATGTGGTTCGCTGGATCACGGAAACCTGCCGCCTGATGGAACCCCTGGCGGGCGAACAGCGAGTGCGAATCGTCTGCGAAGCACCGCAGTCTGCCGGGGAAGGGGAGGGGTTTGCGGCTTATTGGGACGGGCGTGCCCTGCAACAGGCGCTGATCAACCTGATCGACAATGCCCTCAAACACTCTCCGGAAGGCAGCACCGTCCGGGTTCAGTTGGAACCGGTGGGAACGCCAACCACGGCGTTCCGGATCCGGGTGGCCGACGAGGGTCCCGGGATTCCGCGGGAGGATCACGAGCGCATCTTCGAGCGCTTTCATCGCCGGGGTTCCGAACTGCGCCGCGAGACCCAGGGCATCGGCCTCGGACTCACCATCGTTCGCCACGCGGTCGAAGCCCACGGCGGACGCGTCTGGGTTGAAAGCGAGTTGGGACAAGGCGCGACGTTTGTCATGGAGGTGCCGAAGGGGGCGGAGGAGGCTTTGAGCGGTGGTCAGTGATCGGTGATCGGTAATCAGTAATCGGTAATCAGTGATCAGTGATCAGTGATCAGTAAGCAGTAAGCAGTAAGCAGTAAGCAGTAAGCAGTAAGCAGTAAGCAGTAAGCAGTAAGCAGTAGTCCGTTGCGTTCTAATACTTCACTCACACAACCCCCGACCCCCTACCCCCGACCACCAATCACTGATTACTGATTACTGATCACCGATCACCGATTACTTCCCCTCCCCTCCCCCCATGCCCCGCATCCTCATCATCGAAGACGAACGTCCGTTGCGGACGGCGCTGACGGACCTGTTGGAGTCCGAGGGGCACCGCGTGATCACGGCGGTGGAGGGGGAGCGCGGACTGGCCCGGGCCCTGGAGGAACAGCC
>JBDKKE010000244.1:0-6020 GCA_039796255.1 Verrucomicrobiota bacterium | reverse complement strand
CTGGTTGAACACTTCGATGCGATTTGGCCTTCGCTTCCACACGCGGATCGCCTCCGCGTCCTCAGCTATATCGGTTCGCGCGTTCTGACCGGACAACTGTCTGAAAAGGCCGCCGGATTGGACACGGTGCTGGTCATTGCCCAACCGCCCGTCTGGAAAGTGCCCGCGACGGTCATCTCACCCCGTTGGAACAATTCAAAGCCGCCCCACGTCGCCGGAGAGAGGAAACCGACTACAGAAGCAATCCCGGAAACTGTTCTTGGTGTTTGGAATGAGTGGTGCGGCGTCCGAACCTTCGGCGGCGTCTTCGGGCTGATCATGGACGGGGCTGCGAAACTTGGTTTGGAGCAGCGAGGCGCAGCCAAAGCCATTTACAAATGGCTGGAAAAAACGATCGGACTCTCCCCGGATGAAGAGGATCTGAAAAGCCTGCGCACTCGGGCTTGGGTTTTGGCAGAGCGTGGGGATGCATTGGAATTCAAGAAGCCCAGCGAGGTGCTTTTGCATCCGGGTGAAAAGGTACTGGGTGCGCGCTTTTGGGTGCGCGCAATGCCTTTGCCAGATTTTCGCCAGCAGGAACTTTCAAGCCTGGGATTCGCGACCAAGCCGGAGGCGACAGCCTCCCAGCTTGCGGAGATTGGTGAGTGCCTCGTAGAACGGGCGGAGCTGGAGGACAAGGCCACCGTTCAGGTTTACGAACTCGTCGGGCAGTTGCTCGAAGAAGTGGGGACGCTACGGGAACGATGGCAATCGATTGCTGGCTGTCGTTCCGTCTATCGCGCCTTCCGTGAAAAGGAAAGACAGGTCACCTCGGTCCAGCTCTTCCTCGGCGACACAGAGGACAAGGAAGACCTGTCCACAAACCTGCTCTGTTTAAAGTCGAGCGGCCCTCCGCCGACTGGAGTGATTGCCATTTATCGCGACCTCGGAGTTCCGGATCGCCCCAGCGTAGTTCAATTACTCCATGCCCTCGGCGCCACGACGGCCAAGGAGCCCAATGCCGCCAGCTCCTATGCGTGCTTGATCCGCACCTTCCTCAAGCTGGCCAGTGATACGGAGCTGGCCTTGGACCCGAAATCGCTGGCCGCGATTCGCATCCTGACGTGCGCCGGAACCTACCAGCCCATCGCCGATTGTTTATGGGATGCCACTCTTGACCGACCTAAGCGAATCCTCCATGAGCATGCACACCTGCTGATTGACAGCACGGACAAGCCCACCCAAGCCTTGGTCGAGTGGCTTCGCGACCAGCACAGTGGAGTCCTGGTGAATCTCCGCACCACTGGGGAATTTGAACCGGCTGATGCGCCGGTGCCAATGGCGGAGACGCCCGAAGTATCCTATCTGCTTTCCCCGTGGCGACAATGGTTTCAGCAAGCAACGCGCGAAGAGTCGTCGCTCCGGGATGAACTCTCCCGGCTTGGACTAGCACTCCCGACTACGGCGGTGACCATTGTCCCGGTGAGGAAGATACGAATCCGCTGCCGCCTCCGCGCAGGCAACGTGATCGAGCAATCGGAGGGCTGGGAAGGGCCACTGGCCTTCGCTCACACCAAGGACCGACTGTATGTGCGCATTGAGGAACGCAAGCCTGACGACCGGACCGTCGGCGATCGGTTCCGGGCCGTGGACAAGGCCATTGCGCTAGAGATTGCCATTCTCCTCGGCTCCAGCGCGGCGTCCGCCCACCCGCACTCCTTAGAGGACGGCATAACGGCTACTCTCGAGCGACCTTCCACGGTTCTAAAGCGACTTCACGAGAGCAATCGCCAACATTTTCTACACCAGTTTCACGACCAAGTTGCCAATCAGGCTTTCGCCGATCTTTTCGAGGAATTTCAACGGACGAGCCAATCCACCAAACGTGGCCAAGAAAGAGTGGCCGAGCTTGAGTCCAAAATGTTCGCGCTCCTCGAGAGCGAGTTCGTTCAAGCCCGGCGAGAGCAGATCAAAGGCTACGGATACAACGAATTCTCCGTGTTCGCTGAGCTGCTGCAAAACGCTGAGGATGCTTACTTGCAGCGGCAACAGCTCGGTATGGATATGCCTGAGCCGTGCGGAATACTGTACCGCTATATTCAGGAGGCAGGAGCGGGGCGGGTTCTGGAGGTCGAGCACCTGGGCCGTCCCTTCAACTATTGGCAGCATGGACCGAAACAGGACCGCAACTTCGCGAAAGACGTTGAGGGTGTCCTAAGATCCGCCGGGAGCTTCAAGCCGCATTCTGGGGCCAGCAGTGGCCAATCATCCGGCACCGCTGCCATTGGACGTTTTGGTCTCGGCTTCAAAAGCGTGTACCTGATCACAGACTGCCCCGAGGTTTACTCCGGAGACTGGCATTTTGCCATTGAGTCCGGATGTCTCCCCAAGGAGTTGTCGCCCCCCGTTGACCTGCCCCAGACGACAACGCGAATCCGGCTGCCGTTGCGTGTTGAAGCGGAAGACTTCAAGGACGCCTCCCAGCTCTTGGGACTGCTTCCGTTCCTTAGCATGACCACGCGGCTCGAATTTCGGCCGTTGATCGGTGAGCCCACAACGATGCTGGTTAAGACCGTCGTGCTCCACAAGGGGGCTGCCGCAATCGTGGAGCAGGTTGACTTGTCAGCTCCAGGAGCCGTGCGCGGGGATTCAGTGCGGCTGATTAGGTGCAGGAGTAGCGCTCACGCCGGGCAGTTGGCTTTTCTCGTCACGCAGGAGGGCATTCCTGCGCGGTGGGACGAGGTGTTCCAGCAGGATCTCTATGCCGCGCTGCCACTCCAGGCAAAGCTGGGATGTGGAGCCGCGGCGTCGCACCGCTTCGAGGTCCAGTCCGGGAGAACACACCTGGTGGACCCAAAGGCGAACGCCGCGAAGATCACCGAAGTTACCGCACTGCTGGGAGGTCTGGTCGACGGACTCTGCATTATTGCTCTTGGCGGCCCCCCGTTGTCAGAGGTGTTGCGAAGGTTTTGGTCCATATGGCAGTGGGAGCGCGGCGATGGGGAGTGTGATGCCTTGCGCCGCTCTCTTGCGGCTGAATTGACAGGGTTGGCCGAGCGAAAGGCGCTAGTGCCGACGTTGGATCCCGGCCATCCCATCAGCCTTGGGTCAGGGCCATGTTTCTATTTCACCGAGATCCCTGACGATTTCCGAACGGCCCTCGTCGAGGCCGGCGTCACCGTTACGGCGGGCGGACACCCCGTCACCGCGCTCGCACCAAAGAATGTGGTCCTTGAGGGTTTCGCCACCGCTTATCGGCGGGCCTGCGATTACGCAGGTTTGAAAGTCTCCAAAACCCTGGCTGGAATCGGATGGGCCGAAGTGGCTGCAGCGTTTAGAGAACGGGCGTGGTTTGCGGAAACTCCAACGCTGCTCAACCGGCTCGCAGGCTGCCTGAATGAGGATCAGTCCCGCAAAGCTGGGGAATGGATCGCGCTTTGTAAGGTGCTCGTTGAGGGTGGCGAGCAAAGTAACAATTATTTACTGCCTTGCGATCTCCTGATGGCGGACTTTGCAGGAAAGAAACACCTCCCTCGACGGCTCCTGCGCTGTCTCAGCGCTGTTTATCATAAGTCGTCCGCGGCACTCTTGGGCTTTGCTGGCCTTCGTCCATGTCCTTCAGCCAATGACATTCGCGAGTGGATTCAAACCAAGAATGTTTCCGAAGCAGAGGCCCTGGGCATACTGGCCTTTCTGGCGGAAGATAGTCGTTTCATGGGGTATCGGGAACTGGCCGACGTTTTCCGAAAGGCGTGGTTTCCCACCAACGGGCAGCGCTTAACCACAAAGCAGGCCGCGGACAAGAAGCTCATCCCCGAATCCATTTTAGAGGATGAGGTATTCCGAGCATGGCTCGGCCTCACCGATCAAGTGGACAAGCCTGAGCCGGAACCTCCACCTCCACTCGATCCTAAAGACGTCCTCGCCAAGTTATTCGATTGGTGGCAGGAGGAGGGGCCGGCGTGGACACAAAGATACGAGCGCCGCCTTTACCCAACTGGCCGCCTGCCCTCGATTCAGGAAACATTTTACGCCAAGGACTTGGGTGACCGTCGCGAATGGCTCACGCTACTGCTGCTCGCGTCATTGCACACCATTGGGCGAACCCGCCTTGAACAGCACCGCAACTTTCTGAGCCGATGCGACGAAAAAGGATGGCTCGATGTCTTTGCAGATGGGGAATATGACGCCCGCCGTTGGATGGAAGTTATCGAGAACTATCTCGAGGATCCGGCTGGAAGTCACGACTACTACCAGTGGATGAAGCAGTTTGTGGTCATGTTCCAGATATCCCGGTGGTTGCCGGAATATGTCGAAAGTTTTCTGCAGGTTAACCGCAGGCGTGGTTCGTTCGCCCTCGATGCGATTACAGCGCCGCGGACGGATGCTGCCAATTCCGGCGGTGGACCAGATGCCCCGGCGTTGACTCGGGCGTTGGGGTTTGGGGTCTGCTTTGTTCTACGTGAGCTAACGAGACTAGGAATCTTGCAGCAGGAGTTGGCTCATCGGCACTGCTATGTTCCAGGCGGGCGCGTATGCGAGGTTTTGGAGGCGCTTGGATGCCCCGACCTGCGGTCACTGCCAGCGACTATACGCTCCTCAGCCATCCACAAGTTTCTGGTTGAGAACATGGAAGAAGGACGCGCTACCTTCGGTCTGACCTTTGATCTGCCGCTTTTGGCTCTGGGCGAGGATGTCGATCTCCAACGTAAATTGTGTGGCAGGCCTTTATTGACGGAGGACAATGGGACCTCCTCGGCCGGCCATGATGAGGGTTGGCGAACTCTGCCAGACGGCCGCCGCATAAAGCTTTGGTAATATGCCGACACACGAAGAACTCAAATCTGGCACACGTGTTCGCAATGAGTGCTTCGGTCATGGCACGGTCGAGTTCGACAAAGGACAGACCACCATTGTCCGCTTCGAGCACGGCATCGAGGAGTGCGAGCGAGGGGCACTCCAGATCATTCGCTCGGTGGCTGATTCTCTCGCCGCAGGCGAATGGGATGCGCCGCTCCCTGTCCTCACCAAGGCGCTCGCCGCTTCCATCGTTTCCGTGAACGACACCTGGGGGGTGTTTTCCCGATCTCGTATTGCACTTTTGCCCCATCAACTTTGGGTGTGCCACCGCGTCCTCTCAAGCTGGCCGGCCCGATGGCTCGTTGCGGACGACGTAGGCCTCGGCAAGACCATCGAAGCCGGTTTGATTTTGTGGCCACTCCTCTCCAAAGGCCTAGTTCGACGTCTCCTTATCATCTGCCCTGCCTCACTTGTCGAGCAGTGGCAGCAGCGCATGCGAACCATGTTTGACATACGGCTCGCGAGGTACGTCACCGACGCCGACTCGGAGCGCAGCGACTTTTGGAGCACGCACAGCCAGGTGGTGGCGTCGATGGAAACTCTGAGGCTCGACCGCGGCGGGAGGCATCAACGGCTTTTCGAAAGCCCACCTTGGGATTTGCTCCTCATTGATGAGGCCCATCATGTCAACGCTGACGAGGCTTCGGGTCCGACCCTTGTGTACAAGCTGGTCGAAAACCTCGTTGAACAGAAGAAGGTCGCCTCCATGATCTTCTTCACTGGCACTCCGCATCGAGGTAAGAACTTCGGCTTCTTAGCTTTGCTACGACTCTTGCGTCCGGATCTTTTCAACCCACGACAGCCTCTTGCGCAACAACTGCCTCATTTGCGCCAAGCCGTTATTCGGAACAACAAGAACAGCGTCACGGATCTGAAAGGCACTAGGCTTTTCAGGGCACCTGCTGTAACCGCCGAGACCTACGCCTACTCGCCTGAGGAGACAGCATTCTACGAAACGCTCACCGATTTTATTCTCACTGGAAAGGCCTATGCCTCGACCCTTGGTGCCTCGGATCAACGCCTGATTGTGCTGGTGCTCATCGCGATGCAGAAACTCGCGTCGAGCTCTGTCGCCGCCATTCGTCGCGCCCTCCGGGGTCGACTGGAGAGGCTGGTTACTCAACGTCAGAAGCTTCAGGAGGCCAAACAAACTTTCCGCGAGCGGCTTGAGAATCTCGGAG
>JBDKKE010000243.1:0-5925 GCA_039796255.1 Verrucomicrobiota bacterium | reverse complement strand
TGATTCCCAGGTGATGCCGTGCAAAATCTTCCGCGAGCACTGCCCAGTCCTGTTCGCGGTCGGGAAGCAGTTGGAGGGTTAGCTCCCCCATCTCGTCTTTGGATTCAAGCCCCCAGAGGACTCTTCGTGGGGGATGGTGGGGGTTGCGAAGGTTCCCGGCACTGTTGTCGTAGGTGTAGTCGAGCGTCAGTTCGGTGCCCCGGGGAAAGTGCAGCGGCTGCGCATAGCCGTAGTCTCCCTGCCACTTGAAATCCCAGTCAGGAATTCGGATGAGCTCCTCGCGCGTACCGGACGGAAGTGTCGCATAGGCTCGCAGATCCTTTCCGAGGTAGTGCGCGTGGACGCTGACTCGGAGGACCTGCACATCCACGGGAAGCCGGTAGGTCTGAAGAACCCGGTGGTTCGGGGCCCCGGCAGGAATGTCCAGATTCAGGGCGGTCAGCTTGAGACGGAAGCAACGGTTGGTGGGGGCCTGATCGGTGAAGTAGAAGGCGACCGAGGGCTGGACCCGCTCCGGCTTCCCCGTGCGGTTCATATGCACCTGCAACACCAGATCCGTGCCGGGCCTCAGATCCCACGCGAGCCCCGCTGGCGAGAACGAGGGAGCCTTTCCCGGTTGAAAGCCCAGCAGTTGACCGCCGGGCATGACTGCGGTCTCTGGTGTCTCCATTCCGTCAAAACCAGGAGGCACCTGCTTGGCAGCCAGTTTGCGGGAGCGCCGGGTCTCATCGATCTGGACAAATGCGTGATGGACCACCCGCCCATTGCCGGGTCGAAACTCCACGCCCCGGACGTGGCGCAGAACAGCAATGGGGATGGGGACGACGAAGTTGTGGTAAAGATCCGGACCTTCGGGCTCCAGGATGAAGGGCGGTGTCTCCACCACCAAATCCGGCGTGCCCAACTGCCACTTCGGGTCCCATTTGGGCAGGGGGGGTAGATCCTCCGGATTGCCCTCCGGTCCGCCCTCGCGAATCCACTGCTGCAGGATTCCCAGTGAATCCGGCGACAACGTTCGGTCGCTCAAAAATCTACCGTAATCGGACTGCGGTGGCCAGGGGGGCATAAGCCGTTGTGCCGTGATCTCCGCGATGTCCCCCAATCGCTTATGGACGTCCTCGTAGGTCAGCAGACTGAAGGGCGCCGATTGGCTGGGACGATGGCAGCCACTGCAATGTTGGTGGACGATGGGGGCGACATCCCGAGTGAAGGTCAGGGTGCCTGGGGCGCGCGGCTGATATGACGCCACGGCGGGAGCTGGTATTCCTTTGTCGCCAGATGCCTCGGGGGCTTCTCTGACGGATGAATTTTCACTCAGGCAGGGAATTGCGGAGCAGACCGTGGTGAGGAGAATGCGGCGCGCTCCGCAGGCGCCCCGGTTCATTGCGTCGGCGAGGGCGGCAAGGGCCGAAGCAGTATTCCGGTTCATGAGTGCACTCAAGAGGCGGGTGCCTACCGGCACGCCCCGAAGAGGACCTACCACAGGATGGCGGTGATGTCGTGGAAGAGTTTACGACTGGCCAAGTCATTTTGCCGTGACCGTGGAAGAATAGGCGAAGGCCGAAAGGCCGGCCGTGTTCCGTGCGCGGATTCGATAGAAGTAGGTCCTTCCAGAGAGGATCCCGTATCGGTTGTTGTTGGTTGTGGTGTTTGCCACAAAAGTGTTGACGCCGACCCAACTGACGCCGTCTTCGGATCTCTGCAACACAAAGGAATCTTCGTTGATGGAGTTATCCTTCCAGCTCAGTGCGATGGTCGCGGTCGATGGGGAGGTTGCGATCAGGTTGGATGGGGCCGCGGGCAATGCGGGTGTGGCTGTTATGTTGACGGCAGTGGAGACTGTCTGCGCGCCGTCGTCGTCCGTGGCCACTGCGGTCAGGACATGAGTTCCAGCCAGGGCCCCGGACCACACCGCGGTGAACGGGGCGGAGGTGTCCGTACCCACCAATTTGCCATCCGCATGGAACTGAACCGTCGACACGGTGCCGTCGCTGTCTGATACGGCGACCGCGATGGCGATGTTCGAGGCCTCTGGAACGCTGCCCCCTTCAGAAGGGGCAGTGACCGAAATTGCAGGTGGCTTATTGGTTGGGGGAGGGATACTCCCCATAACCTTCACTGGAGCCGAGTAGGCGTACGCAGAGCTCCCCACGGCATTTAAGGCTCGCAAGCGGTAGAGGTAGTTTGTGCCGACAATGAGTCCGGAACGGTTGGTGTAGGAGTTGATGTTCGCGCTGAAGCTATTGACGCCCGCCCACACGATTCCATCCGTTGAACGCTGCAAGCCAAAGGAAACCTCGTTGATGGAGTTGTCGTTCCATTTGAGAATGACGGCTCCGGACAAGGGCGAAGCAGCCACCAGGTTTGAGGGTGCCGCTGGCAGGGATGGAGTCGCCGTGATGTGGATGGGGCTGGAGGTCGCCTGTGCTCCGTCGTCATCCGTTGCCACTGCCATCAGGACATGGGGTCCCGCCAGGGCTCTCGACCAGACCACGCTGAAAGGAGGGGTGATGTCCGTACCCAGGGAGTTGCCGTCCGCAAAGAACTCGACCGCCGCCACCGTTCCATCGCTATCCAGCACACTTGCCGTGATGGTGATGCTCGAAGCCTCGGCAACGCTGCCGCCGTTTGGAGGCGAGCTGAGGGTAATCGATGGCGGCAAGTTGGCTGCCGCTCCCTTCTGAAGGGTGAACGAGTCGTTGGTCGCTCCCGTATCCGTGAGGAACAGGGCATCCAGGCGCTGATTGTTCACCTCAATCACCACCGAGCCGAGGGTGTTCATGGAAACGAACATGGCAGGATGGTTCAGGGTGCCTCCGCTGATCTTTCCCGCGCTGCCCGAAACAACATAGACGGCACCCTGCCGCGCTGCGGGTCCGGTGATGGGTTTGAGGTAGGCCCCGGTTCCGCGTTCCCGGCCGTCCCCCGCGTCGAGCTTCATTTCAGGCGTTAGGGTGGTGGACAGGCCATAGTGACCGTCCAACAGGAACGAGCGCTCGTAACTGTGGCTGTGACCGCTGAGCACCAGGTCAACGCCATGGGCCTCCAGTACGGGAAGCACAACGGAGCGCATGGCTGTCAACTGCGACTCCGCGTCGGAGTTGTGAGATCCCTTGGTGTAGGGCGGGTGATGAAAAAAGGCGATCAACCAGTCCGCGGTGTTCTGTGACAGGTCCTGCTCCAGCCAGGTGAGCATCGCCCCATCGGCCGAGACTGCCGAGGTCATGGAGTCGAGACACACGAAGTGAACGTTTCCATAGTCAAAGGAGTAGTATTTTTCTGTGCCGGAGGGCACGCCACCCGCCTCGCCGGCCGTGAATAGGTCGAAGATCTGGAAATAGGGAGTCGTGGCCGGATCCGGCCCGGTCTGGAGTGCGACGTCATGATTGCCCACGGTTGAGACACTGGGGGTGGAGCGGAAGATTGACGGATAGATGGCGAACATCTTGTCCTGGTACTCGGCATCTGTCCCGGTGTTGTAGGCATTGTCGCCGAGCAACAGGATCAGGTCCGTATACCGCGTGCCGGCGTAGCTGTAGAAGGCGTTCTTCACCGCCACTTGGCCTGATGCCCCCGTGCCTGCATCCCCCAGTGCCCAGAATCGCATGGGCTGGACCGTCTGGACGGGCGGTGGGGTGTAAAAGAAGTACTCGGAGCCCGCGGCGAGATCGCCTGTGGTGTCGCCCACCGCGTAGTAGTACAGGGAATTGGGTGCGAGGCCGGTCAGCTGAATCGAATGCTCTGTGGTGGCTGTCCCTGCAGACGCCGTTTGGTCCAGGTTCGCGACATTGGTTCCAAACCTTACCCGACTGCCGGTGGCTGCGCTGGTCCGCCAGCGGAGGGTCATGGAGGTGGGCGCTGGCCTTTGGAGATAGGGTCCGCGGACCACCGAGGGCGTGGCGGCGCTGACGCCCTGCAGTTCGAGGTCGAAGCTGATGTCGCCACTGGAAACGCTGTTTTGGTGGATTTCCACCGCGAGAACGTTGTTTCCGGAGGTGAGGGCGGATGGGGCAAGGGAGGCGGTCAGGAATGCCGTTGATTCCTCGGCCCCGCTGATCGGCAGCAGGGCCAGGTTCGTGCGGGTGATGGTGCCTTCCGGCAGATTATTGCGAAAGACCTCCACGCCGTTGAGGTAGGCCACGACCCCGTCGTCCCGGAGAATTCGGAGGGTCATACTGTCGAAAACAGACGCGTCGGTCACGGTGAAGGGCTTGCGGAAATAGGTGGTGACGTACTTGTTCGCGGCATCGGGTCCGAACCGGAGCGTCGTGGTTTCATCCCCGTCTCCATAGCCCAGTTGTGCTGGGCCCCACGCCCAAGCAGAGTCATCGAATCCGGGTGACCGCCAGGCGTCACCAGGATCACTGCCGTTGTCCAGATAGCGCCACGCAGAACCTGCGGGCACCAGAGTCTGGGCAGTCAGGCTCGAGGAAAGGAGCGCGAGCAGGCTCAGAAGGAGGACCCTCGTGGATCGGGCAATTCGTGCGCTAAGGCTGCGGTTTGAGGGATGCATGGGCGGGTGCGGTTCGTGTCGAGTTCGAAAGGGGGATCGTGTCGGTGGTCTCCGACCCGTTGTTCGCTTGGGCGGCGACTGCGGCCGTTTCCGCTTGGGCGATTTCTTTCCCGGAGAGGTGTTCCCGAGCCCGCGTTTCCAATGCTTGGGTGGAACGGGCTTGGCGTAACCGGGAGGGCAGCACAAGGCAGGCTTTCAGTGTCTGCTGCCACGCCTCGCGGGCTTCGGGTTGGCGCTGGGCCTGCTCCAGGAACTCCGCTCGTCGGGCGTACCAGGATTCTTTGCGTGCCGCGTTCCGCAGCAGGTTGTCCAGGCGGGAGAGGGCTTCCTCCGTGCGTCCCAGGGCCATCTCCAGGTTCATGGCCTCCATCTGCAACACGACCAGACTGCCGGTCTGGGTGATTCCCTCGTCGAGCCCCCGAAGCGCCTCCCGAAAGAACTCTGGACCGACGCGTCGCTGGGCCCGGGCTCGGGCCAAGAACAGGTCGGGAGTGGGAGTCTGCGTGGCACCGATGGCCCGGGAATAGTCTTCAACGGCACCGGCAGGATCGCCGGTCTGCTCGCGGGCCAGGGCTCGGGCAGTTAGGGCGCTTCCGTGACGGGGATGAATTTCCAGCCAGCGGTTTAAATGGGGAAGGGCCGCTGCAGGCTGCGCCCGGTTCAGGAAGACACGGGCACGAACCCATCCGATGCCCTCAAGCGACGGCCTGAGTTTCTCGGCGGCATCCAAGTCGGCCAGGGCGCGGTCCTCGTCATCGTCCAGTCGGTACAAGTCGGCGCGCCTGAGCAGGAGTTCCGCGTTGTCCGGTTGTCGGGCGATCTGGGCGTCAATCTCCAGAATCTGTTCGTGCTGGGGGCCGTGCGCCCAGCTGATGCCGAAGACACTGGAGAAAAGCAGCCATCCAAGGATTCCCCACCATCGCGGAACTCCCTGGCAACGCCCCCCTGCGTTTGTAACGACGCCCCCCAGTGCCCTGTTGGAAATATCCTTCATTAGTAGGTAATTGAGGTGCCGCAGTCGCGCGCCACTGGGATCGGGGGGCGCAGGTGAACTGTCCTAAATAGGTAAGTACTTGCCGGGCAGATTCAACCAAAAATTGCGGGCGCGACGGGCGAACTCAGGGTTGGAAGATGAGCGCCGGTGTCTCCAGCGACCCCCTAGGAGTCGGTCGCTCCTGCCGAGCTTCACCCAGTCACGGTCAAGGGAGGTGGCAACGCGCCGGGGCACATAATAAGTATCGGATCGATTGGTGACTCCGTCCCGTTATAAGGTTTCGAATTCATAACTTTGTTCCTACTTTGTTTTATATGCGTAGGTCAACCTAAGTAAAGCCCCGGCCCTTGGCTATGGGGTGAAACCCCTCCTGAAAGGAAAGCCATTTGCAGGGATAAGGGCTCCAGGTGATTTGGAG
>JBDKKE010000242.1:0-2514 GCA_039796255.1 Verrucomicrobiota bacterium | reverse complement strand
CTGCCTCGATCGCCTCGATTGCGAGAATGTCCGCCGCGGTCGGAGTGAGGGTGCCGTCCGGCCGGAGCACGGTGAGGTTCATCCGCTTCAACAGCGGTTTTTCGAGCCAGATATGGGGTGACTTGGGCATCCAGGAGGGCAAGTCGGCGGGAGGCATTGCTGAGGCGAACCCCGTCGAGGATGAAGCCTGTGACCGACGGCGACCGACTTCGGCAAGTTCTGCGATGACGGAATCGCTTTCGGCCGACTCGCTTGTGAGTTCTTGGTGCTGGGAGTCCACGCTGGAGCGGGCACTGGCCAGACGGTTGGACGCCGTCAGGATCTGCCCCTGCAACCTAGCGGAAATCTCGCTAAGTTGGGTGGATCCTTCAGATCTCTCCCGCAGGACGATCCCACCCGTCAGGAGCACGGTGAGGATGAGCAGAATCCGTTTCATGGCTTGGCTGGAGTCGATGTTACCGGCGGGGAGACCTGAGTCTTCTGGCCCATGGTATCAAGCCAGGGTTGGATGAGTGGCCTCGCAAAATAGGGAAAATATACCAAGGGTATGTAGCCTACGAAGAATCCGCCGTTCGGAATCTCCACGCGGAAGCTTATGGCGCCTTCGGTTATGTTGGGGGATGAGATGCCCGTCTGATGGACAGTAATCCGACGATCTGCGGTGAAAATCTCCTGATAGGCATTGAAGCTGTAGTCACCTTGATCGACCTCTGGTGTGCCCATCCATCCGCTCAACGATTCCTGAAGAAGTCCCAGCCGTTCGGTGTCCAGCATGGTTCGGAGTTCGGCCATCAGGTCCTGAAGCAGGGCTCCGGCAGGTTTCTCAAGTCCTTTGAATTCAAGGACCAGAACCCGATCCCGCGACAGGCCTCCCAATTCCTGAGGCGTGGGTTCGACCGGGCGACCGATCTTCAGGATCAGTTTCTGGTAGGGGCCGTGAACCGGTCGATCGCGGATTGGACCTTGCGGGTCTCGTCGTCCGTGAGTTGAAGAATGCCCCGGATTTCCGGGGACAGTTCACCCTGGGCATTTGCGTTTCCCCGGAATTGCAGGTCGGCGAGCAATCGCTTCGGCAGGCGCACCAGCGGAGCATTGTCGTCCCATCGATACTGGTCTGAGGCCGTGGAATCCGGGGCCGGTTTTGAAAGGCCGTCTTTCATTCGGGCCAACTGGGTGCGGGCGGCGGCCGTTTCGTTTCGGACGCGGAGCAGGGTACGGTCGAGTTGGGCCAGTTCTTGTTCTGCGTCCGCAACCTGTCCATTGAATCGGGCCTGATCCCGCTCGAGCGAATCGACCTCGCGTTGGGCATGGGCCAGGGAGGCGGATTGCCAGGCGAGGGGCGCGAGCACGAGCACTCCGCAGAGCAGGGCGGTCTGGGTTTTGGTGAGGCTCATGACGGAAAGGAGCAGCAGTCCGAGGCCCGAGGCGGGACCACCGGCGGCCAAGCCAGCCGCGGCGGCGCTTGAGGCAAGCCCTGGTGGAACGGCCGGAGCGGCTTGAGTGGCCTTGCTCAGTAGGGCGGCTCCGCCGGCAGAGGGCAGGGCAAACCCCCGGCTCCTGAAGAACTCCGTTACCCGCGAGAGGGCCCGGCTCACCCGCTTGCGGGCGGCGTCTTCGTCGATGCCCAGTGCGGTGCCCACTTCGCGCAAACTGCGTTCCTCTAGGAATCGAAGGACCAGCGCGAGGCGGTCGGCCTCCCGGAGTTGGAGCAGCGCCTCATCGAGCAGCGGGCTGAGATCCGCTGCGGGGTCGCGTCCTGCGGACTCCGTCTCGGCGAGGGCCGCGGCGACCTCCTCGCGACGACGGCGGCGCATCTCGGCTCGGAAACGCGCCTTGGACTCCAGGATGGCCGACCGATGGAGCCATCCCGCGATGGTCTCGTGTCCGGCGAGGGCAGGGGCCTTGCGGGCCAGATGGACGAAGACGTTCTGGGTGATTTCCTCGGCCAGGCCGGTGTCTCCGACTTGTCTCAAAGCGGTGGCAAAGACCAAGTCCACATGTCGGCCCACCAGGGCGCGAAACGCCGTCTCCGATCCTTCCGAAGCGTAGGATCGCACCAGATCGCGGTCGGGCGTCGTGGTTGTGGCGTTCATCTCACACTAAGACTGCCGCATCCCCTCCAAACCGGACAGGGTCGTTTGCAATCGGAAAAGCGATGGATCTGGTGGTCCGGGCCGGAGGTTCCCGACGAGACCGCTGACCGTGCACGAGGCGGTAGCCGGTCAGCCCAACAAAAAAGCGCGCACCGGTGAGGGTGCGCGCTTGGAAACGGAACTTGGACGATTAGTCCTGGGTCTTCGCCTCGGCCGCGGCGAAGGCGTGCTCGAGGGCGACCAAGTCTTCACCGGGCTTGAGCTGATCGAGGAGCTTCTGCTCTTCCTTCAGCTGCTCGGTGCTGTAATTCGCGGCCTTGATGGACAGACCGATGCGGCGATCGGCGCGGTCAATCTTGATGACGCGGGCGGTGACGTCGTCGCCGACCTTGAGGACGTTCTTGATCTTGTCGACCCGGTC
>JBDKKE010000241.1:0-10898 GCA_039796255.1 Verrucomicrobiota bacterium | reverse complement strand
CGCAGCAGCAGCTTCTTCTGCTCCCGGTCCAGCTTTACCCGGGCATTGTCCGGTCCAGGAATGCGCGGAACGCTGTTGCGGACGCCCTCACGGCCAAAGTACGTGAGGAAGACATCCGGATTTATCGCAACATTGTCATCCACGGTGATCAACTTCTGGGCCTGATTGTCCACCAGCACCCCGGTGAGTTCGTAGAACAGGGAATTCAGCACCGGATTGGACTGCTTGCGCACCGGATCATAGTTGTCCGGCGGGTACACCCCGTATTTGGCCTTGTAGGAATCAATGGCGCTGGTCAGGGCGGCCAGCTCCGCGCGAATCCTCGCCTCTTTCATCCGGCGATTGGCCATGGGCGCCAACCCGACGACCAGACCGGCCAGCACGGCGATGATGGAGATCACCACCAGCAATTCGATCAGCGTAAAGGCGGCCGGCCGGAGGCGGACCGGGCGGGGGGCGGGGCAATGACGCGACGAATTCATGACAACGGAAAACTCAGAGGGTTCTACACCGGTCAACGGTCTTTCAATTCCTTTTCCATCCGTTCACTCATCCACTGCTTGATCATGCTCTGGTAGTTCAGATAGCGCTCCCGGGCGAGCCGCTTGATCCGACCAAGCATGCGCGGATCCATTCGAAGGGTAATGCTGACGGACTCGGTCTGTCCGGAAGCCGACACCGTGGCGGCCTCCATCAGACGAAGGTCCACCTCGTTCTCGCTCCAGAAATCGGCCTCCGCCTGCTCGCTGTCGAACAGGGGAACCTCCTCCCAGGATGTGACCACTGCGGTTGGCATCAGCCCTCCAAATTCTGCCGGAGCTTCCGCTGATAGAAGTACTCCTCCTGCTCGGTGAACACCCGGGCGCAAATCACCCGGATCAGCCGTCCATTGGTACGATAAACACTGAAGATCCCCGTCCCGGACCCCGCCCTTCCCAGATTGAAATACCGGGACTGCACTCCGAATCGCGACGAGTCGGGCAGCAGCTTGGCAGCGAACGGATCCTCAAAGGACTCCTCGATGTCTCGCACCGTCAAAGAACCATCCAATGCGAATGGCAGATTGTTCCAGTCGAACTCCACAGGGAACACGGTAAGGCAATCGCCAATGCAATGTAACTACTTTGTATTTACATCCCCGAGCGGACTGCTGTCAAGAAGGTCTTCCTGAAAGTGACCTCTAGCCGGGAATTGGGAGGGAGAAGTGTCGTCACCCCGCGCGGCGCGCGACGCGACTACTCACCCGGACCGGCGTCGTTGCCACCCAGCTTGTCGATCAGGGTGATCAGCGGCAGGAACAGCGCGATGACGATGCTGCCGACGATGACCGCCAGGAACACGATCATGATGGGCTCCAGCAGGGAGGTCATGGCCGCCACCGCGTTGTCCACCTCGTCGTCGTAGGTGTCGGCAATCTTGAGCAACATTTCCGGCAGTGCACCGGTCTGCTCACCAACGTCCACCATCGAAATCACCATGGGAGGGAACACGCCCGACTTTTCCAGGGGCGCGGTGATCGTTTCGCCCTCCTTGACGCTTTCGTGAACCATCTGGACCGCATTGGCGATGACCACATTGCCGGCGGTTTCGCGAACGATGTTGAGGGCCTGAAGAATGGGCACACCCGAACTGACCAGCGTGCCCAGGGTGCGGCAGAAGCGGGAGACGGCAACCTTGCTGATGACGCTGCCGATCGCCGGGAGGTGCAGCTTGGTCTTGTCCCAAAGCCAGCGCCCCTTCTTGGTCTTAATGCCCAGCTTGAAGGCCACGATGATGGCCACCACGATCCAGATGACCGGCCCGGGAAACACCGGGAGTCCGAAGTAGGAGGCGTCGCCGATGAGGATGGTCTTGCTCTTGATGGCGTCGGAAATGGCCAGCACGAACTCAGTGAAGGCCGGCATGCCCGCATCGCCCAGCAGGTCAGCGAAGATCTGTTTGAACTTGGGGACCACCACCACCATGAGCAAACCCAGGATGGCCATGGCGACGACCATGACCGCCGAAGGATAGAACATGGCCGCCACCACCTTGCCCTTGATCTTCTCCGCCTTCTCCATGAACTCGGCCAGGCGGTTCAGAACCACCTCCAGCACGCCGCCCAGTTCGCCGGCTTTCACCATGTTGACGAACAGGCGGTTGAAGATCTTCGGATGCTGCGCCAACCCCTCCGAAAAGGTGCTTCCGCCCTCAATGGACAGGGACAGATCGTCGATCGTGCTGCGGAGCGTGGCGTTCTTCTCCTGCTTCTGCAGCACGCGCAGGCCCCGCAGCAGCGGGAGACCGGCATCGACCAGGGTTGCTAATTGGCGGGTAAAGGTGGTGAGGACCTTGGTTTTTACGCCGCTCCCCAACCCGGGGATCTTGATGTTGAAATTGACGCCCTTCTTCTTTTTCCCGCCACCTCCGGCCGCCGATGCCGGAGAGCTGCCCTTCTTGGCATCCTTCTTGTCCTTGGGCTTCTCCGCCTCGACGACCTTGGTGGGGAAATACCCCATCTCCTTCAAGCGATTGATGGCATCCGCCTGAGAGGCGACCTCCAGGGTCCCCTTCTGCTCCTTGCCACGGGAGTCCATGGCGACGTATTGAAACTTGGGCATAACCGTCCTTTCCCCTCGCAGACTAGGTGTACTTCAAGACTTCTTCCACCGTGGATTCACCGGCGTAAATGTTGCGCAGACCGTCATCCCGAATCGTCACCATGCCAAGTTCAATCGCCTTCTGGCGAATGACGACCGTGGGAGCGCGTTCATTGATGAGATTGCGAACCGGGTCCGAGACGACCAGCAGTTCGTAAATGCCTTTCCGGCCCTTGTAGCCAGAGTCGTTGCAGACGGGACATCCCCGCCCGTAGAAAAACGTCCTATCTCCCACATCATGGGCCGACAGTCCCATCTGTGCCAACTGCGACTCCGTCGGTTCAAATGGAGTGCAGCATTTGGTGCAGATCTTCCGGACCAGGCGCTGGGCAAGCACCCCCAGCAGCGTGGAGGAGATGAGGAACGGCTCCACGCCCATGTCCACCAGACGGGTGACGGCTCCGGCAGAATCATTGGTGTGCAGGGTGGACAGGACCAAGTGACCGGTCAGGGACGCCTGAACCGCGATCTGGGCCGTCTCCAAGTCGCGCATTTCCCCAATCATGATCACATCGGGATCCTGACGGAGGAATGCGCGCAGCGCCTTCATGAACGTCAGGCCCGATGCCTCGTTCGTCTGCACCTGCATGATCCCCTCGATGTCGTATTCGACAGGGTCCTCAACGGTCAGCAGCTTGGAATCAATGGTATTGATCCGCCGCAGGGCCGAGTAAAGCGTGGTGGTCTTGCCGGATCCAGTCGGCCCGGTCACAGCAAAGATGCCGTTGGGCTGATTGATCGTCTC
Source organism: Verrucomicrobiota bacterium (assembly GCA_039796255.1). GTDB lineage: Bacteria > Verrucomicrobiota > Verrucomicrobiia > Limisphaerales > UBA9464 > UBA9464. The sequence goes on along the minus strand of JBDKKE010000241.1, from coordinate 7,514 downwards.
GACGGTGAAATCGTAGATATCGGGCGGAAGATTCAGCGATTCCAGCTCCATCTTGACCGCCGACCGATCCAAAACTCGAAGCACCACTGATTCACCGAAGGCCGTCGGCAGCGAGGACATGCGCAGATCCACCTGGCGCCCCCCAATGTTCACCGAGATACGCCCGTCCTGGGGAAGGCGTCGCTCGGAAATATTGAGGTTGGCCATGATCTTCAGACGCGACGTTACCGGACTCGCCAGGTGCTTGGGCGGGGGCGCCATCTCGTAAAGGGCCCCGTCCACGCGGTAACGGATCTTGAATTCGTCCTCAAACGGCTCGAAGTGAATGTCGCTGGCCCGGTCCTGAACCGCCTGCATCAGCACAAGATTCACAAACTTGACGATCGGCAAATCATTGGCCCCGTCGCCCTTAATGTCGGGACCGGATGGCCGGTCGTCTTCCTCTGAGGTAAGCTCCCCGGAGCCTCCCAGTTCCTTGAGGACGTCCAGATAACCCGAACCCGCCTGAGCCGGATAGAACTTGGCGATCGCTTTCTGAACCTCCCCCGGATCCGCGACGACCAGAACGATCTGGTGCTTCACGGTGAAGCTCATCTCGTCCACCACTGCGGGGTTCAGGGGATCCACCAGCGCTACCTGGACGGTATCATCATAGAGCGCCACCGGCATGCACTGGTACATGCGGGCACTTTCGGCGGGAATGGCGGCCACCACCTCGGGGGTTATTGAACCCTCGTCGATTTCCACCACGGATGTTCCCAGATGCTCAGCAATGATCTGCAGGACGGTATCGCGGTCGATGAGTCCGTAGTCCTGGATGACCTGGGCGAGGGGCTTGCCGCTGCGAGCCTGCTCCTGGAGCAACTCCTCAATCTGGAGGTCGTCAAGCATGCCGCGCTCGCGCAGCAGCAGCAGCAGTGGATCGGAGATGATTTCAGCCATGGCTCAACGGCGGGTTTCCGTGGCAGCAGCGGCGGCCTTCGCCGCCTTCAGCTCCTGCAACTTCTGCAAAATGGTGGTCGGGTCCTGCGCCTTGGTGACCACCTCTTCCTCGGCAATCATTCCGGCCTCGTACTTTTCCATGAGGAAACTGTCCAGCGTCACCATCCCGAACTTGGCGCCGGTTTGAATGTCCGAGTTGATTCGAAAGGTCTTGTTGTCGCGAATCAACGCCCCGATGGAGGGGGTGTTGACCATGATTTCGAAGATCGCCACGCGGCCGGGCTTGTCGACGCGGGGAAGGAGCAACTGGGAGATGACTGCCTGGAGCACCGTGGAGAGCTGGATCCGGATCATCTCCTGCTGATTGGTGGGGAAGGCGTTGGTAATGCGGTCAATGGTCTTCGCCGCCCCGGTGGTGTGCAGGGTGCCGAAGACCAAGTGGCCCGTTTCAGCCGCGGTGATCGCCGCTTCCATGGTTTCCAGATCGCGCAACTCGCCGACCAGGATGACATCGGGGTCCTGACGAAGGGCTCGGCGGAGGGCTTCGGCGAAGTTCGGGACGTCCACGTTCACTTCCCGTTGGGTCACCACCGCCTTCTTGTGCTTGTGGTAGTACTCGATGGGATCCTCGACGGTGATGATGTGCGCCTCGTCGCGCTCCTCGTTGATGATGTTGATCATCGAGGCCAGGGTGGTGGTCTTGCCCGATCCCGTCGGACCGGTGACCAGAATCAGCCCGCGGGGCTTCCACAACAGCTCCCGCGCACTGGGCGGAATGCCGATCTGCTCCATGGTCAGCAACTTGCTGGGGATCTGCCGCAGCACGAGGGCGAAATTGCCCTTCTCCTTAAACGCGCTGACGCGAAAGCGGGCCAACTCGCCGAAGGCAAAACCAAAATCGGCGCCCCCCTTTTCGCGAATCTGCTGGATATGGTCCTCGGAAGTGATGGACCGCATGAGTTCCTCGGTGTCTTCCGGCTTCAGCACCGGCCCCTCGACCCGGTGCAAGATTCCGTGCAGGCGGATGACCGGCGGAATGTTGACGCGAATGTGAAGGTCGGCGGCGCCTTCAGAAACCATCAACTGCAACAGGTCCGACATCTGGTACGACATGGAAAATCCTTGGGGTAATCGTGAATGCTAAAAAGAGTCTCTCAGATCAGCAGGGCCAATGCCACAATCCTCGGTCAATGTTCGCTGACGGTGGCACGGACCACCTCTTCCACGGTAGTCAGACCGGCCAGAACCTTCCGCGTTCCATCCTCACGCAGGGTACGCATGCCGATCTCGAGCGCCTTTTTGCGGAGCACGTTGGAAGGGACCTTGTCGAAGATCAGACGCCGCACCTCGTCATTGACCACGAAGATCTCGAAGATTCCGAAGCGGCCGCGGCATCCGGTCTTGTTGCATTCCGGACATCCCTTGCCCTTGCGCGGGGTGGCCTGGGCGAGCTGCTCGGCGGTGATGTTGAGGGATTTGGCCTCGGATTCGGGCAGAACAAACGGGGCGCCACAGTGCTTGCAGACCTTGCGGACCAGGCGCTGGGCCATGAAACAGCGGGCTGAGGACGCCACCAGGAACGGCTTCACCCCAATGTCGATGAGACGGGTGACTGCCGACGGCGCGTCGTTGGTGTGCAGCGTGGAGAACACCAGATGACCCGTCAGGGATGCGTTGATGGCGATCGTTGCCGTCTCCATGTCGCGGATTTCCCCCAGCATGATGACATTGGGGGATTGCCGGAGCATGGAACGGAGCGCCGCGGCAAAGGTGAATCCGATGAGCTCGTGCACCTGCACTTGGTTGATGCCCGCCAGCATGTATTCCACCGGGTCCTCAACCGTGATGATCTTGCGGTCCGGACGGTTGATGTAGTTGAGGCAGGAGTAGAGCGTCGTCGTCTTGCCGGAACCGGTCGGGCCGGTCACCAGCAGAATGCCGTCCGGCAGCGCGATCAGCCGTTCAAAGGTGGCCTGGTCATCCGCGAAAAAGCCCAGTTCTGCCAAGCCGAGCTTGAGGCCCGACTTGTCCAGAATACGCATGCAGATCGATTCCCCATGCTGGGTGGGGACCGCGTTGACACGCAGGTCGATGCTTTTGCCGCCAACGTTGGTGTTGATGCGCCCGTCCTGGGGAATACGCCGTTCAGCAATGCTCATTCCCGACTGGATCTTCAACCGGGCCAGGATCGGCGCCTGCAGACGCTTCGGAAGATCCGGTTGCTCCACGCAGTTTCCATCGATGCGAAACCGGAGTCGGAAGCGCTTGCTCAGTGGTTCCAGGTGGATGTCCGAGGCCCGCTTCTTGAAGGCATCCACAATCACCTGGGTCACCAACCGAATGATGGGTGCATCCACCTCCACCGCCTCGTTGTCATCGCCGACATCGCCCTTCATCCGGCCGATCTCGACCTCTCCCTCCGTGATGTCCTGAATCATCTTGGAGATGCCGCCATCGTTGCCGCCACTGCCGCCGTAGAACTTGTTCAGCGCGTCTTCAATGTCGGCACCGCTCGTCACCCGCAGCTCCACGTCCCGGTTCAGCGCGTGGCGCAAACCGTCGACCGCATCAATGTCCGAAGGATCGCTCAGCGCCACAATGACGGCGCCGCTGTCGCTCTGACCGACGGGAATGGCGTTAAACTTCTTGGCAACATGCCGCGGAATCAGGGCAATGGATTCGTCGGAGATCCGGACTTCCGAAAGGCTCACCGACTCGACGCCGAAATAGGTAGCCTTGGCCATCGTCACCACCGAAGGGTCCAGAGAGCCCTTCTTCACCAGGGTGTCGAGGACGCCTTCGCCCGCGGCCTCCGCCTCGATGCGCCCCTCTTCCACCAACTCGAACGGCAGAAGGCCCGTTTCGAGCATGGTATCGATCAAGTAATCGTCTTTGGCAGCCACAAGCAGGATAGGTTTCCGCGCCACCGACCCCAGTCACGGGTTCGGGGAACAAGCGCACAGGAGTAAAAAGGACCGCACAATCCAAAGTCAAACGTTGAGCCCGGAAACCATGGCTTTCGTCGCAGCCTCCGGGGAACCTGTTTTTAGTTTATATCCGTAAACCAAAAGAGCAAACACCTTCCCACGTGCATCCGCGGACAATGGGGGCCACCCTCAGCCATGAAATGGTGGCGTCTGGTCTTCCTGCTGCTTTTCCTGCTGCTGGCGGGCAGTTGCGTCGCCACCCGTATGGCCTCCCCTTCCCTTTCCGGATCCCCGAACGCCCCTCTGGCACCCTGCCCAGCCTCTCCGAACTGCGTCTGCAGTGAGGATCCGGACCCAGCCCATCGGGTGGAGCCCCTGGCCTTCACTGGGCCGGCCACCAATGCCATGGCCCGGCTACGAACGGTCATCCGTGCCCAGCCGCGAACGCGGATCGTATCGGATCATGGCGACTCCCTGCAGGTCGAGTTTCGGACACGTTTCCTGCGATTTGTGGATGACGTGGAATTCCGAATCCCCCCGGGAGCGCAGGTGATCCAGGTCCGTTCCGCCTCGCGCGTCGGTTATTCTGACCTGGGCGTCAACCGACGGCGGGTGGAGCAGATCCGGGAAGCCTTTGGGCAGACCTCGGCTTTGAATCCGCCTTAGCCCCGACTCCGACCTCGTTTCCCTGCGCCCGGCCCCGGCCCTGCCTTGCGCCCGGAGGATGCCGGTTTGCCCTTCGCCGGTTTGCCCTTCGCCGGTACCGGAGGCCCACCGGAACCCGGCCCGCTCCGCCGTGCGGAGCTCTTCACGGGACGCTTGCCGGCGCCTTTGCGACCCGACAGTCGGAACTTGTCGGTGGTCCGGGCAGCGCCGGGCTGTCCGGGACGGGCAATCCGGCGGCGGCGCGACGTCGAATCCGAAACCGCCGGGGTTTCGTGCGGACGGTCCCGCCGGATGGTCTGCACCGTCTTGGGACGCGCCCGCGGAACCAGCACGATGGGGCATCCCTCGAACCCGAATTTCTTGCGCAACTCCCCGGAGAGGTATTTCTCGTACGCTGGGCTAAACAACTCGTCGCGGTTCACGAAGACCAGGAAGGTGGGCGGCGAGAGCTTCACCTGGGTGGCGTAAAAGAACTTGAGGCGATGTCCCAGACTGCTCACAGGCTGCCGGCCGAGGATCGCGTCTCCCAGGGTTCGGTTGAGAATGGCGGTGGGAATCTTCTGATCGAGCTGGGCAGTGACGTACCGGATGGCCTCCAGCAAGCGGTCGAGCTGAAACCCGTCGCGCGCCGAGGTGAAGATGACCGGCGCATAGTGCAGGAAAAACAGCTTCTCATGCACCCAGTCGCCAAAGTCCCCCAGGGTCACTCGTTGCTGGGGACGCCCAAAGGTCCCCTCGGTCTTCCGTCGCGTGAATTCGCTCTCCTGGGCCTTGCGCACGTCCTCCGAAACCAGATCCCACTTGTTGACGACAATGATGCAGGCGCGGCGACTTTCGGTGATCAGATCGGCGATCTTTTTGTCCTGCTCAATGATCTCCGTCTCGGCATCCACCACCAGGATCACCATGTCGGAACGGACGATGGCCTCGCGGGTGCGCTCCGCGCTGAAGTATTCGACGGTGTCGTTGACGCGTCGCGCCTTGCGAAGTCCCGCGGTGTCGACCAGCACATACTGCTCGCGCCGCCCTTCAGTGGTGATTTCGAAGGGGACATCCACGGCGTCCCGGGTCGTGCCCGGCACCGGACTCACGATCACCCGGCGGGATCCAGTCAGGGCGTTGATAATGGAGGATTTCCCCACATTGGGCCGTCCGACCACCGCCAACCGCAGGGGGCCAACCCGGCGCGCCAGCCCCCCGGGCCGCGGCTCTGCTTCCGGCGCAACCTCTCCCTCGGCCAAGGTGATCTCCTCGGCAGCAGGCACCTCCTCCTCCGGAGGAAGTTCCGGAAGATGCTTCAGGGTGGCTTCCAGGAGGTCGTCGAATCCGCGTCCGTGAATGGCACTGACCGGGAGAATCTGATCGAATCCCAGCCGCGAAAACTCCGCGGCGCCTTCCTCGGATTTCTGGTTATCCGCCTTGTTGGCAACCACGATGACCGGCTTATGGGCGCCGCGCAGACGCCGCGCCACTTCGATGTCCAGAGGGACAATTCCCTCCTGGAGGTTGACCACAAAGAGGATTACGTGAGCCGCCTCCAGAGCCATTCCCACCTGTTCTACGGCTGCGGCGATGATGACGTCGTCCGCCCGCTCGCCACGGAGCAGCCCGATCCCTCCAGTGTCGATGAGCGTAAACGGGCGCCCCGCCCACTCCGCCTCGGCCATCACCCGGTCCCGGGTGACACCCGGCTGATCATGGACGATGGCAATACGACGACCGGCGATGCGGTTGAACAACGCGGACTTCCCGACGTTCGGCCGGCCGACAATGGCAATGACTCCCTGCACCCCCGCATCCTGCCGCAGCCGACGCCGCGGGGCAAAAGCCAATCCGCGACTAACTTTCTTTAGTCCCTGGGCGCCCGCCCCCGCTGTATCGGTCCCAAACCCCTCGCCTTCGGGCTTGGACTGTCCGCACCACTCCGTAACCTCCCGGCGTGGCAAAGATCATTCTCGTGGACGACGAACTGACCATGGTCCAAATGGTCGCCGAGGTCCTGCGGGCCGAGGGCCACGAGGTCTTTCCCTTCACTAGCTACAATGGAGTCCTGGAGGCCCTGACGGTCCACCATCCCGAATTGGTGATCACCGATCTGTATCTCGACAAGACCCGTCCTCACGGACTGGACATCGTCCGGAAGGCGCGGGAACTGTCCCCACCGCCCTCGGTCATCGTCATCAGCGGGTTTGGCACCGTGGAACATGCCGTGGACGCCATGAAACTGGGGGCCATCGATTTCCTGCGCAAACCGTTCAATCTCGACGACCTCAAGCTGTGTGTCCGGCGGGCGCTGAACTACACTGCCGCCGTCGCCGAAAACACCGAACTGCGCAAGGAACTCCGACGCCAGTACCGCTTCAGTCAGATCATCGGCGCCAGCGCACCGATGCAGGAGGTGTTTCGCATGGTGGAACGGGTCGCCGACACCCCCACCACCGTGCTCGTCCTGGGTGAAAGCGGGACCGGCAAGGAACTGGTGGCCCGCGCCCTGCACTACAACTCTCGCAGGGCCGGAGGCCCGTTTGTGCCGCTGAACTGTTCAGCGCTGCCGGAGAACCTGCTGGAATCGGAACTGTTCGGTCATCGCAAGGGGGCGTTCACCGGTGCGGTAAACGACAAGGCGGGGCTGTTTCAGGAGGCGGACGGCGGCACCCTCTTTCTCGACGAGATCGGCACCATGCCCCCGCAGCTCCAGAGCCGGCTGCTCCGGGTGTTGCAGGACAAGGAGGTTCGGCGGGTGGGTGACAATTCTGCGGTCGCCGTGGACGTCCGGGTTATCGCCGCCACCAACGAGAATCTGGAGTCCCTGATCAAGTCCGGCCGGTTTCGCGAGGACCTGTACTACCGGCTCAACGTGGTTCCCATCGCACTGCCGGCACTGCGCGAACGAGGCGACGACATTCCCATGCTTGTCGCGCACTTTCTCAAAGACCGGGTCTATCGCGTCACCGGACAACCATTCCGCGTGTCCCGGCG
>JBDKKE010000240.1:0-7085 GCA_039796255.1 Verrucomicrobiota bacterium | reverse complement strand
AAATCAGAGGGCGCAAAAGGGGACATGGGAAGCAGGCGTCAGGATGGACGCGGTGTGGGAGGAGTGGAATTCAAGAATGAAGGGGGATGTTGGTCATTGATGACTGATCACTGGTCACTGGTCATCCGCTTTTCCATTCCATCACTCACGCTTCGGTCCTTGGAGCTGGGTCCTTGGCTCTTTGAGCTTTCCCTGCAGTTAGGCCAGCACCTGCCGAATGACTTCGCCATGCACATCCGTGAGGCGGCGATTGGCGCCGTTGTGTCGATAGGTGAGCTGGGTGTGGTCGAGTCCGAGCAGGTGCAGGACGGTGGCGTGGAAGTCGTAGGTGGTGGTGATATCCCGCGCCGCCTTCCAGGCCCACTCGTCACTCTCGCCATAGGCCACGCCGGGCTTTACGCCGCCGCCCGCCATCCAGCCGACGAAGGTGCCGCCGTTGTGATCGCGTCCCTCGCCCCCCTGGGAAAAGGGCATGCGGCCGAACTCGGTGTTCCACAGCACCAGCGTGTCGTCCAGCATCCCGCGGGCCTTGAGGTCGCGAAGAAGCGCCGCGATGGGTTGATCGGTGGCGGCGCACATGGGGGGCAATTCCTTCCGGATGTTGGCGTGGTTGTCCCAGTTGTTGGTGGGGCCTCCGGCACCGCTCCAAACCTGAACGAATCGGACACCGCGTTCGACCAGGCGGCGGGCCAGGAGACAACGCTTCCCGAAGTCCGCAGTCACGGCGTCGTCGAGCCCGTAAAGTCGGCGGGTGGCCGGAGTTTCCCCATCGAGGGCGAAGACTTCGGGAGCGCTGAGCTGCATCCGGGCGGCGAGTTCGTAGGCCTGAATGCGCGCCTCCAGCCGGGTGTCGGTTTCGTTCCCCGCGAGGTGGCGTCGGTTCATCGACTGCAGCAGCGCCAGCCCGTCGCGCTCGGCATCGGGAGTGATGTAAGTGGCCGAGGCGGGAGGGCGCAGGTCGGCGATGGGTACGGGGGCGCTGGCCTGAATGACCGTTCCCTGGTGGGTGACCGGCAGGAATCCGGCACTGAAATTGCCCTTCTGGTTGTACGGAAGGCCCTTGGTGTCGGGCAGGACAATGAACGAGGGCAGGTTGTCGCATTCACTGCCCAGCGCATAGGTCGCCCAGGCGCCGAGGCAGGGGAATCCGGGGAGCAGGAATCCGGTGTTCATCAGGTAGCTGCCCGGACCGTGCACGTTGGTCCGCGACTGCATGGCCATGAGGAAGGCGAGGTCGTCCACGCATCCGGCCAAATGCGGCATGAGGCTGCTCATCCAGCGTCCGCATTGTCCCTGCTGCCGGAATTCGAAGGGGGGACGGAGCACCATCCCGGGCTCGCTGGTGGGCGCCTCCACATGAACGCCGCTGCCCGGATCAAACTTTTCCCCGGCGCGGCGGAAGAGCGCGGGCTTGTAGTCGAAGAGGTCCATCGGACTGGCCCCGCCGTTCATGAACAGTTGGATCACCCGCTTCGCCTTCGGGGGATGCCGTGGGCCTTGCCCCAGCGGTGATCCGTCGCCCAAAACTCGTCCTTCGCCCAGGATCTGCGCCAGGGCCACGCCTCCCAGTCCGCCGCCCAGACGCCACAGGAAGTCGCGGCGGGAAGGGGAGGCAGGGATCCGGGGCGGAGAGGCGGATGGAGTGATCACGGTGGGTGTCCTGGGCGGTAATGGGGGCGACAGGGCGGATGGCGACTCCTTCATGAACCGTCGCGTGGCCAATTGCAACAGGAGCGGGTGCCACAGGCGCGCGGGAACATTGTCCCCGGGGTGCGGTGGAAGTTGGGGACTCTCGAAGTTCGTCCCTCCGTTGATAACTGTCGATTTGCCCGCGTGTTCCCGGACCGTTCAGGGAACGGCCACTGTTCCCTGGGGTAGTGTCATGCCCCCCTTGAAGGCGATCTCCATCGCCAGGGGAATGAGTTGGGATAGCGCGCGGACGTTGAGCAGGGAGCGGTTGGTGATGCCGAGGTCGAAGGTCCGGTTGCGGCGGGGATCGCGCTCATCGCGAAAGTGAATGCTACCCAGGGTGAGCGTCAGGCGGTCGATGCCCTGAAAATTCAGGCCTCCCAGCAGATTCGTCATATCGGTCCCTCCCCGCTGCGTTGCTGCGCTCGCGGCGAGGGACATCAGGTTGGTGCGCCCGGTGCGATCCACCTCCAGGCTTAATTCCGCCAGATGCAGCCGAACTTCGCGGAAGCGGAGGGCATTGGAACTGGCGGATTCCGGGTCATAGGCCAGATAAAGCTCGGGAAGGGCCAGCAGCGGCCGGGCGGTGAATCCGGGAGGATTGCTGATGACGAGATTCTGCAGGCGCAGGGAGGCGTCGCGCGCTCCGAGTTCAACTCCATCCAGGCGGACCCTGGTTCCTGTCTGATGCTCCAGCGCGGAAATCAGCATGCGGCGCGCGAGCCAATCCCGATTGGCGAAGACGAGGCCAGCCAGGACCAGCATTGCCCCGAACAGTCCTACGGCCATCCAGGCGAGCCGGCGCGGCCAGGGCGACTTCACAGGGTGATGTCTTCCGGCCGGACTTCCAGGCATTCGTCCTGATCCTCCCAGACCGCGGCCGGGTACGAGTCCAGCAATTGCGGCACCAGATCATGGGCGGCCTCGGCCAGAAGTTCCTCGGCCCGCTGTGCCGCGTTTTCGAAGGCGGATTCGTAGTCGCGCGATTTCTTCCGCTGCTTGTCATCCCAGTGGGCCACGTCGTGTACCGGGCCATAGGCGTCGGACCAGGCGCGGAAGCGGGTCTGCAGGGCGGTCGAGATCTGGTCGAAAGGCACCGCAGTTTCGTTGCAGTGCTGGCAAATCAGGCCGGAAGTGGCGATATCGCGGGTGAACAGTGGCAGCAAGGGGGCGCGGCAGCAGTTCGCCTCGACGTATCCGGCGGGGATATTCACCAGTCGCTTGAGCCAAATTTGCCGATCATGCGCCAGTTGGGATGCCAGACGGTAGGCGCCCACCAGCGGATGCGAGAGTCGCCAGACGCGGCCGTGCAGTTGTCCGAGGGTCTGCGAGCACCACCGCGCGAGGGTGAGATCATCGAAGTCGCGGAAATTGCGGGCGTACTCCCGCCATAGTTTGTCCAGCGCGGACTCCTCCTTCGTTTCAGACACACCGGCTTCATAGATGAGAATACGCCGGATGGCGAGTGGGGAGCAGTGAGGGGTGGCTGCGGAAATAGGGCAGCCGGAATGCCTTCCGCCCCAACTTTCCCACCTTTCCCCTTTCCGGCGTTGGCAGGGCTTCGCCATGCTGCCGCGAACATTTCCTGATGAACTCACCCGCCGAGCCGGCCTTTGTTTGGTGGCGTCTGTTGAATCGCTACCAGTGGTTCGTTCTGATCGTGGCCTCGCTGGGCTGGCTGCTCGACTGCATGGATCAGCAGTTGTTCAACCTGGCGCGGGTGCCGGCGATGAAGGAACTGCTCGCGGCAGGGTTTGGGCGTCCCCCGACGCCGGCCGAGGTGGGGGAACACGGCGCCTACGCCACCTCGATCTTCCTGCTCGGTTGGGCCACGGGTGGGTTGATTTTTGGCGTGTTGGGGGATCGCTGGGGCCGGGCCAAGACGATGTTGGTCACCATTCTCCTTTATTCGGGCTGCACCGGGCTCAGCGCCTTTGCCACCCGGTTTGCCGATTTCGCGCTGTACCGTTTCCTGACCGGACTCGGCGTTGGTGGTGAGTTTGCCGTCGGAGTGGCTCTGGTGGCCGAGGTCATGCCTGACAAGGCGCGTCCGTACGCTCTCGGGCTTTTGCAGGCCCTGTCGACGGTGGGCAACATTTCCGCGGCGGTCACCAGCATGTCGCTGGGACAACTGGAACAGACCGGAGTGCTCGGCACGGTCGGAGGATGGGCCGCCTGGCGATGGATGTTCGTGGTCGGGGCGGTTCCCGCCGTCCTGGTGGTGCTGGTGCGTCGCCGGTTGAAGGAACCGGACCGCTGGTTGGAGGCGCGGAAGGACCCGGAGATGCGCCGCACCATGGGGGATTATGGTGAGCTGTTTGGGAATCCGAACTGGCGTATCCCGGCGGCCATTGCCGGCCTGCTCCTGGTGGCCGGCGTCGGGGTCGGCTTTTTTGGGGCGCCGGCGTGGAACAAGCGGGTGATCGTGTCCGTCTTTGCCTTCGCCGCCCTGCTGGCGGGACTGGTCACGGTGTTTGGCGGAGGGGGCGACATCACCTATCGCCGTCGCGCGGTGGTGGGACTGTTGCTGGCGCTCAGCGGTGTGATCGGGGTGTGGGGAATCGGATTCTTCAGTTTTGACCTCGTGCGCTCGGTGCTGGAGAAGCGCTTCATTCTGGAGGGAATGGATCCCAAGCTGATCCCGGGCAAACTGACCTTCTGGGCCGGCATCACCTCGATGATGCAGAACCTGGGATCCTTCTTCGGCATCTATGCCTTCGGGGTGGTGGCGCAGAGTTACGGACGCAAGCCGGCGTTCGCGGTGTCGCTGGTGGCGGCGATGGTGGCCACGGCCTCGGTCTTCTGGTTCCTGCGCGACTTCAGCCAAATTTTCTGGCTGATCCCGCTGATGGGTTTCTCCCAGCTCGCGCTGTTCGGCGGATACGCGATTTATTTCCCCGAATTGTTTCCCACCCGGCTGCGCAGTACGGGAACCAGTTTCTGCTACAATGTGGGTCGCTTCGTCGCCGCCAGCGGTCCCGCCGCACTCGGGTTGCTGACCGGGGTGGTGTACAAGGACACTGCCGAACCCCTGCGCTTTGCGGGGATTACCATGTGCGCCGCATTCCTCATTGGCATGGTGGCGCTGCCGTTCGCTCCCGAGACCCGCGGGCAGCCCCTGCCGGAGGAGGATCGGCCGCTGGCCCACTGACCCGCCCCGCTGCATGCGCATCATCGGAGGCCAGGCGGCAGGAAGAATTGTGCAGGTGCCGGAGGGACTGGGGGTCCGTCCGATGCCGGACAAGGTCAAACTGGCAGTCTTCAATTCCCTGGGCGACCGGGTGGTGGACGCGCGGGTCTTGGACCTTTTTTCGGGGACGGGGGCCCTCGGACACGAGTGCCTGAGCCGCGGGGCACGGGCGATTTTCAGCGTCGAACGTTCGGAGAAGCATGCCCGGTTCTACCGAAGAAACCTGGAGGCGACCGGACTTTCTCCTTCGGCGGTGGAATTGAGGGTCATGGATGTCTTCGCGGCACTGCCGCAGTTGGCCGCGGCCCAGCGGACGTTTGAACTGGTGATCGCCGATCCTCCGTACGGGGACAAGAATGTGGGGCGACGTTCCGAGTCGCTTGCCCAAAAACTCCTCGATGCCCCAGAGCTTCCCGGATTGCTCGCCCCCGACGCCCTGCTGATTCTCGGACATACCAAGCGGGACACCCTGGATCTGGGACCCCTTTGGAAGGAACATCGGATGCTGAAACACGGCGATACGCTGATCCGCTTCCTGAAACCTGTCGCGGCAACACCATGAACCTGACGAGTGATTTCCCGGCACGGCGGTGGCATCGCCGGTGTTCGGGTTGGATAGGTCTTGTCCTGCTCATGACGACATCCCTGCTGTCCCCGCTGTCCGCCGAACCGCCACCGCCATCGTGGCCTGTTCCCCAGTCGGCCCCGCTGCAACGGTTGTTGGACCGTGCGGTGGCCCGCGTTCTGGTCGATTTTCAGGGGAGGGGATTATCCTCCAATCAACTGGCCGCCACCCTGGTGGACCTGACGGAATCGGGGCATCCCGAAATGGCCTCCCATCGCGGGGACGAGCTCATTTACCCCGCCAGTGTGGTGAAGCTGTTCTATTTGGTGGCTGCGCACCAATGGATGCAGGACGGCCGTCTGGATGACACTCCGGAGCTGCGTCGTGCCCTGCGGGACATGATCGTGGAGAGCTACAACGAGGCGACGCACTATGTGGTGGATCTCCTGACCGGAACCACCAGCGGTCCAGAACTGGCCGATGACAGTCTCCGGGCGTGGGTGGATCAACGGAACGCGGTGAATCGCTACTTCGCGTCGCTGGGATACACCCGCATCAACGTCAACAAGAAGCCCTGGGGTGAGGGGCCCTATGGACGCGAGACGCAGGCCATCGCGCGATTTGATCCGAAGCGCAATTGGCTGACCACCGACGCCACAGCGCGCCTGATGACCTCGGTCGCCACCGGGACGGCGGTGTCCGCAGAGCGGAGTCGTCAGATGCTGGAGTTGATGACGCGGGATATCTATGGGCCGGTGAAGGATCCCGAGGATCAGACCCACGGATTCACCGGGATCGCCCTGCTGAAGCCCCGGGTGGACGGCGCTCGGATCTGGTCCAAGGCCGGATGGACCAGCCAGACCCGCCACGACGCGGCGTATCTGGAGTTGGCGGATGGTCGGAAGTTCGTTTGTGTGGTGTTCACCACCGATCATGCCGGAGAGCGTGACATCATTCCCGCCCTGGCCCGCGTCATCATCGAAGGACTTCGTCGCTGAAGGGTTTTCACTCGGGTTCTGGAGGGCTTTCTGCCCCAAAGATTGGTCCGGATTGGAGTGAAGTGGCAGTCCTGTTCCTTCGTCCCACGTGGGCTTGTGAAAAGTTTCACGAACGACTTGACCCTCTGAAGTCCATTGATAGTTTCAATTGACCTTTCGCAGGAAACTCCTCACGAAAACACATGAACACGATGCTCAAGCTGGCCGCCGCGATGACCGTGACGGCTTTTTCCCTCAACGCGGCTGAAGTCACCGGCAAGGTGACCCTCAAGGGAACCCCGCCGCCGGAGAAGGTGATTGCCGCGGTAAAGACCGACGCCAACTGCGGCAAGGTGGCCCAGGGTGAGGCCAAGACCCGGGTGTACGTGGTGGGTGCCGATGGTGGGCTGGCCAACACGGTGGTTTACATCAAAAAGGGACTCGAAGGGAAAGCCTTCCCGGCGCCGGCCACCAAGGTGGAGATCGACCAAGCGGGTTGCATGTACCAGCCCTACATTTCGGCCGTCCAGGCGAAGCAGACGGTCGCGATCAAGAATTCCGATCCGTTCATGCACAATGTGAACGTCACGCCCAAGGCTCCGGGCAACAAGGGATTCAACATCGCCCAGGCGACCCAGGGGACGGTCAATGACAAGGTGTTCGA
>JBDKKE010000239.1:0-17316 GCA_039796255.1 Verrucomicrobiota bacterium | reverse complement strand
TCGCGCACGACGGTGCTGGTGCTGTTCACCGCGTAGCCGACCTTCTCGAACTCGCGGAAGGCGTAGTCCACCCAGCGGCGCTTGGTCTCCCAGTCGGCCACGGGCGCGACGAGTTTGCCCTGCGCCTTCATCTGCTGGTAGATGCCGGTGTTGTAGGGCACCTCCATCTGGTAAATCGTGACCGAGTCCGGTTTGAGCGCGACTGCCTGGGCAACTGCCGATTTCCACTTTTCCTCCGTCTCCTCGACCATGCCCGCGATGAGGTCGATATTGATCTGCGGGAAGCCAATCTCACGGGCATACTGGTAGGCACGCAGAACCTCCTTGGAGCGGTGGGCGCGTCCGTTGACCTCCAGGATGTGGTCGTCGAAATGCTCAATCCCCAGACTCAGCCGCGTGACTCCCAGTGAACGGATC
The DNA here is from genome assembly GCA_039796255.1 of Verrucomicrobiota bacterium. Taxonomy (GTDB): domain Bacteria; phylum Verrucomicrobiota; class Verrucomicrobiia; order Limisphaerales; family UBA9464; genus UBA9464. Next base: position 16,899 of record JBDKKE010000239.1, on the reverse strand, counting down.
GCCGCCAGCTTGTGATCGGTCAGCGTTCCCGGCTCGCCCTCAAAGGTGACCTCGGTGGCCTCGTCCCAGGACAAAAGGCGCTTCATGCCTTCGGAGAGATAGCGGAGCTGATCCGGGGAGAGGTAACTGGGGGTGCCGCCACCGAAGTAGATAAAGCGCGGCTTGCGTCCGCCGATCACCGGCTTCGAGGCATAGGACGCCAGTTCCTGCAGCAGGGCATCCAGGTAGCCCTTGATGTCGTCGGCGTTCTTGTCGGTATAGACACGGAAGTAGCAGAAATGGCAGCGCTTCCGGCAAAAGGGAATGTGGGTGTACAACCCAAGCGGAGTGTCGGCGTAATCCGGCGGACGCTCCAGCGCCGCCTCGAACTCGGGCAAGTGCTCCGGCTTCCAGAAGGCGAATGGCGGATAGTTGGCGACAAAGTAATTGCCCGCCGTGGTCTCCTTCTGGATGGGCGGACCGGCGGTCTTGGGCGGCGGGGCAATGGTGATGGAGCTCATGGCGGGGGCGGATTCTTAAAAAGAGGAAGTCGGCGGAGCCGGTAGCCGGCATCTTCGACAGTGACGATGGCTCCAGCTGCCAAGTCCGCTGCCCGCTCTGCGAGCAGGCGAAACAGCCGCAGATTCACCGAAGCGGGTGAGGCATTGGAAAGACGGAAAATGATGACGGATGGAAGCGCCGTTCCTCCACGGGCGGCGATGGCGGAGAAATCCAAGTCGAAGGTCAAAACGATCCGTCCTTCCTGGGCTGCCTTCTGAAAGATTTCTGGGTCGGGGAGTTTATGGAGCCCATGCTCACGCAGATACGTGGCATCGTGGCCGGCTGTTCGCAGTGCTCCAACCGTGCTCAGCGAAACACCCATGTCGCCCAAAAACTTCATGCGGGCACGAGATCACTGAGCCTCACCTCGTCCTCGGCGAGCGCTGCCGAGTAACGGAGCGCCTGAGTGATGTCCACATCCGTCAGGTCCGGATACTCGGCGATGATTTCGACTCGAGACATGCCGCTAGCGCAGAGGTTGACTACCAGTGAAACCGGGATGCGCATGCCGCGGATGCAAGCGCGTCCGGCCATGATGCTCGGGTCGTGGGTGATGTTGGGGAACATGCGATTCGTGTAGTGATGTTCTTAATGAGTGCGGGTAGACCGCGACGAATCAGTTTCGCGCCATGGCCACCTTCTGGATCTGTGGACCGGCGGTCTTGGGCTGCGCGGCGATGATGCTCATGATCAATCTTCCTCGAAGTAGTCGGAGTCAACTCGCTTGATTTGGAAGGACTCAACCGGCGTGACGCCAAGGTCATGATCGATCATCAAATTGGAGAGAGTGAGGCCATCAATCAGCGAAACCTTCTTGTCGCTCCTGCTGAAAGGGAGACGGGCTTCTTTGGTGAAGGTACTCGTGGTAATGAGCACCCCTTTTTTCGCTCCGGCTTGGTCGAGAGCACCGAGGAATTCTCGGACAGTGGCTGGTCCAATCGATCCCTCCCAGCGCTTTGCCTGAAGGTAGATCACATCCAGTCCGAGCTTGTCCTCCTTGATAACTCCATCAAGGCCACGGTCATTGCTGCGGCCAAGATGCTCTGCGGCGTCGCTGATGAAGCTTCCGTAGCCAAGCTTCTGCATAAGTTCCAAAACCAATCGCTCGAAGAACTGCGGGGAGCGGGCCTTGATAGTATCCAGCAATTCTGCGGCAAGTGTGGTGCGAAGGTCGGCGAAGCTTTTCTGCAATGTCTCCAATGGTGAACCTATTCCCGGTTCCGGAGCTTCAGAAGGGGATTCCGTTGAGTCCTTCTTTCCGCCACGCGCTTCCAAGTACTCGGGAAACTGTCGCAGGAACTTCAAGTCGATGCGGGCAGGCTTCCTCGCCAACACTTCCAGTCCTCGAGAAGTAATCTGCATCTGGCCGCGAGCAGGGCTGGTGAGAAGACGGGCAAATCCTAGATGGGTCTTCACCCACGCTATGCGGTTACTGAACTTCGGTTGGACGCCACTAGGGAGCAGTTCCTCGCGTTCGACTTCGGACACACTTAACCGTGTGGCAACGGAGTCGGCCACTTCGCGTGACGTATGCGGTTTCTGGTCAGCTAAGGCCTCCAGTGTCGGGAGCATCATGGTCTGGAAGTCTGGAACTGGCATGGTCTGGTCTCTTTGGAATTCATTTTCCTCCGAAGCAGTACACCGATCCATCGTCGCAACCGACGATGAAGGCGCCGTCGACGACGGCCGGGGAACTCTGCACGGGTTGGCCGATCTCGTAGTTCCAGAGTTCCTTGCCCTCCGCCAGACTGACGATGTAGAGGCGTCCGTCGTCGGAGCCGACCACCACGCGGTCACCGGCGACCACCGGGGAGCTGTCCACCTTGCCCCGGGTGGCGAACACCCACACCGGTTCGCCGGTGGCCCGCTTCAGGCAGTGCAGCCGCTTGTCGCGTCCGCCCACGATCACCCGGTCGGCGGTCACCGCCGGAGAGGAGAAATAGGGGAAGGCGCGGTCCTTGTAGGACCAGGCGATCTTGCCCTCACGCAGGTCCACGCAGAGGAAGGCGTTCTCGTAGTGACCCACGTAGAGCCGCCCGTCCACCAGGGCTCCGGACGCTGCGATGTAGGCGCCGGCCTCGATCTCCTTCTGCTTTTTTCCGGAAAGAACGTCCACCACGTGGACGATGGCGTCACAGCCGCCAAAGGCCGTCAGGCCATCCCCGATTGCCGGGGTGCCGTTGATGTAGTTGCCGGTCTCGAAGACCCAGTTGGTTCGTCCGGTGACTGCCCCCAGGCTGTACAGCTTGAAGTCGTAGCCGCCCACCAGGATGTCGCGGCGATCGGAGCCCGGCGTCTGGACCCAGTTGGGGCTGGAGAGGATTTTGTCCTCAAGTCCGTAGCTCCACAGGAGTTTGCCGGTGGACGCCTCCAGTGCGTACACGTTGGTGTTGGCGGTTCCGAAATACACCCGGCCATCCAGCACCAGTGGCGACGACTCCACCGGACCGTCGGACGCAAAGGACCAGACCTTCTTTCCATCGGCAAGATTGAGACAGTAGAGGTTGGAGTCGCTGGAACCGATGAAGACGCGGTCGCCGACGATGGCCGCGGACGACTTCACCTCGCCGCCAGTTTTGAAGGTCCACTTCAGCACCGGTTTTTCCGGCAGGCGCGCTTCGGTGACTCCGGTCAGACGCGGATTGGCCCGGAACATGGGCCAGTCCGCCGCCGTGACCATTGCAAACCCAGCGACCAGTCCGATGACGGTGCCCATCCAGTGGGTCATGACAGAAGTCGTCCTCACGTGACTTAGCATTTCCCCGCCGCGCCGACCTGGCAAACGAATTGATACGGGTGCGTAGTATCAGGCGAGACTGGCGAACAGGGCGCGGGCGGCAGCGGCGGGATCGGCGGCGGCGTAGATAGGGCGTCCGACGACGAGCCAACTGGATCCGGCGGACATCGCCTCGCGGGCACTCAGGGTGCGTTTTTGGTCATCGGAGGCATCGGAGGCCGCCCGGATCCCTGGCGTCACCAGCTGCATGGTTGGAGGAAGCAGGGGACGCAGTGTGGGAAGTTCGAGTGGCGAGCAGACGAGCCCGCGCAGTCCGGCCCCGGCGGCGAGCAGCGCCAGGCGCCGTACCTGGGCAGCGGGGTCGGATTCACCGCCCAGTTCGCTCAGGGCGGTGGAGTCCATGCTCGTCAGGACCGTGACGCCAAGGACCAGGGGTGCCGGGCGGTCCAGTTCCCGGGCGGTGGCCTGGGCCGCCTGCTCGGCGGCCCGCATCATGGCGGATCCACCGCTGCAGTGAATGGTGAGCATCTGGACGTCCAGGCGCGTCGCGGCGGCTACGGCGCGGGCGACGGTGTTGGGAATGTCGTGGAACTTCAGATCCAGGAAGACGGGTGCGCCGGTGGAACGCAGTTCGCGCACGATCTCCGGTCCGGCGGCCACAAAGAGCTCTTTCCCAACCTTGAAGGCGCCAACGAAGGGAGCGACGTCGCGGGCCAGTTGGATTGCCGCAGTGGCGTCAGGAAGGTCGAGGGCGACGATGATCGGATTGCGCACGGCTGGAGTCTGTCCGCGCCGGGGGCGGAGGGGCAAGCCGGCAGGGCGGGGAGGGGAGGGAGAGCTGGCCAGCTGTGGGGCAGGGGCGGTAAGGACGGATCGCCTTGGGTCTATTCCGGCCCGCTCCCCGGCTGGCCTGCCGGCCTGCGCTCTATTTCCCTACCGCTATTTCTCAGCGTCGCCACCAACGACGGGTTTCACCGTGCGTCGCAGCCTCCGGGGCATTTCCGGTGAGTGTGCGGATCAGCAATTGACTGCGGGAGGCCTCCAGAGCCATGCGGAACTCATCGTAGCTTTGAAACCGATCGGCTGGATTTTTGGACATGGCCCGCACCAGTGCGTCGTTGGTGGGCTGGGTGATTTCGGGGACCGCCGCTATGGGCGGGGTGAGTTCGGTATGGATCTGCGCGGCGATGACCTCATCCACGCTGGCCGCTTCGAAGGGCACATGTCCCACCAGGGCGTGATACAGGGTGCCCGCCAGGGAGTACTCGTCGCTGAGGAAGCTCTCTCCGGTTTGCTGCACTCGCTCCGGGGCGATGTAGTACGGGGTGCCAAACACCGGGGCGTGGTAGTCCTTATCGGCGTCCGTCTTCCGGGCGAGACCGAAATCCACCAGTTTGGGTTCGCCGTCGGCGTTGAAGAGGATGTTGCCTGGCTTGATGTCCAGGTGCAGCAGTCCATGGCGCAGGGCGGTGGCGAGGGCGCTGGCGACTTTGATGCCGCAGTCCAGAACATCCAGCTCCGGTACCCGCTTCAGGGAGTCGATGCGGTCATCAAGGCTGCCGGCGTCCGCGAGTTCCATGACCAGATACTTGGAAGTGCCCTCCTGGTCGAAGGTGTACACGTGGATGATGTTGGTGTGGTTCAACTGCGCACAGGCCCGGGCTTCGGCAGCAAAGGCATTCACCGCATCCTCGTCATGCACGAGTTCCTGCTTCATCAGTTTGACCGCCACCTCGCGCCCCAGGGTGTTGTCCCAGGCCCGGTACACCGTACCCATACCACCCGAGGCAATTTCCCCCCGCAGCTCGAACTGCCGCAGATCCATGGGCATCATGATGGATCCCCCGCACTTGGCGCAGGCGGTGGACTCCAGGGGAGCCAGGCTCCCGGGGATGAATACACGGGCCCCGCACTTGGGGCAGGTGACCATCTTCAATGATTTACTCGCAGTGGACATCTGGCGGCATGGGAAGGTAACGAGGAAGGCGGCAGGAACAAGCGCAGGGTGAGGGCTTTCCTCAATTCCTTCTTCCGTTCAGTTTCTGCCGGTGAGCTCCGCACCTCCTTGGTCTCCCTCCCCGGACTTCGCGCGGCTCTTCCGTCCGGGCGCGTTCCGGTTTGAATTCGCCCTCCGGCCCGCCGTGGAGCCTTGGTTCCGTGTGGCGGATTCCGCCGCCCCCGAACTGGCGGCGCGGCGCGCCCTCCTGACGGCCCATCCAGAGCGGCATGCCCCCTGGAAATCCGGGGCGGACGTCGTTCTGGACGCCTTGCTGGGATTGTTCCCGGAGCCGGAGGCGCGGGTATTGAAGGGAGGGGGAGCAAATTCCGGAAGGATCCTTGGAGGGCTGTGGGAACCAGACTTTGTTCTGCTTCAGCGCGATGACGAGGGCGAGTTTCGGATGGCGGGTGGTTGTGTCTGCGATCCCTCGGCCTGGGATCCCGCTGGGAAACTGGGGCGGACGGTGATTGAAATCCATTCTCCGGTGCCCACGCTGAATGCGGAACTTGGGACACGCATTCGGGCCTTTCTCGATCGCCTGCCGCCGGATGCCACGCTCTCCCGGGAGAATTGGGGGTTGGCGGCAGTACCGGATCGCAACCTGCATCCCGCCCTGTCCCCGCCGCGGTTGGCGAGGGGGGCGTCCGTGTCCGGTGTGTGGCTGCGGGTCGAGCACCAGGCGTTTCGGGCATTGCCGGCGGCGGATGGCATCGTCTTCGTCATTTGGCTGACGGTGCATCCGTTGGCGGAGGCGCTGACCGATCCCGTCGTGCGGGCCTCCTTCCGTCATTTGCTGGAGTCCATGCCCGCGTCCATCGCCGACTACAAGGGTTTGGCGGAGGCGCGTCCCGCCTTGATCGAGCAACTCGCGGATTGAACTGGGAAAATGGGGGGGCGACGTCACTTCTCCGCCAATAGCGATTTCCGGGCCGCTGCCAGCTCCCGGAGCTTCGCCTTGCCGACCTTGGGATAATGCAGGTCCAGTGAGGACAGTTTATCGATCACCGCTGCGGCGACGACGAGGCGGGTAAACCACTTGTTGTCGGCGGGTACCACGTACCAGGGCGCATCCCTGGTGGCGGTATTCTGGATCATGTCCTCGTAGGCTTCCTGATACTGTTTCCAGTATCCGCGTTCCTCGATGTCGGCGCCGGAGAACTTCCAGTTCTTCTCAGGATTCTCCACCCGCTCGAGAAACCGCTTCTTCTGCTCCTTTTTGGACACGTGGAGGAAAAATTTGCAGACCACGATCCCGTTGTGCCCGAGGTAGCGCTCAAATCCGCGGATGTCCTGGAAGCGTTCCTTCCAGATGTTTTTAGTGACTCGCGAAGACGGAAGGCGCTGACGTTCCAGAAACTCCGGATGCACCCGTACCGCGAGGGTTTCCTCGTAGTAGCTGCGGTTGAAAATGCCGATGCGTCCGCGCTCGGGCAGGCATCTCATGCAGCGCCACAGATAGTCATGGTCCAGGTCCTCACTGGAAGGCGCCTTGAAGGAGAAGACCTGGCAGCCCTGGGGATTGATCCCGGACATGACGTGCTTGATGGCGCCATCCTTTCCTGCGGCGTCCATGGCCTGGAAAATCAGCAACACCCCCCACCGATCCTGCGCGTAGAGCATGTCCTGATACTCGGCAAGCGCCTGCACGCCCATGGCCAGGGCTTCCCGGGCGCGTGGTTTATCCTCGAAGTCCAGGTGCAGGGTGTCACCGGGATCGAAGTCCTTCAGGCGGAACTTGTCGCCGTCGGTCACGCGGAACGGCAGGGAGAACTTACCGGCCGTCCGGGCGATTTTCGGGAGATCCATACGGGGGGTGGGGTTTGGGTTCAGGGCTGCGCGTGGCGCTGCCGGTAGCCTTCCAGAAAATTTCTTACACGCTGCAGGGGATTCGAACCGGCGGTTCGCTGCAACCACGCGGCGAGATCTGCCGGACTGATCTCGGTGGGTTCCACTTCCGCTGTGGGGCCAAGGTGCCCGAAGAGCTCCATGACCGCCTTGGACGAGGGAAACAGCGCCTCGTCCAGGAGCTCTGGCTTTCCGGTGGCGCCGTAGTACAGGGAATCCACCCATTTCCCGTCAGGTCGCAGAAGGAACAGCGATTCCCGCACCTGGTCGTCCCCGGGAGCAATCCCCGGCTGGACCACCATGAAGGGCCCCCGTTCGGCATCGCCCGGATTCAGGTTCCACATTTCGACCGCCGTAAAGTTGTTGCTCAGTGTGGGCATGGACGTGGTGTCTTATGGTCAAAGTAGGTGAGCAATCGGGTCCGCACTCAAGCCTCCATTCGGGGTAGCGCATGAGGTGCCCACATTTCTCCACCGCCTGGTGGCTCCGCCCTGGGGCTTGGATATCCGGAAATCAACCAGCGGACGCCATCGGTGAGTTGATTGTGCGCTCACCGGGAGTTCAACGGGTGATCGATGAGCGTGTTTCCCGGCTTTTGATGAAGTCCTTGGATGGGATTGCTGCACTCCTGGTGGGGAGCAGCGACGATGACCGACTGCCAGGAGACGAACCACTCGCCATTTTGCACCGGCCTTGCCACCGTCCAACCGGATGACCCTCCTGCCCATCGCGGTTCGGGAACTGCGGGTGTCGTCGCGGCGGCGGTTCACCTTCCGGGTGCGGTGGATGACCGCCGCGTCGGCGGCGCTGCTGGCCTTTGCGGTGATGGCCTTCACCGACGCCCGGTTGCGGGTCGCCGGCCAATTCCTTTTCAACGCCCTGACCACGGGGGCGTTCCTGTTTGCAGTGTATGGCGGGACCTTTCTGGCCGCGGATGCCATCAGCGGGGAACGACGGGAGGGAACGCTCGGACTGCTCTTCCTCACCGACCTTGGAGGCCTGGACATCGTGAGCGGCAAACTCCTGGTGACGGGTCTTCATGCCTTTCTGGCACTTCTCGCCGTGTTGCCGGTGGTGGCGGTGGCCTGGTTGTTGGGCGGGGTGACGGGCGGTGAGTTCTGGCGAATGGCGCTGGCGCTGATGCACACGCTAATGCTTTCCCTCGCGCTCTCCCTGGCGGTGTCGGCCGTGCAGCACCGTCATTCGCGGGCGGTCGCCTGGAGCGGTGGACTTCTGACAGGGTTGGTCTTTGGAGTCGGTTTACTTTCCCGTCTGGCGCCCACTTCCGGGGGGCTGGGAACGCTGGGTGCGCTCCTTGCAGTCAGTCCGTGGGTGGCGGTGCAGTCGTCGTCGGACGCCGCCTATCGGCTGGATGCGGGTCCATTCTGGTGGTCCCTGATCCTGGGACAGGGAATGATGTGGATGCTCCTGGGATTTGCGGTGGTGCGGACGGCGCGGGGTTGGAGGGACTTGGGGGACGGCGACGGGAAGATCTCGAGGTGGAGTGGGTCGCAGAAGGAATCCGGAGGGGGAGCACGACGACTGTCCGCCCGCCTCCTGGAACGGAATCCCGTGTTGGCTCTAATTTCCGCCCGGGCTGGACTCCGCTGGTGGATCTGGGGACTGGCGGCGATGGGCTCATTCGTGGTGGTTGCGAACCTGGCGTCCGGAGGCGATCCTGTGCTGCCCTTTACCTATGCGCCAATCCTCGGCACCGGCGCCAAGTCGCCCGCCGCCTCGCTTCTCCTGACCGCGGTGCTGGTGCTCATCAAGTTGCTGTTCGCCTGGCAGTCCTGCGAGTTCTGGGTCAGCGGACGCCGCGATGGGGGGCTGGAGACTTTGCTCAGTACGCCGCTGACCGATGAACAGATTCTGGACGCTCAATGGACGGCCCTGCGGCGCAGATTCCTGGGGCCTTTGATCCTCCTGTTGACGGCCTTGACGGTGGGTCCGGCGGTTCATGCCTTCCTAATTGCCCAAACCACCGGCGCCACCGGCACCGGTTCGACCAACGCCATCGCCGCTTGGGGTATGTGGATGTACCTGCTGGTCACCCTTCCGCTGGACCTGCTGGCGCTGGCCTGGATGGGCGCATGGTTGTCGCTGTCCGGCGCCAAACCCGGACAGGCCTTTGGCAAGACAGTGTTGCTGGTGATCGTTTTCCCCATGCTGCTTTTCTGCCTGCCGTCGTTCCTGGTGGCAGGGGTGTTGTTTGGATACGCCCGCAGCCGGATGACGTCACCCCTGCGGTCCATTCTTCAGGGTGCGGGAACGCCGTGGACTTGGCGGAAACGGGCGGTCTCCCCAAGGGATTTGTACGGTGACGCCGGGACGCGGTGAGGGTCGGCACGCGGTGGGCCGCTCATGGGCGGCGAGGGACGCAAAGTTCGGCTCAGGGAGAGCGTGCCCTTTGGACGGCTTCATGGCTTGCTGGGTGCGGTGACGCTGTATGACCAGTTGGTGAAGTTGAAGTCCACCTCCGCGGACTCGGTTCTCGGGGGATTCCTCGACTATGTGTCGGCCAAGGGACTCGAACTCTACCCCGCCCAGGAAGAGGCGGTTCTGGAGCTGTTTGAGGACCGCAACGTGATTCTCAACACGCCCACCGGATCGGGAAAATCTCTGGTCGCCTCCGCGCTGCATTTTCAGTCGCTCGCCAAGGGACGGCGCTCCTTTTACACCTGTCCGATCAAGGCGCTGGTGAACGAGAAATGGCTGGCGCTCTGCCGCGAATTTGGCCCGGAGAATGTGGGGCTGTCCACCGGCGATGCCACGGTCAACCACGATGCTCCCATCGTCTGCTGCACTGCCGAAATCCTGGCCAACATCGCGCTGCGGGACGGTCCGGACGCCCGAGTCCACGACGTGGTCATGGATGAGTTTCATTATTACTCCGACCGCGACCGCGGTGTCGCCTGGCAGGTGCCGCTGCTGACCCTGCCGCAAACCCGCTTTCTCCTGATGTCGGCGACGCTGGGGGACACCGACTTCTTCGCCGCCGAAATGACGCGGCTCAATGGAAAATCGACGGTGACGGTCAAGTCCGCCGTGCGACCAGTTCCGTTGGAGTTTTCCTATGCGGAGACCCCGTTGGCCCAGACCCTGGAAGGCCTGATCGAGGCAGGGCGGACGCCGGCGTATGTCGTCCATTTCACCCAGGCGGAGGCGGCGGAGAGCGTGCAGGATTTCACCAGCCTCAATGTGGCCAGCCGGGAGGACAAGGCGGCGATCAGTGCGACCCTCGAGGGATTCCGCTTCACCAGCCCGTACGGACCCGAGCTGAAGAAGTGGCTCCGACAGGGGTTGGGACTGCATCACGCCGGTCTGCTACCCAAGTACCGCATCCTGGTGGAGCAACTGGCGCAACGCGGTCTGCTCAAGGTCATCTGCGGTACTGACACTCTTGGAGTCGGCATCAACGTGCCGATCCGGACGGTCCTGTTTACGCGTCTGAGCAAGTACGGCGGGGAGAAGGTGGCGATTCTGAGCGTGCGTGACTTCCACCAGATCGCCGGACGTGCCGGTCGCAAGGGCTTCGACTCCGTGGGTTGGGTGGTGGTCCAGGCGCCGGAGCATGTGGTCGAGAATCTGAAGCTGGAGGAGAAGTCGAAGCAGTCGGGTAAGAAGGTGGTGAAGCGGTCCGCACCGGAGGGATTCGTTGCCTGGGACCGGAAGACCTTCGAGCGCCTGCAGTCGGCGCCTCCCGAGCGACTCACCTCCCGTTTCCAGGTCACCCATGCCATGCTGCTGAGCGTCCTGGGACGTCCTGGCGATGGGTGTCGCGCCATGCGGGAGATCATCCGGCGCTGCCACGACTCAGAGAAGGCCAAGAAGGCGCACGTCCGCAGGGCGTGGCAATTGTTTCGCTCGCTGGTGGACCGCAGGATCATTGAGATTGTTCCCAGAGATCCGGCGAACACTGCGGCGGGGACTCAGCGGTATCAGCTGCGGGTCAATGTGGCGCTTCCAGAGGATTTCTCCCTGAACCAGGCGCTGTCGCTTTACCTGCTCGACACGCTGCCGCTGCTGGACCGTGAGGCGCCGGACTACGGTCTGGATCTCATCACGCTGGTGGAGGCGATCCTGGAGAATCCGGACATCGTGCTGCGCGCGCAGTTGCACAAGTTGAAGGGACAGAAAGTCGCCGAACTCAAGGCGCAGGGCATGGAGTATGACCAGCGGATGGAGGAGTTGGAGAAGCTGGAATACCCCAAGCCCCGGCGTGAGTTCGTCTACGAGACCTTCAATGCCTGGGCGGAGAAGCACCCGTGGGTGGGACAGGAGAACATCCGTCCCAAATCCATCGTCCGGGAGATGTTTGAGGAATTCCGGTCGTTCGCGGATTACATCAAGATCTACGAACTTCAGCGCGCCGAGGGCGTGCTGCTGCGGCACCTGAACAGTGTGTACAAGGTGCTGGCCCAGACGGTGCCGGAATCCGCCAAGACGGATGCCGTTCGCGAAATGGAGTTGTATCTCTCCAGCATGCTGCGGCAGGTGGACTCGAGTCTGCTGGAGGAGTGGGAAAAGATGCGCAATCCGGATTACCGCCCGACGGCCGGAGACGCCGCCGAAGTGCGTCCTCCCGGCGCGGAGGAGGCAGCTCGTGACGTCACCCGTGACCCCAAGGCCTTCACAGCCGCCATTCGCACCAAAGTCTTCGCCTTCCTGCGCGCCTTCGCTAACGGAGACTTCTCCGCCGCCTTGAGCGCCCTAGAGCCCGCAACGCCCGCAACGCCCGCAACATTCGCAACACCCGCAACACCCGCAACACCCGCAACACCCGCAACACCCGCAGATGCGAGCGTGGTGGTGGAGTCCGAGGGGCCGCTCCCGACACCAGCGTCCCTCGAAGCATCGCTGGATTCCTATCTCGCGACCCACGGGCTGCTGCTGCTCGATCCCGCGGCGCGTAATGTGCGGCATACCTATGTGGTGCCGTCGGACGACAAGCGGACCTGGCGGGTGGATCAGGTGCTGGTGGATCCCGAGGCCCACAATGACTGGGTCGCGCAGTTTGAGGTCGATCTGGCGGCGTCCCGCGCGGCCGCTGAGCCCATCCTGCGCCTGCGCCGGGTGGGTCCAGTGGCGGGTTGACCCAGACTCCCGCGGCGATTTTGGGCAGCGGGATTGAGGTGTTGGGCCGCCTCGCGATCAGCGGGTGGCGACCCGGGTGGGATCGCCTTCGCCGCGGCGCAGTTGAAAGGGCGCGCTGTGAACGACTCCCAGCACCAGGGTGGAGAAACGTCCATCCCCGCTCTCCAGATCCCGGACAATCTTCTGGACCGCTGGCCGGTCGTAGTACTCCAGTCCTCGGCCCAGCGCATAGGTCAGCATCTTTTCCGAAAGACAGCGGAGGAAGTCACCCCGGCGGTGGGTGGACAGGACGCGATTGAGCTCGCGGTGGTCGGCAAACTTTTCCCCGGAATTCAGTTCGCCCGCCGCCTCGATGGGTTCCGTGCCGTCCATCTCGCGCCAGGCTCCCACCCCGTCGAAGTGCTCCAACGCGAATCCGATGGGATCCATGCGCGCATGGCAACTGGCGCACATGGCGTTTTCGCGGTGCATTTCCATCCGCTGGCGCAGGGTGCCCTGAAGTTTCTCTCCCGCCTCCAGTTCAGGAACGTTGGGTGGCGGGGGTGGCGGCGGGGTGGCGAGCAGATTCTCCAGGACCCATTTCCCGCGTTTCACCGGCGAGGTGCGCGTGGGATTGGAAGTGAGGGTGAGAATACTTCCCTGGGTCAGCAGTCCCTGACGCGGCGTCCCCGCCAGCGACACCTTCACAAACGCGTCGCCGTCCGGTCCCGCAATGCCGTAGTGGCGGCCGAGGGTTCCGTTGAGAAAGGTGTAGTCGCCCAGGAGGAAATCCATCACTGGACGGTCCTCGGACACCACGTAGGAAAAGAAGCGCTCGGTTTCGTCGCGCATGCTGCTGCGGAGGTCCTCGTTGAAGGCGGGAAACTTGCCGCGGTCCGGTTCCAGAATTCCCAGGGTTCGCAGACCGAGCCACTGTCCGGCGAAGCTCTCCGTCAAGGCGCGGGCCTTGGGATCGCGAAGCATCCGCCGCACCTGGGCGTCCAGATTTCGGCGCAGGCGCCCCTCGCCGGCCAGTTGGAACAGGGTGTCGTCGGGAAGGGAACTCCACAGGAAATAGGAGAGACGGGAGGCAAGGGCGTATTCGCCGACGCGGTGGATGGAGGCCGGGTTATTGGGTTCCGGTTGGAGTTCTCCCCGAAATAGGAAATGGGGAGACACCAGCACCGCAGTCAGCACCTGTTTCACCGCTGACTCCACCCGGTCGCCCTGCTTGCGCGATTGCCGATAAAGCGTCAACAGACGGTCCAGTTCGGAAGGAGTGACCGGACGTCGCCATGCCTTCCCGGCGAAATCACCAAGGATTCGCCGCGCTTCATGGATTTCGTCGCCGGATTCCGGTTTCCGATTTCCGAAGAGCCGCTGATGGAACTCCGGCGGGGGCAATTGGACGTCCATGGGCCCGGTGACAGTGAGCTCGTTCAGCCAGAAGTTGCGGTCCTCGGACACCTTCTCGCGGACGGGCGGCTTTTCCCCGCGCTTTCGCTCCACGTACTTCTCCTGAAAGAAGTCGTTGAGGAAGGCGACCGCCAAGTGCTGGTCACCGGCGGCGTCCAGTGGGAGGTCGGTTTCGTAGTGTCCGGGATTCTCCGACTTGGCCTTCACATCAAACCGCCGGACATCCGCCCCATTGACCCGCAGGGCCATCCGGACCGGATCTGGCCCCGCCTGATCGCCATAGGCGCGGATGGTGACGCGGTAGCGCCCTGGATGGACGACGCGGAAGTTGGCGGTGAGTTCGCCGTTGGAAGAGAGTCCCCGAATCGGACCCACATCGTTGCCTCCGGAAAACTTCGCCGCCTCGATCTTGCGAACAGGGGTTGGTCGGGGGCCATCCACGATGGCCTCATCCAGAATCGCCTCGGCAGCGGCGAGGTACTTCTCCAGCAGGAGGGGAGGCAGCGACAGTACGTCCCCGATGTTGTCGAATCCGTACCCCACGTCGTCCTCGGGGAAATCTGCGGCGGGCTGGAAGGACACCCCCACCAGGTCGCGGATGGTGTTATCGTACTCGGTCCGGTTCAGCCGGCGCAGGGTGACCCGGCCCGGATCCGGGCGTTCGGGGTCCACGGGAAAGAGGGTGGATTCGAGCCAGCGCACCACGTGTTCTCGTTCAGCGGGAGATGGCTGGGACTTTTTGGGCGGAGGCATTTCACCGCTGGCAACGGTGTGCAACACCCGCTCCCACAGCTTGCGGTCGGAGAGGACGGCCGTCGCGTTGGTGAAGCGGTCGAGGGCAACGTCGCCTTTGCTGATCCCGTCACCGTGGCAGTCCCAGCAATAGCGGTTCAGCACGGGCAGGACCTCCCGGTGCAGTTCGGACTCGGCGCGAGTCGGATCCACGGTGGGTAGGCGGTAGGCGACGGCAGTGGACTGCCGTCGTTGATACGCCCAGGCGGCGGCGACCAACCCCGCCACCAGCACGCCCACGATGAAAACTCTCCGCATCACGCGAATCCTTCCGGTGCCCAATCCCGGGAGAACTATGGCATCAAGTTCCTAATGGGGGAAGTCGGGGACGCGTCAGGTTCCCTGCCAGTCCCTACTGCAGCGTGGCGATTCGAGGCCAGAGAGGGCACAGGTCGGCGTCAGAAAGTGCCATGCGCCGGATCAGTTCCACACCTCCGACTTTGGAAGCCAGTTCGAGCCATTTCCACGCCTGATTGAGTTCCGCCTGCTGGGCGCAGTAGCAGGCGAGATTGAAGGGGATGACGGATTCCCGGGGAAACCGCTCGACGGCCGGGAGCAGCAGGTTGAACGCCTCCGTCAATCCGCCACCGGTCCGCCGCCGCGCCGCGTAGGCCCGGTGGATCCATCCGCCGGGCTCATCGGGATGCATCTGCACCAGACGTTCGGCCCATTCGAAGGCCGCATCCCAATCGGCCCCGTTGGCGCAAATGGCGAACCGGGCGTGGAGCACGGCGGGATCATTCTGAAGCCCCTCGGGGAGTCGCTGCAGTTCGGCCAGGGCCTCGGCCGGAAGTCCCAGGCCCAGCCAGCCTTCAACGGCGTTCAGGACGTGGTGAAACGGAGGCGGCAGCGGCGTCACGCTCGTTCAGACTCCACGGGGCGGATTCAGTTCAGTACGAAGGTGGCATCCGGGGAATTCAGCCGGATCGCCGGGGGAATCCGCTTCGGATCCAGCTTCACAATGACGCGGTGGGCACCGGCCTTCAGATCCACCCGGTGGTTTCCGGGTCCTCCGACTAGGCGGCCATCCACCCAGAGTTCCGCACCCTCGCCGGCACGGAACTGGAACTGGACCGGCCCCGACGTGGCGACGGTGGCCTCGGTCGCCGCGTACACGCCCAGTCTGGAAGTCCAGGCCTGAGCTTTGGTGGTCTCGTCAATCAACTCCCGGGTCACGGACCCGTTCACCAGGGAGTAAACGGGGGCCCAGCGACGGTCGTCCCATTTCGCCTCCAATGGCCACGCTTCCTGGCCGGACTGGGCGTCGGTGTGGACGGTCTGGGCCAGACGCCAGCGGCGGGCGACTCCGCCCTGGGCGGCATCGAATTCTCCGGGCTTACCCAGACGACTGAGGAAGGCGAACAGGTCCAGTTGCTGCTGGGCATCGAGCGGATCGATCAGTCCGCCAGGCATCAGGGACAGAGTGCCCTGCTCGCGCTGGGCGATGTCGCGCTTGGGAACCGACTGTTCAGCGCCTGCAGCGGTGCGCAGCACCACTTCCTCCGGCGTTTCGCGGGCAAGGGTACCGGTGAATTCAGTGCCGTCCCGGGTGGTGAGAATGACGCTGTGATATCCCTCCTTGATCTTAGCGTTGGGCAGCAGGACGGCCTCCACCAGGTAGTCCGCCGGGGCGCTGGCCCCGATGCTGGTGAGGTCGGGGCCGACGCGTCCGCCGGCGCCGCCGATGGCATGGCAACTGACGCAGGCCAAATCATTTCGGCGGTAAAGGGATTCCCCGCGCCGGGGATCACCCTGTGCCGCCGCCTTGGCGGCCAGTTCGCGGATCAATTCTGCACCCGCCGTAGTGCTGTCCGAGGCCAGACCCGCACCCCGTGCCAGCGCGACCACCAAGTCCAGATCGCTGCGGCCCCCCTCGCGGGCCACCCGCATGCCGGCCCGCGCCACGTCCGGGTTGAGCCCGGACTCCGGCAACGCCCCGGTTAACGCCTTGCCCGCCCCCTTGACGGCCAGGACCGAGCGCCAGAATTCAACGGCCTCCGCCTCGGGCATTGGGGAGCGTGCGAGTTCGACCAGCAGGGGAGTGGCCCGGGCGAGATCGATGGAAGCCAGGGTGGCCGCTGCGGAGCGACGAACCGATGGATCGGTGTTCACTCCGAGCCCCGCCAGGGCCTCCGCGGTGCCGGGGCCGCCCAGCGATCGCAGGGCGGCGAATGCCGCGGAGCGCACCGCAGGCCGGGTTGTAGGAGCTCCGGCCAGGCGGGTGACCGGAGGTGCGAATGCGCCGGCATCCTTCCATTCCCCCGCCAGACGCAGGGCGGCAATCTGGACGGATTCCGTGGGACTGCCCAGGAGGCCGGCGAGACCGGACAGGTTCCCGTCGGGGCGTGCCTTGCGCAGACGGTTGGCCTCGGCGAGGGAGGTCAATGCCCGGGTGGAAGCGTCGTCGTTGAATCCGCCGGACAGCAACTGGTCGTACAGGGCCCGCAGTTCACGCGGGGTGCCGGCGGCCCCGATCAACTCGATCCAGGGGCCG
>JBDKKE010000238.1:0-11926 GCA_039796255.1 Verrucomicrobiota bacterium | reverse complement strand
ACCGCACCCACCGCATCGGACAGACCCGCAAAATCATGGCCTACCGTCTCCTCATCAAGGACAGCATCGAGGAGAAGATCCGTTCCCTGCAAAAATCGAAGCACCTGCTCGCCGAGGAAGTCCTCGGGGAGGAACGTTTCTCTTCCGCCCTCACCCTCGACGACCTGCGCTACCTCCTCGCCGACTAGCACCACCCCCGGAGGGACGAGCTTTGCGAGTCCCCACTCGAATCCACTCCGCCGACCTGACCAACAACAGCCCGAATCGCACGACACTGCGTCCAATTCCATGCCCATTCCCGTCGGAGTCGTTCAGGACGCCGTGACCGGGCGCCCCGACACCGGAATTGCCATGCCCAATGGGGGCCGGCGTCGAACCCTCGGCAGGCCGCCGTTCCTCACCTCAATCGAAATTCGGCGCGCTCCCAGCAGCGCCGCCGACTGCTTCCGGACGTCGCGCTCGATGGAACCCCATTCGGACTTCAGCACCTCCGCCGCACCGGACACCGTGGTTCGATGGGACGCCTTCTTTTTTCCCAAAGGGGCTGCCGAAACCGTCTTGATGGACACCTTCTCGCGTGCCTTGTCCGCCAGGGCGGGCCGCTGAAAGACATAAACGTTCGCGAGGGACGTCCCGCTGGCGTAGTGGACCGCAGTCCGCACGGCGACGGATACGCAGCGATTGATATACTCCGAGTTCCATTCGTAGGACGGCGGCAATTCCTTGTATTGAAGGACCCCCTTGGAATCGAAGTGGAAGTAGCGATGCACGCGTGCCCCGATGGACCCGACGAAGCGGCGGTCCAGATCCACGCCAACGGTCGCGGCGGACAGCGAGGTCGTCACGAGGATGTCCTGCGGGTTCTTGAATCCGAAGTAGAAGAGGTGGTCCCCGTATTCGACGTCGTCGACGCGGTCGGAATAGAGTTCAGTCCAGTGGGACAGGACGTTGGTTACGATGGGCATGGGGAAGGTTTGGTTGTCTGCAGGATCCTCTGCCTTCGAACCAAGGCCAGCCTGGAATGGCCGGATCTCGAGCCCGACTCAGGCGACCCACCGGCAGGGCGAGGCTCCCGCCGAGCCGTACGTGTGACCGCGGTCAACGTGGTGGTGACTCCACCCGCCCACGGCTCACCGGGGAGGTTCGCCCCACCGGCGGGGGTGAGGAAGACCCTGGGGACAGGACATCCGCCGCCGAACCCCTTGGCGGAGCGGTCCTGCGGCCGGCTCTCTGACGGCGTCACCAGTTCATCGTCAGTATGCTGCCCTTTTCATCAGGCCAGAATGGCCTTCAAGACGCGGCCATGCACATCGGTCAGACGGTAGTCGCGACCGCCGAATCGATACGTCAGGCGTTCATGATCCAGACCGAGCAGATGAAGCAGGGTGGCATGCAGGTCGTGGATTTCGACCTTGTTCTCGACCACTTTGTACCCGTAGTCGTCGGTTGCGCCGTAGGTCATTCCGCCCCGGATGCCGCCGCCCGCAAGCCAGAGGCTGAAACCGAACGGATTGTGATCGCGGCCGTCACTTCCGCCCTGGGCAAATGGCGTGCGTCCAAATTCGCCGGACCAAACTACCAGGGTTTCGTCCAGAAGACCACGCGCCTTGAGATCCGTCAGGAGACCAGCAATGGGCTGATCGATCGCGAGTGCGTTGCGCGAATGGTTTTTGCGAAGATCTCCATGGGCGTCCCAACGCTGGGTGCCGTGGGCGCGCGGGCATGTCAATTCGATGAAGCGCACACCGCGCTCCACCAACCGCCGCGCGACCAGGCATTGCCGGCCGTACGAACGGGTGTGCTCGAAGGTTGCCTCCATTCCGTAGAGACGCCGTGTCGCTTCCGACTCGCCGTCAATGTCGGTCGCGTCTGGTACGGCCATTTGCATTCGATAAGCCAGCTCGGCATTGAGAATGGACGCCTCCAATGCGTCCGACGGACCGAGATCGGCCATGGTGCCGGCGTCGAGAGCGCGCAACGTGGCGAGTTTGTTCTGTTGCCAGCGCGCCTGCGACTCCATCGGTTGCACGTTGGCCAGCGCCGGCGACTGATTGCGCAGCAGCGATGCCTGATAGCTCGCTGGCAGGAAGCCTGCCGCAAAACAATCCACACCCCCGGACGGAATTAACCCCCCGTCGAGCACGACATACCCGGGCAGGTCGCGGTTTTCTGAACCCAGACCGTAGGTGGCCCAGGCGCCCATGCTCGGCCGGCCCGCCAGGCCACTGCCGCAGTGCAGGAAGTAGTTGGCGGCGTTGTGCTCGGAAAAGTTGGAAACCATCGAACGAATGACGCAGAGATCATCCGCACAGCCGCCGACAAACGGAAACAGATCGCTCACGGGCAGCCCACTGTGCCCATAAGTCTTGAAGTCCCACAGGTTGCCCAAGACCGCGCCATTGTCCTCGAACTGGGTCGGCTCCATCTTCATCCCAAACGGCTTTCCGTTTTCGCGCCTGAGCCTGGGTTTCGGGTCAAAGCTTTCCACCTGCGACACTCCACCGTCCATGTAGAGAAAGATCACGTTCCTCGCCCTGGGCCGGTGATGCCATCCGACGACCGGGTCCCGGCCGGTCCCGGCGACGGCGCCCAGGCTCCAGTCCGCGAGCAGGGAGGACAGCGCGACAGCGCCAATACCAAGCGACCCTTCGCGCAACAGTTGGCGCCGGGTCATCGTGCTGAGTGGACTTCGCGTGTCAGTAGACATGGATGAACTCCTTCATCATGAAGACAACATGGCAGGCATCGGACCACAGGGACGCATCCAACGATGCCGGGTCACCGGACGAATCACGCGCGGCTGCCTGTGCCCGGAGAAGGACGATCATCTGATCGAGTTCTGCTGGCTTGGGCCGGCGCGCCAGAGCACTCAGGAACAAGTGCTCGATCCGTTCGCGTTCCGAGAGACCGGACTGCTTCAGGCTCTCCCCGGCCCAGGCAGCGGCCAGTTGATAAACCAACGGATCGTTCATCATCGCGAGCGCCTGGCCGGGGACGTTGGACCGGTTCCGCTGCCCCACGGTGGTATCTGGCAACGGGAGATCAAACGTCAGCATCCAGGACGACAGAAAGTTGCGGCGCGTCTCGAGGTAGATCGTGCGCCGCCGGTCGCCGTCCATGGGGCCGCTCGCATTCCTGACCCACATTCGATCGCCCATGAACGGTGTGAAGTAGGTAGGAACGGACGGGCCGAACTGAACCCGATTCAACTGCCCGGCGACCACCAGCATGCTGTCGCGAATCACCTCCCCTTCCATGCGTCGCAGACGCATCCGATGCAGCAGCGCGTTCTCTGGATCGCGCGTCGCCGCAACGGGATCTTCCGACACGCTCGACATTTGAAACGCCCGCGTCAGGCACAGCGTCCGAATCAGCCTCTTGATCGAACCGCCGTCCGCCCGAAAAGTCCGGGCGAGATAATCCAGCAGCTCCGGATGGGTTGGGGCCTCGCCCATGGCTCCCAGATTGTCGACCGTCGCCACCAGCCCGCGTCCGAACACATGGGCCCAGACGCGATTGACGATCATCCGGTGCGTCAATGGATTCGACTCGGCGAGCAACGAGTTCGCCAGTTCCAGGCGACCGCTTCCATTGGCGGCGGAGGCAACGGCCGAACAATCCATCGCTTCAGGAACGCGCCGGGATACCGGCGTGCCCGGTGTTCTGGGATCGCCGCGGACAAAGACTCGCGTAGGCTCGGCGCTGCCGTCAGTCATGGCCAGCACACGCATCGGCGACGGCAAACATTCCGATGCCTCGCCGATCCGGTCGACCAGGCCGGCGATTTCCGCGGCCGACGCCCCCCAATCCACCAGCCGCTTCCTCGACAGCCAGGAGATCAACTCAGCCGAGTTTGCGTCGGGCCGTGCGCGGATCCAGGCATCCATGGCTTGGTGAACTGCCGCCTCCCATGCTGCGGCCTGTTCCAGGGAGGAGTTGTTCGGGGATGTTGCGATCCAGGGCGGGTCCACCGGTGGCCTGGCGTTCGCTGAAAAGACAATGCGATCCAGCGCCACGAAGCCATCGCCCGGATCGACGAGCTCAAGATAGGCCAGCCGCCCGATGTGCCGGTGCAACCCGGAGGCGATGGAGTGCCAGGTGAACTGACCGTCCGTGTTTACGTCGAACAACGTCTGCTCGAACAGGAGCGGGTTGAACTCGCGCAGGCCGTAGCGGGAGATGATCAAGCGGACCTGTCCCGACCGACCGGCGACATGCAGATGGATGTTCGAATGTGTAATCGTGAAGGTGGGCGAACGCAGGGTTCCCTGCAGTGCCGTGGCCAATCGTCCGCTGTGTGCGACCTCGGGAGGAAGGAACTCGATCCCGCTGCCGTCAACCCGCCAGCGGCCGGCCGCGACGGAACTCAGCCCCGAACCGAACGCCTGCCCGCTCGGGAACCACGTCTTGAAGTCCGGGGCTGGGAACGGCTGGTCAATCGGATCGTTCGAACCGCTGGAACGGTTCCTCTGCCCCCTCGCTGGCTCCGAAGGTTCTACCCCGGGCGCGGGCGTCTCCGGGCTCGTGGATGGGTTTGGGTGCTCCCGTTCCAATGCTGCCCGCCAGGAGTGCAAGGGATGGGAGGGCCTGCGGGCTTCATCGGAGGCCAACTCGGTCATCCACGATTCCAGGATCGCAGTGCTCAGCCCGCGCTCGCTCGCCACCGCTGTGATCGGTCGCGCGTAGCCAGGCCGTCCCACATCGGGTGAATCGCTGAAGAGGATATGGTCCACGTTGATGTGGCCCCACGTGCGGTCGTCTTCGTCGATGATCTCCAGCGTCGCCTCCTTCCCTAGAAACTCCCGGACGTCCCAGACTCTTGGCTCAAGCAGTTCACGATTCTGCCCTGAGGCTTCGCGGACCTCGCGACCTTCCACTCGCAGGGCGAATCGGGCGTTCTTGGTCGGAATTCCTCCCCCCAACAGGAAGCGGATGTAGGGGTGATGGACTTGGAATGGCGCTGAACGGAGCGCTCCTTTGGGCGCGTCCCCTTGAGTGAAGCTATTCGCGAGACGCCGGCCCTGGAATCCTTCCACGGCCTGCTGTTTCGCATGCTTGCCGGCGGCCGGCTCCGAGCCAAACGCGGTTCCCTCCACCTTCCAGCGGGCATACGTGCCGTCTTCGAAATCCTCGAATATCAGGTCCGGCCGCTGGTTCGTTACGGCGTCGGTGGGCTTGGGTTGTCCATACAGAATTTCGTGCGCCGCTTCCAAGTAGGCCGCGATGTTGAGCCCGTCCGTCGCGCGCACGCGGGTCAGCGCCCTGCCCAACGTTTCGCTTTCACGGTCATGCCGGCTGCGCAATTCCTCGACCCGCGGTTCCAGCGTACCGTTGGGATCCAGGCACGCGATATCCTGGCGCGAGCCGCGGAGATACGCGGTCAGGCTGTAATAGTCCTGAGTCGAGATTGGATCGAATTTGTGATCGTGACAACGCGCGCAGGCGACGGTCAGTCCGAGAAAGGTCTTCGAGAACACATCAATCTGGTTGTCGATGCGGTCCGCCTCGTCCTGATCGGGATCCACCGGACCATGGGTGGCCTGGTGCAGGTACCACCAACCGGTGCCGATGACCGACTCGTTGAACCCGACCGTCGGATGCCGCCGGGGAGGCTGGAGCAGATCGCCGGCGATGTGTTCCTTCACGAACTGGTCGTAGGGAACATCGGCATTGAACGCCCGGATCAGGTAGTCCCGATATTGCCAGGCGTGCGGGATGGAAAAGTCCTGCTCGTGTCCGTACGTCTCGGCAAACCGGACGAGGTCCATCCAGTGGCGGGCCCAGCGCTCGCCGTAGTGCGGCGAAGCCAGCAGGCCATCCAGTACCCGCGCCCGCCCGGCCTGGGAAGTGTCCTCCAGGAACGACTGGAGTTCCTCGGGCGTGGGTGGCAAACCGGTGATCACAAAGTGGGCACGACGCAGCCAGGTTGCCGGACTCGCCGGGAGGGCAGGTCGAATCCCCTGACGTTCCAGCTTGGCCAGGATGAAGTGATCGACTGGTTGATCCGACCAACGGGCATCCTGGACTGCCGGTGGCGTCGGATTCTTTAACGGCTGGAAACTCCACCATTCGCGGCGCGCCTGAAACACACTTGCCCAATCCGCGCCCCGGGCAGATTCGGTCGCCGGCGGATGATCCCGCGGGTCGGGCGCGCCGTCGTTCACCCACTGAACAAACGACGCGATGGCGGAATCGGACAGCTTCGGCCGATCCTTCGGCATCTTGAACTCGGAATGCTCGTGGTGAATCGACTTAATGAGCAGGCTCTTGGCGGCATCGCCCGGCACCACCGCCGGTCCTGAATCGCCGCCCTGGCGCAACCCGTCGCGCGAATCCACCCGCAGCCCGCCCTTCTGTTTCTTCGCGCCATGACACTGGTAGCAATCGTTGGCCAGAAACGGGCGAATCCGTTTCTCAAAAAAATCCGACTGCGCCGGCGTGATCGGTTGGGCGGCGCGTCCGGCGAAGCTTTGGCATCCCAAAACAACGATCACAATCAACGTCCAGCCAAGGCGACGCACAAGTGTGTACGCTTGGAGGGAGGACGGGGCTTTCATGGAGGTCAAACTACAACTGCGACCTTTGAAGTGTCAGGCAGGAACCTGGCCATGCCAGAGTTGGGGGCCTAGAGGGCGGATCACGACGCAACCTGTGATCGTCGTGTTGGAATCACGCCAGAATCGGACGGATCACCTGACCGTGGACATCGGTCAGGCGGAAATCCCGCCCACCGAAACGATAGGTGAGTTTCTCGTGATCCATGCCCAGCAGGTGAAGGACGGTCGCCCACAGATCATAAACCGTGCAGACATCCTGCACGGCGTGGTAGCCGAGTTCGTCCGTCGCTCCGTGGGCCGTCCCCCCCTTGATGCCGCAGCCAGCCAGCCAGACGCTGAATCCGAAGGGATTATGATCGCGTCCGTCGTTCGATTGCGCGAAGGGCGTCCGGCCGAATTCTCCGGCCCAGACGATGAGCGTCTCCTCGAACAGGCCCCGCGCCTTCAGATCGTGAATCAGGCCGGCGATCGGCTGGTCCACCTGAAACGCCATCTCGGAATGGCCGGCCTTCAGCACGCCGTGTTGATCCCACGGGTTACCGATCTGGCCGGGATCCGCCGGGCGGGGCAGGCAGGTCAGCTCGATGAACCGCACCCCGCGCTCGACCAGCCGGCGGGCGAGCAGGCACTGCCGGGCGTATTCCGCCTTCTCCTTCACCGGTGAGTCCAGGCCGTAGAGTTTCTTCGTGGCCTCGCTCTCGCCCCGCAGATCGACGAGGTCCGGCACGGCGGACTGCATGCGGTAGGCGATCTCGTAATTCTGGATGGCAGATTCCACCTGCTCGTCGCCTTGCAGCCGCGCGAGGTGGCCGCGGTCGAGGCCTTCCACAAACTTCAGCCGCTTGCGTTGCAGTCCGTCGGCCTCCCGCGGCGTGATATTGGCAAGCGGTTCGTTCCGGGTCGGGTCGATGAAGGACGCCTGGTGTACGGCCGGGAGAAAGCCGTTGCCAAAAATGTTCACGCCGCCCAGGGGAGCGCCGCCGCTGGCCAGCACCACGAATCCCGGCAGGTTTTGATTCTCGCTGCCCAGGCCGTAGCTCGTCCACGCGCCCGCGCTGGGAAATCCGGCGAGCGAGAAGCCGGTATGGATGAAATAATTCCCCTGCGCGTGTTCGTTCGCCACGCTGGTCATCGAACGGATCACGGCGAGGTCGTCCGCGCACGCGCCGATGTGGGGGAACAGATCGCTGACCGGGAGTCCGGACTGGCCGCGGTTCCGAAACTCCCACGGGCTGGCCATGATGTTGCCGTTATCATTGAACATGGTGGGCCGGACCGGCATGGGCATCGGCTTGCCGTGATCCCGTTTCAAGCGCGGCTTCGGATCGAAGGTATCCACATGCGACACCCCGCCGGACATGAAACAGAAGATGACGCTCTTCACCTTTGGCGGGGAATGCGGCAGACGCGGTGCGAACGGGTTAAGTTTCGTTGTCGCCTCGTGGGCAGCGAGGACTTTGCCTTCACCCAGGAGGCCGGACAACGCCACCAAGCCGAAGCCGGTCGAGCACTTCGCGAGCATGTCGCGCCGGGAAATCAGGTCCGCGAGGCGCCTGACGGAGCGGGATCGATCAATCGACATAGATGAATTCCTTCAGGCAGAAGAGGGATTGTGCAAAGTCCTGCCAGACGCGTTCGCTCTGCTCGAGGTCGCCCGGCGGAATCGAGTGTTCTGCAGCTAGTTCGTTGAGAAATGCGCGGCTGCTGCCCAGTTCCTCCGCCGTGGCCGCGCGGCCCAGCGCCCGGAAGAACATGGCGCGCACCCGTTCGTCGGCTCCTCCTCCGTTCGTCACCAGCGTCTTCGACCACTGGACGGATTGGTCGATGATGAACGGATCGTTCAACAGGGTGAGTGACTGCGCGGGCACGTTGGTGACGTCGCGTTTGCCACGCGTGCTCATGGGCTTGGGCGCGTCGAAGGCTTCGAGAAAAGGATTGGCGGCGTTGCGGCGAATGCGCTGGTAAATACTGCGCCGGCGGTCGCCGTCGAGCGGTCCTTTGGGCCCGCCGCCTTCCGTCTTGGCAACGAAATAGACGTTCACCCCCGGCCCGTACATCTTCGGGTCCAGCTGACCGGAGGTCGCGAGCACGGCATCGCGAATGGCCTCGGCCTCAAGACGACGCACGTTCGCATGCGAGAGCAGTTCGTTGCCCGGGTCGATTCGACGCGCGTCGTCGGAAGCCACAGCCGTCTGCTGAAAGGCTCGCGAGGTTACCAGGAACCGGATCGTTTCCTTGATCGACCAACCATGCTCGACAAAACGCGCCGCGAGATAATCGAGCAGTTCCGGATGGGTCGGCTTTTCCCCGAGCCGTCCGAAGTTATCGACCGTCCCGACCAGGCCGCG
Organism: Verrucomicrobiota bacterium; assembly: GCA_039796255.1. Lineage (GTDB taxonomy): Bacteria > Verrucomicrobiota > Verrucomicrobiia > Limisphaerales > UBA9464 > UBA9464. The sequence continues at coordinate 3,021 of JBDKKE010000238.1, read as the reverse complement.
TCCGAAGAGATGATGCCAAACGCGGTTGACCATGACCCGCGCCGTCAGGGGATTGGCAGGACTCGCCACCTTGGCGGCCAGTTCCAGCCGTCCGCTCAACTCGGTTGGGAACGGTCGATCATCGAACATTTCGAGGAACCGGCGTGGGACCCCTTCGACAGGCTGGGTGATCTGTCCGCGCACGAACAAGGGTTGATCGAACGCGGCGGCTTCATGCACACCCGGCGCGCGGCGTGGGACCGGAATCTCCGCTTCCAGCCGGCGATACGTGGCCACCGACTCCTTCAGTTGAGGGAGGCGCGGCAGCGAGGCGGGCAGCAGATCCCGGCGAACGAAGGAGTCGAGGAACGCCAGTTCCTCGTCGCTCAGCTTTCCCTCCCGCCAGTGTTGGACGGCAGCCATCAAACTTCGGCGGTAGAGTTCGGCCAATTCCGTCACCGATGCAGGCGCGTCGCCCGCCAGCACGGCGGCTGCGGGCACGAGGAGTTCCTGGGGCGGCTGGGAACCGTGGTGAAAAACCACCTCGGCAGCCCCGAAGTGCGCACGCCCCCCTTCGGCGGAACCGGAGTTGGGGGAATCATCGGCGGTGACAAACTCAAAATAGGCGTGGGCGCCCTTGCGGTAGGCGGTGTCGAGACGGAGCCATTTCATCTCGTCGCCATTCAAATTCACGGCCGGGTACAGGCCGCCACCACCGATGGCGTAGTTCTCGACGACGAGCCGTGCCATGCTGCGCTCGCCCAGCGCACGCACGCTGATGCTGTCGGATTCCACCTTGAACCGCGGCGAGGTGAACACGCCGCCTTGTTTCCGGGTCAGCGTAGGGCTGAATACGCCTGCTGGATAAAGCCCGCGCACCACCCGGTCGCCCTGGATCTCCATACAAAACTCACCCGCCGGAACCGGCGTGCCGGCGGCATCGCCGGCCATGAACCATTGGCGCGCCTCGTCGCCACGCAGGTCCCAGCCATGAGTGAAATTTGTCCGGTTGAATTCGCGGCGCCGAGCCAGCTCGTTCTTCCAGAACGTCGCCAGTTCACTCCAGCCCTCTTGAAACGCGCTGCCGGTCAGACCGGACAATTTCACCCACGGATGAAGCGGACTGGCGTTGTTCTTCCCGGCGTCCGCCAGCGCCGCATTCAACGTTTCCATGCTGCTCGTCTGGTCGCGTTGCCCGACCTGGACCGCCCGAAGCTGATCCAACTCCTGGCCGAGGGCCGACCGTTTCTCCAGCTCCGCTGGGGTCAGTGACTTCGCCAGCGTTTCCGCATCCACACGGATCGCCCCGGCCTGGAACGAAGCCGCCACTTCATCCTCGGTGAGGGCGCGGGCATAAAGCCTGGCTTCTTCGATCTCGCCAGCCAGGGCCGTGATGCCCGCGGCCAGATGACGTTTGCCCAGCACCACCCGGGCGCTGCCCGCGGCGAACGGCTGCAGCGTGCCGTGTTGGTAGCCTTTTCCGTGGCGGGTTCCATTGCGATAGAGCGTGATGGAATGGTCGGTTCCATAAACCACCACGAGATGGATGAGTTCACCGGGCGGGGCGGTTTCGGCCGGGCCGCCGACGTCCTGGGTGCGGCGGAAAAAATCGCTGCCGGCGATCCAACGGGCCGTTTCCCGCTCGCCGAAGACGATTGAGTCGAAGTTCTCGCTGTCCGGTGTCTGCACCGTCAATGCGCCGCCGCCCTTTTGATCCAGTCGGTCCAGAGCCACCCAGACTTCGAGTGTCTTCTCCCGAAGATTGGCCGGGAGCGGCTCGGTCACGACCCACGCGTTCGTGCCGTTGAGGATCAGACGGCCGCCACGGACGACAGCGCCGCCTTCGGCCCGTCCGTGCATGGTGCCGACGGCATCCCGCAAATCACCCTCGAAACTCCAGCGGGCCAGTGGTGCGGGCAGTTGATTCGAAAACACCGCTCCCCGCTGCCGGGCCAGTTCCGCGCGCGCCCGGAACTCCACCTCCGCGATTTCCCGGGACAGCCGGTGGATTCCAGCCGCCACCTGTTCCTTCTCCGCGTTGCGCGCGGTCAACTCGGTCAACTCCGTCCCCAACCTCTCCGCCGCCACGGCCCAGGCATTGCCCAAGCCGGCGCGGATCTCCTTTTTCAACCCCGCGAGTTCGGCCCGGTTCGTTCGCTGCAAGGCCGGATCATCCACCACGACCTGGCCCGGACGGCTGCTGGCGAAGACACCGTAGAGCGCGTAGAAATCCTTCTGGCTGATGGGATCAAACTTGTGATTGTGACACCGCGCGCAGGAAACGGTGAGCCCCAGGAAGGCTTTCGAGAAGACATCGATCTGGTTGTCCACGACTTTCACCTGGTCATCCAGTGCGTCCACCGGAACGTAACCGAACTCGACCATCCGTAGATGCGCCGGGCCGAGCATCGATTCATTCAAGCCGTCGGTGCGGTTGAGACGCGGATTCACCAGGAGATCCCCGGCGAGGTGTTCGCGGACAAACTGATCGTAGGGCACGTCGCCGTTGAAGGCGCGAATCAGATAATCCCGGTAACGCCAGGCCATCGGCAGCTCCGGGTCACCCTGGCTGCCGTGCGATTCGCAGTAGCGGACGAGGTCCATCCAGTGCCGCGCCCAACGTTCGCCAAAACGGGGTGAGGCGAGCAGCCGGTCCACCCGCTTCTCATAGGCATCGGGTGAAACGTCGCGACAGAAGTCATCGATCTCGCCGGCCGTGGGCGGCAGTCCCGTCAGCGCGAATGTGACGCGACGCAGCAACGACTCGCGGCTGGCCGCGGGGGAGGGCTGCAGCCCGCGTCCTTCCATCTGCGCGAGGAGAAAGCGATCAACCGGATGCTCCGACCACCCGGTATTCCTCACCCTGGGCACGGCCGGCGTTTGGACCGGCTTGAAACTCCACCAGTCCTTGCGCGCTTCGAGTGTTGCGGCCCAGTCCGCGCTGTCCTTCGGCGTGGCCGTCGACGCATTCGGCGGCTGGTCGCGCGGGTCGACGGCGCCCTGATTCACCCACGTCACAAAGTCCGCAATGACGGCATCCGG
>JBDKKE010000237.1:0-4340 GCA_039796255.1 Verrucomicrobiota bacterium | reverse complement strand
GCGGTGGACATCCTCTGCGACATCTTCCAGAACGCCACCCTTCCGGCCGACGAACTGGTCAAGGAACTGGACGTCATCCGTCGGGAGATGGACATGGGCAATGACGATCCCGGGCGCAAGGCGGGCCGCAGGCTGTTTGAGAGTGCGTTCACCCGCAGCCCCTACCGGTATCCCATTATTGGACTGCCCGACATCTTCAACCGCGTGACGCGGGACGATCTGGTCGCCTACTACACCGAGAAGTACGCCCCGAACAACTGCTTCTTCCTGGTCGTGGGGGACATCGATGCGGACGAAATGCTGGCCCGGATTACGGCGGCGTTCGCCGGTTCGGGGGCCCGGGCAGTGCCGGCGTCCCATCCGTTTCCGGAACCGTTGCAGACTTCCCCCCGCGAAGTCGTCGAAGAGGCCTCCGTCGAACTCGGTCATTTTCACATCGCCTGGCACATTCCCGAGCCGCGCCATCCGGACATCGCAGCGCTCGACGTGCTGTCCACACTCCTGGGCAATGGCCGCAGTTCCCGCCTGTATCAGGCGGTGCGCGAGAAGGCTGGCCTGGCCCACTCCGTCAGCGCCTGGATTTATTCACCGGGCGTCGAGGGACTCTTCGGCGTCAGCGGAGTCTGCGACGGCGACCGGTTCGCCGCCGCGCGGGACGCCATTCTCGCGGAGGTGGAGCGGATGAAGGTGGAGTTGGTGTCCGGGGCCGAACTGGCGAAGGCGGTGAAGCAGTTCACCGCCGGTACCCTGGCCACCCGCAAGACCATGGAGGGGCAGGCGCAGGACTTGGGCGCCAATTGGGTTCTGGCCCATGACCTCAGCTTCAGTGAGCGGTACCTGGCTGCCGTCGGACGCCTGGTGCCCGAGGATTTGCGGCGGGTCGCGTGCAAGTATTTGGTGGAAACCAACCGCACCACCTACGCACTGCTCCCCAAGGGGGTGGCGGCGGTTCAGGAGGTGGCTGCGTCCTCCGTGACGGATCTTCCGGTGCGTCGCTTTAACCTGCCCAACGGATTGCGCCTGCTGGTGAAGGAGGATCACCGTCTTCCGTTCGTCGAGTTCCGCCTGGCCCTCGGCGGGGGCGTCATGGCCGAGAACACAGCCAACAGCGGGCTCACCGCACTGATGGCCAAGATGCAGATGAAGGGGACGGCAAAGCGCTCCGCAGAGCAGATTGCCACAGAGATCGAGAGCCTGGGGGGCAGTCTGGATCCCTACGCGGGCAACAACAGCTTCGGCGTCAGTGCCGAGGTGCTGCGGGACGACTTTGAGGCCGGTCTGCAATTGGTGGTGGACGTTCTCCGGCATCCTTCCTTTCCGTCCGGCGCCCTCGAACGCGAACGGTCCATCCAGCTCGCGGGAATCCGCGGGCAACGGGATCAACTGCTGCCGTCCGCCTTTCAGATCATGCGGCGGGGGTTGTTTGGCGAGGAGGGCTACGGACTCGACGTCGCGGGCACCGAGGCCAGCGTGTCCGGTCTGAGTCGCGAGGATCTGCAACAGCACCATCAACGCCTGGTGGTGGCCAACAACGCCGTTCTGGCCATTTTTGGCGACATCCATGTGGACGCGGTCCGCGGGGCGGTGGAAGCCGCGCTGGGGGACTGGACACCGGGCCATGGCGTCCCGGGCCTGCCGCAACCCGGCGCCGTGCGGCCTGCCTCCCGCAGCGACGCGACACGGGACAAGGAGCAGGCCGTACTGGTGCTGGGATTCCCTGGAACAACCCTGGAGAGTCCGGACCGCTACGCGCTGGAGTTGCTGCAGGAGGCATGTTCCGACATGGGCAGCCGCCTGTTTCTCCGCATCCGGGACGAACTGGGTCTGGCCTACTACGTGGGGGCCTCCCATTTCGTGGGTCGGACCCCGGGCTATTTCGCCTTCTACTGCGGCACGTCACCGGAACATGCCGAACAGGTGGAGACTGAGTTGCGCGCCCAGGCGGAATTGCTTCGAACCGGTGGTCTGAGCGCCGAGGAACTGACCCGGGCGCAGGCCAAGGTGATCGGACAAAAGAAGATTGCCCGGCAGGATCTGGGGCACCTCGCACTGTCGGCGGCCCTGGATGAATTGTACGGCCTCGGCTTCGACCACGGGGATCAGGACGACGCGCGCTTTGCCGCAGTCACGCTGGAGGACGTTCAGGCCGCTGCTGCCCGGTATCTGCGTCCGGAATCCGCCGTAATGTCCATTCTCCGCGGTCAACCGGGTGCCGCATAGAGGGCCAGGGAGGCGACCGCGAGGTCGCGGAAACCGGCGCGCACCGGCCCGGACGGCACTCCCCCTGCGGTTCAATACATCGTGACCTCCCAGGGGGGCGGGAGGTCACGGCGATCTTACCGTCGTGGGATGACCAGCACCGCATTCACGGGCGCCGGGCACACCTGCTGGCAGACCGTGCAGCCATTGCAGACGTCGGCGACGATGATGGGTAGGCCGGCATCCATGACCAGGGCTCCGGAGACCGGGCACTGGTCCACGCAGATTCGGCACCCCTGGGTCAGCGCCTGGCAGTGGCGTCCCTGAATGACCGCAACGCGGGCGGGATCGGGGTGGGGAACCGGGGCTGCCTTGGGGCGCAATGAATCGAGTCGGCGTGTGAACACCCGGAACAGGTTTCTTCGGGAGACGCCGCTCATAATGGGGAAGCGATGGGATGCTCAGACTCCGACGTCGCCCATCCGGCGCAGTACGTCGCCGAGCAGTTGATGATGGCAGTCGTCCACGGGGGCTGAGGTGGTATTGACCACGATTTCGCGTTCCTGGGGACGGGGAGTTTCAAAGGGATAGTCGAGTAGATGATTAAGCTTCCCGTCTTTCGCCTTCCGGTAAAGCCCTTTGGGATCCCGTCGCAGGCATTCTTCCAGGGGTGCCTCGACGTAGACCCAGACGATGCGGTCTCCCAGAACCCGCTGCACCAGGTCCCGTTGCTCGTACTCGGGGGCCATGGTGGCCACCACGGCGGTAATGCCCTGTTCGCAGACCAGACGGGCGACTTCGGCGACGCGCCGGTGATTCTCCGTGCGCGAACCCGGCGTGAAGCCGAGGTCGGAGCTGAGACCGGAGCGCGCCAGGTCGCCGTCGATGAAGACGACGGGACGGCTGCGTTCACGCAGTTCCTGACACAGGCGATTGGCCAGGGTCGTCTTGCCAGCGCCCGATCGGCCAAAGAGCCAGAACACATTTGCCACCTGCGGAGCCTTCCAAACCGCCCGCTGGGTGACAACGCCGAACACGCCGAACACGCCGTCGTACGGAAGGGAACTCGGTCGCGCGAAGCCTGTCCTTCCAGGGAGGTTTTGCCCGACTTCCTAATCCCGGAGCACGTGACAGTTGTAGCCGTTGGGATTCTTCAGAAGGTAGTTCTGATGGTACTCCTCCGCCGGATGGAAGGTGGAGGCGGCGGTGATCTCGGTAACAACGGGCCGCTTGAAGCGGCCCGAGGCGTCGAACTGAGCCTTCACCTTCTCCGCCGTGGTGCGCTGTGCCTCGCTGGTGACGAAGATGGCCGAGCGATACTGCGTCCCGACGTCATTGTGCTGGCGGTTGAGCGTGGTCGGGTCGTGCATGCGGAAGAAATAGCCGAGCAACTGCTCGTAGCGGATCTGGGCGGGGTCGAACTCGATGCGCAGACCCTCGGCGTGCCCGGTCTTTCCGGTGCAGATCAACTCGTAGGTCGGGTGCTCCACGGTGCCGCCGGTGTAGCCCACCTGGGTATTCAGAACCCCGGGGATCTTGCGCAGGATCTCTTCCATTCCCCAGAAACACCCGCCGGCGAGGATGGCCGTTTCCTTGCCCATGGGTGTGGCACTGGCGTCGGGAGCGGCGGCAACGGTGGGCGTTCCGATCAATCCGGCCTCGATGAAGGGTCCGAGGTGGGCCGCGTAGCCTTCCTCGGCCATGCGCTCGACCGGCACAAAACGGAGCGACGCGGAATTGATGCAGTAGCGCTGACCTTTGGGGCCCGGACCGTCATCGAAGACGTGACCGAGGTGAGAATCCGCCTGTTTGGACCGCACTTCGGTTCGCACCATGCCATGCTCCCGATCGGCCTTCTCCACGACCTGCGTTTCGATGACCGGCTTGGTGAAGCTGGGCCACCCGGTACCGGAGTCGAACTTGTCCAACGAGCTGAACAGCGGCTCCCCAGACACGACATCCACATAGATGCCGGGCTTTTTGTTGTCCCAATAGGCATTGCGGAACGGCGGTTCGGTGCCGCACTGCTGGGTGACGGCAAACTGTTCAGCGGTCAGCTTCTGTTGGAGTTCGGAGGATTCGGGCTTCTGGAACGGTTTCATGGATTCGGGCCGGGAATGACCGGCAAGGGGAGCAGGTGC
>JBDKKE010000236.1:0-2747 GCA_039796255.1 Verrucomicrobiota bacterium | reverse complement strand
CGAGGCCTCACGCGAAGGCCGCGCCTGGCTGACCAACAATCGCGCCGTGTTCGATATCGTGTTGGATGCGATGAACGTTCGGGGGGACAGCAAGCCCAGGGACACGAACCAGCCCCCCGTCCTGAGTCCGCTGGAGGAACGGATCGCCCGGTATCCGGCTCCGCCGAAAGCCGGCTCGGAATGAGCCAGGGTCTTTCCTTTTGAAGTCATAGGGCGTGGAGAGCGCTGATGGCGAGGTTCGGGTTTGACTGGAGTCGTTCCCGGATCACCGGGATCGATTCGCCGGGAAAGCACCGCGGCAGCAATCGCAGCAGACCGCCACGGATGAGCGAGAGGTTGGCGAGCAACCGGGGGTTCCGGCTCCGGGATCGATCCTCCCCAAGGAGTGCGTCCCGTCTCCAGTGATTGCGGTTCTCCACACCCGCCCAGTGGCCCCGAACCAAGTCCTGCCACTGCTCCGGCGCCAATTCCCCGGGTTCGAGGCTGCTGACGTAGTACCGGGTCTCCTGCGTGGTGACGCCAGTCTTCTTGATCGTTCGTTCGCTGCGCACCACCACCACGCTCCGGGCAAAGGGGAAATCCATCTCCATCCCATCGGTCGGGAACGCATGCAGCGCCCGAAGCTCCACCCGTCCGTGCCCGCTTTCGCTCAGGGCAAAAAGGGGGTGCCCGGCGTCGCATCCTTCGCCTTGGCCCGCTCTTCCAGATGGGGTTGGTTGCCCTTGATCTGCAGCAGGTACTCCCCGCCCTTCTCCACGATGTCACGGGCCAGCCTGCGCTGGCAGTGCAGCGCGTCGGCAGTGATCACCTTGTTGTCGAGCGAGGGCATTGAGCCGATGAGTTCGGCAGCCACGTTCTGTTCGCAGCGTGCGGTGCCTTCCTTCTGGTCATAGACGGCCATGGCCTCGGGGGCTCCGTTGCCATGGCGCGCGAGACTCAGGATGCCGAAATGGTCGCGGACCATCTTGCCGTCCAGCGCCAGGGCTTGGGGCAGTTGGCTGGCGTTGGCCGCCAGCCACGCGTTGAGGACCCGGTTGAGGGCCTCAGGATCAATGCGGCACAACAGTCGGTAGAAGACTTGGTAGCCGGGCACTTCACGGAAGGCCTTGGTTCCCTTCCGCAGAGGCAGGATCAGCCGTTTGCGCTGTTCCTGGGTGAGGCTCGTGGCAAAGCGGGCGATCTCGGCAATCTCGCGCCGCCCGGACATCAGGGCCATGGCGACGAGTCCGAGGATCACCCCGATGCGGAAGCGCTTGTTCTTGCCGCCCCTGGGATCGGGGACCTGGGCGAAGGCCTTGCGAAGCGAATCAAACTGGGAGAGGGAGATTGGAAGGACCCCCTGCGGGACCGAGGACAAGGCGCGGGCATACTCTTGTGGCAGATCCCGCGCCCGGAGGAGGGAGCGGGCCTTGGGGTTAAGCTCCAGACACCAGAGATGTTTGGGGCGATCATTGGCGACATAGAAGTCGATCCGGCTGCGGGAGTAGCCGGCGGTGGTGCCCAACTCCCGCCAGTTGGTGGCCTTGTAGGAGGTCCCGGCGTGGGACTCCGGATCGGTGAAGCTTTCCGCCAGCAGGGGACGGTAGCCGAAGGCTTCCAGCCACTGGGATGGCAGGACCCGCAAGGCCGCTCCCATGGCCATGGAGGCCAGGTTGGGTGAGGTCGCCTTCGGGACCATGAGCAGGAAGCGGCGGTTCTGAACGATGAGCTTGAGGCGGGCGATCCTTTGCGGCGCGCTCCAACTGATCCATCGATCCCGGTCCTTGAGGGCGTAGCAGGCGGGGCCCCAGGCCAGGAGGGCTACGGGTTTGGAATCGATCTCGACGACCTGCCGCAGGAAGTCGCCCACGGAGCGGGTGGCACCCAGATCGTGGGACTCCTCAAGTTGCGAATCAAACCAGGCACGTTCCTGCGGAGAGTTGACGACACGCACGATCGGCGTGGAACCGGAGTCAAAGGAGGGGTCCTTGAGAGTCTTCATCCCACTTCAGGGAAGCCTGAAAGGGGGCTCACGTCTACCTCAATCGCAAATCCACCCGAAACCACGCCGCTTCCGCCTCCGAAAAGAAAAGGCCCTGGTCGACAACGTGACAAGTTTAAATCAGGACGTGACAGCCGGGCTTGAAACTTGAATCTTGAAACTTGGGACTCCCTGGCAGCTCGTGAGGACACTCGCCCCACCCGCTCCACCGAAGGCCTCAAACGGAAAACCTCTCCGCGCGCTCCGCGGCTCCGCGCGAACCCCTCCCTCTTCGCACCCGCAGGTTCCCGTCTCAGAGCAACCGCATGTGGCGGCTCTCCGCCTCCAACTCGGCCACCAGGCTGCCGCCGCGCGCACGGCGCCGCTCGATGATGTGTTTGTCGAGGATCGGGTCGTACTTCACGGGATAGTCCCCGTTGTAGCAGGCGAGGCAGAAGGACTCCTTGCTCAACCCCGTCGCCTTCACCATGCCATCCTCGCTCAGGTACCCGAGTGAATCGGCGTGGAGATACTGGCGGATCTCGTCGAGCGTGTAGTTCGCCGCCATCAGCTTCGAACGTTCCGGGAAATCGATTCCGTACACGCAGGGATTCCGGTGCGGCGGACACGAGATCAACACGTGAACCTCCTTGGCTCCGGCCTCCTTCAGGCTCGTGACGCGCGCCTGACTCGTCGTCCCGCGTACGATCGAGTCGTCGATGATCACCACGCGCTTCCCCTTCACCAGGTCACCAATGAGGTTGAGCTTCACCTTCACCGCGAAGTC
>JBDKKE010000235.1:0-5025 GCA_039796255.1 Verrucomicrobiota bacterium | reverse complement strand
GTTCCCACCCGGGCACCCTGGCTGCGGTGGAAGTCGGGATCTGCGAGCAGCGCCTCAATCCGGGTCACCTCGGCCTCGGCGGCGTGGATGCGGGCCTCGATGCCGCCGAGTTCCTGCTGCTCCTTGAAGCTCAGCTTGCGCTTTTTGGAAGTGGGTGCGGCGGGCGCCGGAGTGGCGATGGCCGGGGGCGCCGCAGCGCGGGCCGCGTCGGCGGCATCGCGTCGTCGTTTTTCCAGATAGTAGTCGTAATTGCCCACGCTGTGGGTGACCCGTCCCTCGCCTTCGAAGGCCAGGATGTCGGTGCAGACGCGATTGAGGAAGTAGCGGTCATGGCTCACCACCACCACCACCCCCGGATAGGCGATCAGCGCCTCCTCGACCACCCGCAGCGTGGGCAGGTCGAGATCGTTGGTCGGTTCGTCGAGGATCAGAAAGTTGCCGCCATTCTTGAGAATCCGCGCCAGCAGCAAACGGCTGCGTTCGCCACCGCTGAGATGCTTTACCTTGGTGACAATGCGATCGTCGGCGAACAGGAACCGCTTCAGGTAGGCCCGCAGTGACAGGCGCGATTCTCCGAAGATGACAAACTCGGTGCCGTCCCCGACCTCCTCCAGCAGCGTCTTCTCCGGGTTGAGTTGCAGGCGCCCCTGATCGACATAGTTGAAGCGTGTGAGCTGTCCGGTGCGCACGTCGCCGTCGGTGGGCTTGAGTTGGCCCAGCATGATGCGCAGGAGCGTGGTCTTGCCCAGGCCATTGCGTCCGGTGATGCCCACCCGTTGTCCCGCAGCGAAGGTCAGGTTGATGTCGGAGAAGAGGCGGCGTCCGCCCAGGTCCATGCCGATGCCTGTCAGTTCAACGACGCGGTTTCCCAACGGGGGCGGGGGAGGAATGACCAGGTCCACGTCGCGTTCTGATTCCCGGGCCCGAACCTCCACGGCCGTTTCCACGTTGGCCATGCGGATCTTGGACTTGGTGCGCTGCGCGCGGGGACCGGTGCGGTACCACTCCAGTTCCTTTTTAAGGGAGACCTGGCGCTTGTGCTCGACCAGTTCCGAGGTGGCCTCGCGAACTGCCTTGGCCTCCAGGTAGTCCGCGTAATTGCCGGCATGGGACCAGAAGGTGCCGTCCGCCAGTTCCACGATGCGGTTCACGCAGCGATCAAGGAAATGGCGGTCGTGGGTCACCAGGAGAAAAGCGCCCGGATAATACTCCAGCGTCTCGGCCAGCCACTCCACGGACTCGGTGTCCAGATGGTTGGTGGGTTCGTCGAGAATCAGCAGTTCGGGACGGGTGACAATGGCCCGGGCCAGGGCGATGCGGCGGAGTTCACCGCCGGAGAGTCCGTCGAGGCGGCGATCCCCCTCCGGACAATTGAGGTGAGCCATCGAGGTCTCAATCCGATGGTCCAGATCCCAGCCGTCGAGGGCTTGGATCCGTTCCTCCAACTCCGAGTGTCGCGGAGAACTGGCAGGGAGGGTTTCGAACTGATGGATCAGGTCCAGGATCTGGCGGGCCCCGGCGCGGACGTTTTCCCGCACGGTGAGTTTGCGATCGAGTTCAAACTCTTGCGGCAGGTAGCTGATGATCAGATCCCGCCGCACGGTGACCCGCCCTGAATCCGGAGTGTCCAGACCGGCCAGCAGTCGGAGAAAGGTGGATTTTCCAGAACCATTTCGCCCGACCAGACCAATCCGGTCATCGGACATCACCGCCAGAGAGGCACGGTTGAAGAGAACCTGTTGATCGTGGCGGACATCGAGTTCGACGGCGGAAATCAGCGTAATATCGGACGACATGGAGAAGGGAGGCGAAGACAGGAAACGGGGACGGGGAGAGTGAGTGGGAGTAGGAATCAGGCTTGTAGGACGCGGATGCGCAAATAGGCCTGGGGGCGTCCGGTCGCGGGTGTGCCCCAGGTTTCACGTACCCATCCCGCGGACACCGGTTCACTGGAGAGACGTTGGGCGGAGGACCACACGGAGAGATCGTCCGAGGTCTGCACCTCCACGGTGACATCGTCTGCAGCCAGACTGCGGGTGAAGGAGAGCTGGAATGCTCCCGCGGCGGAGAAGCCGGGCCTCAGGGCCTCAGGACCGGAGGCGGGATTGTTGTCGAGAGTGCCGAGCGCGTACTCCAGGAGCGCAGGAAGTCCGTCGGCATCCGAATCGGCGTCCGGAACTCCCGAGAACAGGGTGGCGTCGGTTCCGCCCGGGGTTCCGTTGGTGGTAATGCTCGCCCGCCAGGCGAGCGGATTGTTCGGGCCCCGTTCCGGGTGGGCGAACACCAGACTGTAGCCGCCGCCGTCTGTTCCGGCCGGCCAGGGCGGGGAGGTGGCGTAGGTCAGATCGAGCAGCGTCAATCCGGCGGCGGATTGCAACTGCACCCGTTCTCCGGCATCGGCGAGTTGACCAAAATAACGACCGGCCACGGGCACCTCAATGCCATGGCGGTTCCGGAAATGGAAGACGTCGGCGACCAGTACCAATCGCTCACCGGGTCCCAGCAGAGTGTCGAAGGTGTCGGGGAACTGAAACTGGATGCCATCGACGAAACGCGCTCCGCGCAGATTGACCGCATGTGCGGAGAGATTGGTCAGTTCCAGGAACTCGGTGTCGTCCCCGCCTCCCGGCGGATGACAATAGAGCTCGGAAATGGCCAGGTCACCGGGGGCGACCGCCAGCTCTCCCACCTGCAGAAAGGCGACATTCATGGCGGACCACTGATTGCCGCTGCGGGTACGGCTTTTCACCACGGTATTGCGGGTGAGTAGGGGAGTCTCCCCACTCGTCCCGCCCCCGGGCACCTCTACCAACAGTTCGAGATCAAAGCTCACGTCCGTGGACGACCCCGAGGCCTGATGCACCTCCACCGCGAGGACATTGACTCCGCTCACGAGCGATTCCCGGGGGACCTCCAGCGCAATGAAACCCTGACCGTCGTCGGGGGCTGAAATTCCTGGGGTCCCCGCCGTGACGGTTCCGTCTGGCATGGAGTCGCGCGCTGCCAAACGACCATTGAGATACACCAGGGCGCCGTCATCACGCTTCAACCGTAACAAGAGCCGGGTGATTCCGGCGGTGGAGTCCACAGTGAAGGAATGCCGGTAGTAGGAGGTGATCCATTTGTTCAGGGCGTTGTCGCCCCGAGGAATGACCGTTGCCTCGTCCCCCTCGCCGTAGCCCAGTTGCGCGGGGCCGACGCTCCAGCCGGCATCGTTGAAGGCGGGGTGCTTCCAATCGGAGGCCGACCACTGGGGATTTCCCTCGACGAGGTCGCTGGCACTGAGTCCGGCCGCGTCGGTGAACCACCGCCAGTTCGATCCCGCCGGGACCAGGATTTCGGTGGCTCCGCCGAGAGTGGCGGTTCGCGCCGTGGGCGATACCGCCCCGCCTGGAAGACGCGGATCGGTGCCGTCCAGTGTGTAGTGGACGGTGCCCGCGAGCGGACCCACAAAAATCAGTGGAATGCCGTTGCTCACCAGTCCCGCAGCGGGCAGGTGCGTCGGGGCGTCCAGCGTGGGATAGAATCCGGCCGCCCGGAATTGTCCCAGGGCCTCCGCCGTGCGCGAGGGCAGCCAGGTATTGAGTACGGAATCCCGGCGGCTGTTCCAGGCCGCGGGACTCAGGTAATTCCACCGCGCTGATTCGGCGATGAATGCCCGTGCGACGGCGTCCGTACGGTTGGTGAGTCGTGCGGCGTTGCGTGCCGGAGTCAGGGCGCCGTCGTTGAAGAGGGACCGGTGAATCGCGTCGGCGAGCAGGGTCCGGTACTCCGGATGGCCCTCCTTGTAGAGCATGGAGAACAGGCTGCCCGGGCCGTCGCCCGCGGATTTTCCCGGAGCGTCCCGTCCCGTTCGGTCCCCGGCGGCGCAGTAATTCGGCACGCACAACCATCCATCGGCATCGTTGAGATAGAACTGAAAACCGCTTCCGGGAACCGTGGGCCCCACGCAGCGGTACTCGTCCTCGCTGCCGCCAAACATCCACATCACCATGTAGTCCACGTATTGCGGCACATCGAGCCAGGGGCGCACCTGCTCATATCGGTTGCGCAGGCTCTTGATCTTCGCCCAGGTGGAGCCGTCACCATCATAGGGCGTCCCGGGATCTGCCCAGCCGCCGACGTTCCAGTTGCCGTTGATGGATTCGTAATTGGTGCGCGATCCACCGAGGTAGCTCTGGTGCATGGCCGCGCCCCAGCGTTCGCGCAGATGGTACATTCCCCAGTAAACCCCGTTGAGGTACAGGTGCACGAAACGGCCGTGCGGATTCAGGCGTCCCATTTCCAGCAGGGTGTCGTCGGTGAAGGCATTGGACATGTAGAAGCCCCGCTGCTCCATGTCGTGCGATCCGGTGCGCAGTTCCAGGCTGTCGAATTCCTGCACCGGTTCCACGCCCTGGTTCTCGCCCTCGAAGAGCGGATACCGCAGCTTTGAGACCCCGTATTCGGACCGGAAATAGAGTCGAAAATTCTTCTTCGAAAACTCCGTGAAGGCACCGCCGAAGTACCGGACGCCGCAGGGTTCCTGAAACCCGGGCTGGCCGTCCGGACGGAGCCACTCCATGGACGCCCGCACCTCGGAATTGCCGTTGATGGCCCTGGCGGTGGTGAGGGAGACGCTGGGCAGATCCATCAGAGCCGGACGCATCTGGGGCTTGTACACCGGATTCTGTGTGATGGCCGTGCGCATGACGGTCGAGGCGATGATGTCCGAGGGAAAGAGGTAGGACTGGGTGTCCAGATCCGTCGGCGCCCATCCCGGGCGGAACGCCGCGGCCCGAATCACAGTCGTGCGGTCGATCTCGAGGGGCGCGGTGTAGATGAGTCCGACCGACTCGGTGGGTTCGGAGCGGTTGGTGGTGTAGCGGATGACGGCTTCCGGGGTCTCCGTGCTGAGGGTGAGGGTGATTCGATCGTCGAAGAACCCGCGGTTTACGCTGAACTTGGTGTCGGCGACGATCCCCTCGTAGGAGGCGCCATTGGGAAAACCCGGGGTCGCGGGACTGAAGAATCCGGGCAGTCCGT